>NZ_JAACFY010000002.1:0-344995 GCF_029237305.1 Aeromonas sp. 2MA4 | reverse complement strand
ACGGGCAGAACACTTGCAACCGTGGCTGCATGAGTACAACTGGCATCGTCCTCATGCAAGTCTGGGCTATAAGCCCCCCATCAGTCGTCTTCAATCTGTGAACAACCTGGTGGGTTTACACAGCTAGATGGACTGCTCTTCGCCACCCAGGGCGGCAAACAGCGCCGGGATGAACTGGGCCAGCTCGGCGGTCACCAGGGCGAAGTCCGCATCCAGACGGGCGGCGGGATCTTCGCTGGTCACGTCGTCGTTCTGCTCGCGCAGCTCTTCGCTGAACTTGAGACGCTTGATGGAGATGTCGTCCCCCAGCACGAAGCTCAGGGTCTCGCCCCAATTCAGAGCCAGCTTGGTCACCAGCTTGTCGTTGGCCAGGTGGTTCTTGATCTCATCGGTCATCAGATCCTGCTGCTTGCAGCGGATGATGCCACCGTGCTCCATGGCACTGCGCAGCTCGGCTTCGTCTTCCAGCGCGAAGGAGGCGGGCAGATTGCCCTCGCTCAGCCACTCAGTCATGGTGATCTCGGGCGGGTTCTTGAGGGCCACGGGCACCACGGGCAGGGTGCCTATGCTCTTGCGCAGCAGGGCCAGCAGATCGTCCGCCTTCTTGGCGGAGCCCGCGTCCACCACCATCAGATTGTCGGCCGGATTGATCCAGGCGAAGGTCTGGCTGGTACGACTGAAGGCGCGGGGCAGCAGGGTGTGGAGTATCTCCTCCTTCAGCGCTTCCTTCTCTTTCTTCTTGAGGGCGCGGCCCTGCTCGAATTCGATCGCTTCTACCTTCTCCGCCAGCATCTCCTTGATGACGGTACCCGGCAGCATCTTCTCTTCCTTGCGGGCACAGATGAGGATGTGGCCTGAGGCGGAGTGGGTCAGGGTCGAACCGAATTTGCCAAGGGGCTTGACCCAACCGAACCGGGACATGTCCTGACTGCCGCAAGGGGTGAAGGCACAGGCCTCGAGCTGGGTTTCCAGCTGATCCACTGTCAGGTCAAAGGGGCGGGTAAAGCGATAAATCTGCAGGTTTTTAAACCACATGGCGTCCTCGGTCTCATAGATTGTCCGGCGGGCATTGTACTAGAGAGGCGCTTTGTGATCAGCCAATCATTCTCGTAAAAAAAGGACGATCGAGTTCACAGGGAGTCATGTTCGTCCCCAACCCTGTCATCAAAGTCCCCTAGACTGCGGGTGTTCAGATTGTTAACAAGGATGCAAATATGTTGAGGCCGAGTCAGTCAGAGGACATGGAAGAGATCGTCGAAATCTGGTTGCTGGCCTCCCTGCAGGCTCACGATTTCGTCGATGCCTCCTGCTGGTGGCAGGCCCAGGAAGATCTGCGCACCCGCTATCTCGACCACGCCCGCATCTGGGTATTTGAGGAGCGCGGCGAGCTGCTCGGCTTCATGGCACTGGTGGATGACTATCTTGCCGCCCTGTTCGTGCGCCCCGACCGGCAGGGACGCGGCGTGGGCCATGCCCTGCTGCAGGAGGCCAAGTTGCAGGGGGCCAGGCTGCATGCGCGGGTGTTCGTGGAAAACGATCAGGCGGTGCGCTTCTACCGCCGCCACGGCTTCGTGATCCAGGGGGAGGAGTTCGATCCCCTCACCGGCCATCCCCAGTACAAGATGTGTTGCGAGCCCGCCTGAATCTGACGCCACCGGCCTGTTTTGCTTGAAAAAAGGGTGGCGTATCCTCATCTTGTCTGCATTGGGTGCCGTGGGCACCGCTCCTCCATTTCGAGCCGTTTTCTCATGAAGATCCTGCACACAGCCGACTGGCACCTTGGCCATCAACTCCATGGCCATGAACGCCGTTTCGAACACGACGCCTTTCTCGACTGGTTGACCGACACCATCAAGCAGCGGCAGATCGACGCCCTGCTGGTGGCGGGCGATCTGTTCGACACCGCCAACCCTCCCGCCAGCGCCTGGCAGCAGCTCTATCGCTTCCTGGCCAGGCTGCGGGCCGAGATGCCCCACCTCAACATGGTGCTGATCGGCGGCAACCACGACTCCCCCTCCAAGCTGGATGCCCCTCACGAACTGCTGCGCGCCTTTGATCTGCATCTGGTGGGCAGCATCAGCCGTGACAGTGAGGGCAAGCTTGAGACCGACCGCCTACTGGTGCCGCTGCAAGACAGGGAAGGCAAGGTGGCCGCCTGGTGCGCTGCCGTCCCCTTCCTGCGCAGCAGCGACCTGAGGGTTGAACAGCTTGAAGAGGGTCAGGATCGGCTGATTGAAGGGGTACGGCGGGTCTATGAAGAGGTATTGGCACAAGGTCGCGCGCGCTGCGAACCCGAGCAGGCACTGATCGCTATGGGCCACGCCTATCTGGCGGCAGGTCAGCTCTCCGAGCTTTCAGAGCGGCGGGTACTCGGCGGCAACCAGCATGCCCTGCCTGCCAATATTTTTGCCAGCGCCGACTACACGGCGCTCGGTCACCTCCATCTGGCCCAGAGCCCGGCCGAGGGTGTTCACTACAGCGGCTCGCCTTTGCCGCTCTCGTTGGCCGAGGCCAACTACAACCATCAGGTGCTGGAAGTGACGTTTGAGGGGGCCAAATTGGTGGGTCTGGAGCGGATCCCTGTGCCCCGCGCGGTGGAGATGATCCGCCTGCCCGAGAGCGAACTGGAAGGGGCGCTCAAGGCTATAGAGGCCTTGTCCCTGCCAGCGCTGCCCAGCGAGGCTCAACCCTTCCTCGAAGTACGACTGCTGCTGCCCAGACCCGAGGCCCGCATCCGCGAGCGCATCTTGGCGGCGCTAGCGGGCAAGCCGGTACGCCTGGCCCGTATCAGTACCCGCTATCTGGGCTCTGGCCAGGGGCTGGCCGATGGCCAGAACCAGCGCAGGCTGGATGAGCTCTCCCCCACTGAGGTGTTCAGGCTCTGCTATCAGCGCCAGTTTGACGGTGAACCCGAGGCCGAACTGGTCGCCTCGTTTGAAGAGATATTGCAACAGGTGAAGGAGTCCGGCGCATGAAGATCCTGTCCCTCAGCGGTGAGAACCTGGCCAGCCTGACCGGGGCCTTCACCATCGACTTTACCAAGGGGGCGCTCGGCGCCGCAGGGCTGTTTGCCATCACGGGCAACACGGGTGCCGGCAAGAGCACATTGCTCGATGCCATCTGTCTGGCGCTGTACGACGAGATGCCGCGCTTCATCGCCAATCGCAAGCACGTGGCCGAGGTGGGCCGAGCGGATGACGAGGAGAAGCTCAAAGCCAACGACGTGCGGGGCATCCTCAGTCGCGGCCACGCCAGCGGCTGTGCCGAGGTACGGTTTCGCGGCTGCGATGGCCGTATCTGGCTGGCCCGCTGGGCGGTGCGCCGGGCGCGCAACCGTTCCGAGGGGCGTTTTCAGGCCCAGGAGCGCAGCCTGACCGACGTGGCGTCGGGTCAGGTCTTCTCCGGCAGCAAGCGGGAGCTGCAGGATCGCATCGATGAACTGGTGGGGCTCTCCTGGGAGCAGTTTCGCCGCGCCGTTATCCTGCCCCAGGGGGAGTTTGCCGCGTTTCTCAAATCGAGTGCCGACGAGCGCTCCGCCCTGCTCGAACGGATGACAGGCACCGAGCTCTATTCCGCCATCTCTATCCAGACCCATGAACGGGCGCGGGAGGAGCAGCACAAATTGGCCGCCATCGGGCAACGGCTCGGCGACGTGGCGCTGATGGACGAGGCGACCCGCGAGCAGTGGGTCGCCCAGCAGTTGGCACTCTCCACCAGCCTCAAGCACGAGCAGCAGCAGCGCCAGCTGTTGCAGGACTTGCGGGACCTCAACGATCGCATCGCCGCCCAGTTGCTGGCCTGCGAGGAGGGGCAGACGGCACTGGCCGCTGCAGAAGCGGCTCATGCCCAGGGGGCTCCCGAACGGGAGGAGTTTGGCCGCGCTGAGCAGGCCCAGGTGGCCCGCGCCGATCACGATGAACTTGCTCGCCTCACCCTGGAAGTGCAGCAGCAAGAGCAGCTCATTGGCCAGCTGGGCCCCGAGCTCGAACAGGTCGAGCAGACCCAGCAGCAGGCCGCGCTGCGCGAGCAACAACTGCTTGCCGACAAGATAGCCGCCGAGCGCGAATGGGGGGCGCTGCAACCCGAACTCAAGCGGGCGCAGGAGCTCGATACCCGCATCAGGGAGAAGAGCAGCCAGTTGCAGGAAGTTCAGCAGCAGGGGGCGCAGGCCCGCGCGCTGCAAGTCGCTCTGCAACAGGAGTGGCAACAGCAGGCGAGCCGGGTGCAGGCGCTCGAGGTGCGGCGTCAGCAATGGGCGCTCTGGCTCGAGGAGCGCAAGACGCTGGCCCCCCTGGCACGCCAGTGGCAACCCCTGCTGGCGGCCATGCAGGATTGGGCCGAGGGTCGGGATCAACTGCAACATCTGCTGCAAAGCCGTGAGCACAAGAGCCATGCCCTGCGGGATCTCAACAGCCGGCTGGAGCAGGGACAGCAGGAGCGGGACTACTGGCAGCAGGAGCGCGCCCGGCTGCAACAGCAGCACGACCAGTTGCAGGCGCAGGAGTGGGATGGTCAGGTCGCCAAGGCGCAGGAGCAGCGTCAGACCCAGACCGAACAGCTGGCACGGGTGCGCCAATTGCTGGAGCTGGCGGAGGCAGGCCGTAATCACAGCGAGCAACAGGAGCGCTTGTTGCAAGAGATGGCACTGCTCGAGCAACATCTGCACCGATTGGCCATCCAGCACGAGGAGCTGGTACCTGCGCTGGAGCGACTCGGGCTTCAGCGTGACGAGGCGCGTCATGCGCTGGATCAGGCCCGTGCCGTCGCCAGCTTCGAGCAGTATCGCCACGTGCTCAGCGATGGCATGCCTTGCCCGCTGTGTGGCGCAGAGGAGCATCCCTATCGCCAGAGTCAGCCGCAGGTGGCCGGTATCCTGGCCCAGCTGGCCGAGCGTGCCCGCCAGCTGGAGCTGGAGTGGGAGCGGCTCAATCATCAACATATTCAGGGAGAGAGCGAGCGCGTCGAGCTGACTCGTCAGCTGGTTGCCCGCCAGCAACACCAACCCGAGCTGGAGGCAAGAGCCGAACAGCTGACCCAGCGCTGGTTGCAGTGGGGTGGTGAGACCTTGTTGGGCCACGGTCTGCCCTTGCGGCAAAGCCCCGCGGAGTGGGCAGATCTGCTGGCGCATCTCTTGGCACAGGGGGAGGCGCTGGAGCTGGGTCTGGTGGCCGGACAGCGACAGCTGCAACAGGCCCAGCAAGGTCAGCAGATGCTGATGGGGCTGCGCAATCAGCTGACTCAGCTCACAACCCGTCATCAGCAGTTTGAGCAGCAGTGGCAGGAGGCCGAGCGGCAGAAGATAGAGTGGGAGGCCGAGCTCAAAGCGCTGGCCGAGCAGGAAGTCACGCTGCGCCAGCGCCTGGTTCAGGGTGAAACCCGGCTCGATGAACAGATGGGGGCCGAACCCTGGCGTCAATGGCTCGGCAGTCGGCAGTGGCTCGAATGGCAGCAGACCTGTGAGGCCTATCTGCACGGACAGCGCGAGTGGGAGCAGCTGGGCAGCGAACTTGCCAGCCTGACCCCGGCGCTCAGTGCGCAGGAGGCAAGGGTTCAGAGCCAGAATGAACAGCTGCACAAGCTGGAGCGCGACTACAAGGAGGCCGAGCAACAGCGCCAGGGACTGCTGGTCAGCCGCGAGGCGTGTCTTGGGGGACGTGCCATCGCCGAGGTCGAGGGCGAGTGGCAGCAGCGACTTTCACGGGGAGCCAATCAACTCGAAGAGGCGGTGGGCGCACTGCGGGCCGCAAGGGAGCGACAGACAGAGCTCAAGACACGGTTGACCCATCTTGAGCAGGACAAACAGGTGAGCAGTCGCCGCCGCCGCGAGGTACTGGGGCGCTGGGCTGCCCATGCTACCAGGCTCGGGATTGCCGAATATGATCTGCGCCGATTGCTGGCCATCCATCCGGAGGAGCTCAAGGCCCGCCGCACAGCCCTGCAGGGGCTGGATGATGCCCTAGCCGAGGCGCGCACCCGGCTGGCCGAACGCCAACGGGCGCTGGCGCTGGAGGAGGTGAAACGGGAGCGTTATCGTGAGCATCACGGTGACCTGACGGCGCTCTCCACCGAGGCCCTTGCCGAGCGTCTTGGCGCTTGCGAGGCCCATTGTCGCGAGCTGGAGGAGCAGCTATTCCAGTGCAAGAGTACCTTGGCCCAGGCCGAGGCGGCGGCCCTCAAGGCTGGCTCCTTGCAAGAGGAGCTGAGTCGCCAGCAGGCGGTGACGGATCACTGGCAGCAGCTGTCCGAGCTTATCGGTTCCGCCAGCGGCGCCAAGCTGCGCACCTTCGCCCAGAGCCTCACCCTGGAGCGTCTGCTGTTGGAGGCCAATGCCCAGCTCGGCGAGCTATCGCCGCGCTATCGACTGGAGCGGGTACCCGGCACGGATCTGGCGCTGCAGGTGGTGGATCTCGACATGGGGGACGAGGTGCGCTCTGTGGACTCCCTCTCCGGCGGCGAGAGCTTCCTGGTATCGCTGGCGCTGGCGCTAGCGCTCTCCAGCCTATCGTCGCGCCAGACCCAGGTCGAGTCGCTGTTTATCGATGAGGGCTTCGGCACCCTGGATCCGGACAGCCTAGATCTCGCGCTCTCCAGCCTCGACTCCCTGCAGGCGGCCGGCCGCCAGATAGGCATCATCTCCCATGTGCAGACCCTGGTGGAGCGGATCGGTGTGCAAATTCGGGTCGAGGCCCTCGGTGGTGGTGAGAGTCGGGTGGTGTTGCCCTGATGGTGGCGTTTCAGCCATGGCAAAAGGCCCCTGTCAAAGGGGCCTTTTTGTTGGCGTGTTCAAGGCGGGTGCTTATTTTCGCTCGGGCAACATATTGGTCAAGGTGTTGTCCTTGAGCACATGATGGTGATAGATGGCTGCCGCCGCATGCAGGGCGATCAGCGCATAGCCTATGTTGGCCAGCGTTTCGTGCAGATCCTTGATCGTCCCCTTCAGACCATCATCCGGCGCGAGCAGGGCGGGCAGCTCAAATCCGAAGAAGGGGATGGGCTTGCCGCCTGCGCTGAGGAGCAACCAACCCAGCAGCGGAGCAAGGATGAGAAAACCGTACAGTGCCAGATGAGCGAGGTGACCCAGTGTTCGCATCAGGGGTGACAGGGTGGGCACTATGCGGGGTGACGGGCTGCTAAAGCGCACCAGCAGCCGTACGACGACCAGCGCCAGGATCAACAAGCCCACCATGAAGTGCCACTCCTTCATCAGGTCACGACCGGCCGAGCCCTTGGGGAAAATATCCCTGAACTCCATCAATGCGTAGACGGCCATCATCAATAGCAGGGTTAACCAGTGCAGCCCGATACTCAGGCTGCCATAACGCTGTTCGGTATTTTTCAACATGCTCGTGTCCTTCTCGGGGCGCTCATTGCATCACGTTTATCTCGTTGGGCGGGCTTGGGATGGCCGGACCTTGGTGTATCCCTTTCCATGTTACTAGGCTTGTCCGGGTAAATATTGATCCAGATAACCTTTTAACAATGAATGCTCATTTCTCTAGCTATCGTCTCACCTTTCATCACGGGGCTATGCTTTTTGTAACGCAGCCATTGTGGTGGTGTCGAGAAGGGTGAACTCATGAAAAATCTTGGTTTTGGGGCTGTACTCCTGTTCATGCTGGGGACCACGCTGTTGGGTATGACAGGGGTCGGCAATACGCGTCTTGCTGCGGCAGAGCCTGAGCACACTGCCCGCTTCTCGGCATATCTTGGCCTGTTGCCGGGTCTTATTGATTCCAACGGGACCGGTCCTTTCGTCGATCTGGTCAAGGCTATCGCCGATCTGGATGACGGGGTCGAGGTGAGTGTGGAGGTATATCCCATGCCCCGGGCGACCCGCAGCGTGGTGGTGGGGGAAGCGGACTTCAATCTGCCCGCACTGCGTAACCCCTATATTGATGAATCCATGCTCCCCTATCGCTTCAGTTCTGTGACTTTTGGCAAGGTAACTCATGTGCTCTACAGCAGCAGTGCTACGCCCGTTACACCCGCTATGGTGTTCGGTTATGAGTACACCAAGCGCGATCTGCTCATCGAGGGGGTGAGCGACTTCTGGCCCTTCTCGGTCAAGCGTTCCCTCTCAATCGAGCAGTCCCTTGGCAAACTGAGCAGGGGCCGTATCGACGCCTTTCTCTGGGCGCAGGAGGAGGCCGATTTTGCATTGAGGAAGATGGGGCTGACCAATATCCACCGCGTCTATTTCGGCGAGTTCGACGATGTGTTTATTATCCCGAAAGGAGAGAAGGGGGATAGGGTGGACCGTTTCCTGACACAGTCCATCGGCAAGCTCAAGGCCTCCGGTCAGCTGGACAAGATCTACTCTGCCATCCACGGCCCCTATCAGGAGTGGCAACCGGGAGAGAACACTGCGACCAAGGTGGTCCGAGAGGCTCAATAAGCGGATTTACCCAGCCTGCGGACTCACTTACTGTTGAGCGAAATATTGGTAAGGGAAATACCTTGAACATATCCGAGTCAGCGATATTGAGCGAACTGCAGCAGATCCTGTTTCGATCCTTTGATGTGATCCCGATACCGATCCTCATTTCAGAGGCGGTCTGTGGTGATACTCTTGGCACAATACCAACAACCCTGTCGAACATTCCCATCAGGCACCATAGATTCGTGAATCAGGCCTTCTCGGCGCAGCTGGGTTACACCCTGGCCGATTTGCCGGATATGACAGCCTGGTTCGCGACTGTCTATCACGATGAGCAGACCAGAACTCAAGCCATCCAGGACTGGAATCAGGTTGTCATGACCAGTCTGGCCAACGGCTCTGCCGTGGCGGAGATGTCTACCCGGATCTACTGCAAGAATGGCCAGCGCCGCTGGTTTACCATCACAGCCCAATTGACGGCCGATGCCATGCCAGGCTGGCACATAGTGACGTTTCGCGACATTCACGATCTGCACTGCATGATAGAGGAGATCAGTCGCCTCTCCTGTACCGACCCACTGACAGAACTCAGCAACCGGCGCGGAGCCGAGCAGCAGCTGCAGGCGCACTGGCTGCAGGGGCGACCTTTGTCAGTGATTCTATGCGATGTTGATCACTTCAAGCAGGTCAACGATCGATATGGTCATCCCGCCGGGGATGCGGCCTTGTGTGGGGTTGCCCGCATCATGGAGGAGCAGTTGCAGGGAAAGGAGTGTCTGGCGCGCTGGGGAGGGGAGGAGTTCCTGCTGATCCTGCCGGGAGCGGATGCCTCCCGGGCGGTCTCGCTAGCCGAGCAACTGCGACAGCAGTTGTCTGCCAGTCAGATCAATTGGCACCATCACCATTTCTCACTAACGATGAGTTTTGGCTGCGCCACGCTGACGACGGGACAAAGCCTCGACAACCTGTTGCTGGTGGCGGACAGGGCGCTGTATCAGGCGAAGGCGCAGGGGCGAAACCGGGTGTTGTTTGGCAAGGAGTAGTCGGTATTCACTGCCATTTTTTCATAAAAAAACCGAAGCACATGGCTTCGGTTTTTCGTTGCAGCGACTGGCTTGAGCCAGCCGTGCATTATTTTTTGATGCGGATCACCGGGGTCTCGCCCACAGTCACGGCACCTGTCATCTTGATCAGTTCTTTGATCTCATCCATGTTGGAGATGACAACCGGCGTCAGGGTAGACTTGGCTTTCGCTTCCAGAATGGCCAGATCGAACTCGATGATAGTGTCGCCGCGCTTGACCTTTTGACCTTCCTGAGCGATGCGGGTGAAGCCTTCGCCTTTCAGTTCAACGGTATCGATACCGAAGTGAACGAACAGCTCGATACCAGAGTCGGATTCCAGCGAGAACGCGTGGTTGGTCTCGAAGATCTTGCCGATGGTACCATCGCACGGTGCAACCATCTTGTTGCCAGCCGGCTTGATGGCGATACCGTCGCCGACGATCTTCTCGGCGAAGACAACGTCAGGCACATCTTCGATCGGTACGATTTCACCTGACAGCGGGGCAAAAATTTCGATGCCACCTGTATCAGAGCTATCGTCGGAAACCAGTTTCTTCAGTTTATCAAACAGACCCATAGTAAAAGCTCCTAGAGATGATTGTCGCTGTTTGCAGCCGATCTTAGCAGACTGCCTTCTGCTTAATAAAGTTATCTACACAGGCTTCGATTTCGGCGGCGGTTGCATAGCTCAGAGCCTGGTCAGCCATTGCCTTCACATCTTCGAAGTTGGTGTTGCGGATAAGCTTCTTGATACGCGGTACAGAGATGGAGCTCATGGAGAACTCATCCAGACCCATACCCAGCAGCAGCAGTGTGGCGCGTTCGTCACCAGCCAGCTCACCACACATACCGGTCCACTTGCCATTGTCATGGGAAGCGTCGATAACCATCTTGATCAGCGTCAGGACGGAGGGTGACAGCGGGTTGTACATGGCGGAGATCATCTCGTTACCACGGTCGACTGCCAGGGTGTACTGGGTCAGGTCGTTGGTACCGATACTGAAGAAATCCACTTCTTTAGCCAGATGATGAGCCATCACGGCCGCAGCCGGAGTCTCGATCATGATACCCACTTCGATGGATTCATCAAAGGCTTTGCCTTCGGTGCGCAGTTCGGCTTTCAGCGTCTCTACGGTGGCCTTGAGGCTGCGGAACTCTTCGACGGAGATGATCATCGGGAACATGATGCGCAGTTTGCCAAAGGCAGAGGCACGCAAAATGGCCCGCAGCTGGGCATGCATGATGTCTTCGCGATCGAAGAAAATACGCACGGCACGCCAGCCCAGGAAGGGGTTCATCTCTTTCGGGAAATTCATGTACGGCAGTTCTTTGTCGCCGCCAATGTCCATGGTACGGACAATGATCGGCTGATCCGGCATGGCCTCTGCCACTTCTTTGTAGGCCTTGAACTGCTCGTCTTCGGTCGGCAGCGCATCGCGATCCATGAACAGGAACTCGGTACGGTACAGACCCACGCCTTCGGCGCCATTGCGGATGGCACCTTCGGTATCCTTGACGGTACCTATGTTGGCGCAGACTTCGACCTGGTGACCATCCAGGGTGATGGCAGGCAGGTCTTTCAGCTTGGCCAGCTCATCTTTCTCAGCCTGGAACTGGGCCTGGAATTGCTTGGCTTCGTTCAGCTGTTCAGCGGTCGGGTTGATGATGATCTGGTTGTTGATCGCATCCAGTATCAGCATCTCGCCATTGTTGACGCGCTCTGTGATGTCGTTGGTGCCCACTATGGCCGGCAGCTCCAGGGAGCGCGCCATGATGGAGGTGTGAGAGGTACGGCCACCGATATCGGTAACGAAACCCAACACATATTTCAGGTTGATCTGGGCAGTTTCGGACGGAGTCAGGTCTTTGGCGACCAGGATGACTTCTTCGTCTATGGTGCTCAGATTGACAACGGCGATGCCCAGCACGTTCTTCACCAGACGGGTGCCGATGTCACGGAAGTCGGTGGCGCGCTCGCGCAGGTAGGGATCGTCCAGATCGGCCATCATCTTGGCGTATTGCTCGATGACCTCGTAGACGGCCTTATCAGCGGTGGCCTTGTTGTCTTTGATGAAGGATCTGATATCCCCTTCCAGCTCCTCATCTTCGAGCAGCATGATGTGGCCTTCGAAGATGGCCTCTTTTTCCTCACCGAAGGTGCGACCAGCCATGGCTTTGATGGCTTCCAGCTGTGCAGCTGACTTGGTGCGGGCTTCGAGGAAGCGGTTGATCTCGGCGTCAATCTGGTCAGCAGAAATCTTGCCCTGATTGATAACGATTTCATCTTCTTTAAGAAGAAGCGCCTTACCGAATGCGATACCGGGGGACGCAAGAATGCCAGATATCATAATCCTTCCTATTAAAACGACTGTGGGGGAGGAATAAAGCTGGATTACTCCAGCTCGTCCATCAGGGCAACCAGCTTCTCAACGGCTTTCTGAGCGTCCGGGCCGTCGGCCTGGATGGTCACGTTGGTGCCTTTGGTCAGGCCCAGGGTCTGCAGCTTGAACAGGCTCTTGGCGCTGGCGGATTTGCCACCGGAGACCACAGTGATCTCGCTTTGGAATTCTTTGGCTTCTTTCACGAACTGAGCTGCCGGACGGGTGTGCAGGCCGTTTTCAGCAGTGATAACAACAGACTTCTCGTACATGGTTTCACCCCATATTATTGATATTTTTTGGAGAGATGGATGCTTTTGACGCTTCCTTGTCTCACCGTGTCAGTATGGATATGTTGTAAAGTAACGAAATCAGACCTGCAATGGTTTAATCCAGGTCAATTTTCTGTGCAGTATTCGGTGTTTGCCGCTACTCTTTTCCGTTATCGCGCTACAAGCCGCAGAAATACTGGCTTGAAATTATTTTATAACGAAAAATAACACTTTGTTACTTTGTGATACCTAGTCGGCAAACACCTCGTGACGCCGCACAGGATATGAAATTTATCACAGGATGTCTGCTTTTTTTGTCACTCGTTTGTTTGTTATTTTACCCCAAAAAATAAGGGGCCGAGTGGCGCTGCCAAGTGCTCAGTTTAGCTCATAAAGAAACGGCGCTCCTGGGAGCGCCGTTGTTTTGAAATTATCCGATCACTTACTGCTGCAACTCCTGCTCGCTGAACACGCCGGCAAACAGCGCGCTGGAGAGATAACGCTCGGCGGCGCTCGGCAGTATGACGACGATTGTCTTGTCGGCAAATTCCGGCAGCTCGGCCAGACGGGCGGCAGCCACGACGGCTGCCCCGGAGCTGATACCGGCCAGAATGCCTTCCTCTTCCATCAGACGGCGCGCCATCTCGATGGCATCATCGCTGCTCACCTGTTCGACGCGGTCCAGCAGGGTCAGGTCCAGGTTGCCCGGGATGAAGCCGGCACCAATGCCCTGGATCTTGTGGGGACCCGGTTTGATTTCGAGACCGGCCAGACGCTGGCTGATCACCGGTGATTCGCTTGGCTCGACGGCCACCGAGATCACGGCCTTGCCTTTGGTCTGCTTCAGGTAGCGGGAGACACCGGTAATGGTGCCACCTGTACCTACACCAGCCACGAATACATCTACCTGACCGTCGGTGGCATCCCAAATCTCGGGGCCAGTGGTCTTCTCGTGGATTTCCGGGTTGGCGGGGTTTTCAAACTGTTGCAGCAAAACATATCTGCCCGGCTCGGATTCGAGGATCTCGTTGGCCTTGGCGATAGCGCCTTTCATGCCAAGAGGGCCTTCGGTCAGCACCAGATTGGCACCGAGCGCCTTGAGCAGCTTGCGGCGCTCCAGGCTCATGGTGGCCGGCATGGTCAGGGTGATGGGATAGCCACGGGCGGCGGCCACAAATGCCAGAGCAATACCTGTGTTACCACTGGTGGGCTCGATGATCTCCTTGCCCTGGGTCAGTACGCCGCGCTTCTCGGCATCCCAGATCAGGTTGGCACCGATTCGGCACTTGACGCTGAAGCTCGGGTTGCGGCTTTCAATCTTGGCCAGTACGCGGCCCTTGGTAACACGGTTGAGTCGAACCAGCGGGGTGTGACCTATGGTCTGGCTGTTGTCCTCAAAAATTTTGCTCATGGTGCTATCCCTGTTTGTTACGGCGATGAAACAAGATTACCCTGTGGTTTCTGAATGAGAAGTGACGATTTGTTATAACAATATGTTATTACAAGATATAGAGCTTATTCTTTCTTACTGAGGCCTCGATCTCAAAAAGGTCTCTTATCGTCAAAGGAATGGACGTTATGGGATTTGCAGGAAGCGATCGCTATCTCGCCTCAGAGGCGCTGAAGATGGCGGTCAATGCGGCTATAGTGCTGGAAAAACCTTTACTTATCAAAGGTGAACCTGGCACTGGCAAGACAGAGCTGGCCGAGGCCGTGGCCAGTTCACTCGGCACTCACCTCATTGCCTGGCACATTAAATCCACCACCAAAGCCCAGCAGGGGCTCTACGAATATGATGCAGTGGCCCGGCTGCGCGATTCCCAGCTAGGGGATCCGCGAGTGGGAGATATCAGTCATTACATTCGCCAGGGCAAGCTGTGGCAGGCTTTTACCGCTGATGAGCGGCCCGTACTGCTTATCGACGAGATAGACAAGGCGGACATCGAATTCCCCAACGACCTGCTGCTGGAGCTGGATCGGATGGAGTTTGACGTCTACGAGACCGGCGAGCGGATCAAGGCCCGCCGGCGCCCCGTTGTCATCATCACCTCCAACAACGAAAAAGAGCTGCCGGATGCCTTCTTGCGTCGCTGCTTTTTTCACTACATTCGCTTTCCCGACAAGGCCGAGATGCAGGCCATCGTCAACCTGCACTATCCGAACCTGAAAGCGGCGTTGCTGGATGAGGCCATGACGCTTTTCTTCGAACTGCGGGAAGTGGAAGGGCTGCGCAAGAAGCCCTCTACCTCGGAGCTGCTGGACTGGATCCGGCTGCTGCTGGCCGATGATATCTCTCCCGAGGCAATGCGCACCCGCGAACCGGGCAAGCTGGTCCCGGCGCTATACGGCGCCCTGCTGAAGACGGAGCAGGACTTGCACCTGTTCGAGAAGCTGGCCTTCCTGGCCCGTCGCGGCAACTGACACCATGCTGATCGACTTTTTCAGCCAGCTGCGTCGCCACAAGATCCCCTGCAGTTTGCGCGAATTGCTGGACTTGCACGCCGCGCTGGCAGCCCGGCTGGTCAGTGTCGACATGGACGACTTCTATCAGCTCTCCCGCTGCCTGCTGGTCAAGGACGAGGCTCATTTTGATCGCTTCGACCGCGCCTTTGCCGAGTATTACGACGGTCTGCAGGCCAGCCCCTTGCTGCCCGACGCCTTACCTGATGAGTGGCTACGCAAGGAGTTCGAACGCTTGTTAAGTGCCGAAGAAAAAGCGCTGCTGCACTCTCTGGGTGGGCTCGACAAGCTGCTTGAGACCCTCAACCAGCGATTGGCGGAACAAAAAGAGCGCCATGCCGGCGGCAACAAGTGGGTGGGAACTGGCGGCAGCAGTCCGTTCGGTCACGGCGGATTTCATCCGGAAGGGATCCGCATGGGAGGAGAGGGCCAGCATGGCAAGGCGGTCAAGGTGTGGGAAGCCCGCCACTATCGCAACTTCAGCGACGACTCGCCCCTGGGCCAGCGTGCCATCCAGTTGGCCCTGCGCAAACTCAGACGCTGGGTGCGCAAGGGTAATCCTGACGAGCTGGATCTCGACGACACCATCAAGAGCACAGCTCGTCAGGGCTGGCTGGATGTGAAGCTGAGGCCCGAGCGCCACAATGGTGTCAAACTGCTGGTCTTCTTCGATGTGGGTGGCTCCATGGATGCCCACGTGGCCGAGGTGCAGCGGCTCTTCTCGGCGCTACGCCACGAGTTCAAGCATCTGGAGTATTTCTACTTTCACAACTGTCTCTACGACTTCGTCTGGCAAGACAACGCCCGTCGCTTCGAGGAGCGGTTCGACACCCTGAGATTGTTGCGCACCTACGGCAGCGACTACAGGGTGATTTTTGTGGGGGACGCCAAGATGGGTCCCTACGAGATCAGCTGGCCCGGCGGTGCCGTTGAGTACTGGAACGAGGAGGCGGGTCAGGTATGGCTCGCTCGCCTGCAGCAACACTTTCCCAGACTGGTGTGGATCAATCCCATCCCCAGGCGCGAGTGGCTCTGGCATCCCTCCATCAAGTTGATGAATGACGTGGTTGGCGGGCATATGCATCCGCTGACGCTGGCTGGTCTCGCCGCGGCGATCGATCAGTTGTAATGACCTCTCTACCCAAATAAACCAACAAGCCGGGATTGCACCCGGCCAGGAGCAAAGATGACTTCTATCGTGATCAGTGGATCAGGCCTCTATACCCCGCCTTTTGCCGTCAGCAATGAAGCGTTGGTGACCGCCTTCAACCAGTATGTGGACCTCTACAACGAGGAAAATGCCTCCGCCATCGATGCGGGTCAGCTGTCCGCCAAGCAGCACTCGAGCTGCGAATTCATCGAGAAGGCGTCCGGCATCAAGAGTCGCTATCTGGTGAGCAAGGAGGGGGTGCTGGACCCTGACATCATGCAGCCCTTGCTTCCCGAGCGGGCCGACGATCAGCCCTCCATCATGGTGGAGATGGCGGTCGCTGCCGCCGAGCAGGCGCTGATTGCCGCCGGCCGGGAGCCGGGTGAGATTGATCTGGTGATAGTGGCGGCTTCCAACATGCCAAGGCCCTATCCGGCGCTCTCCATCGAGTTGCAACACTATCTGGGGGCGAGCGGCATGGCCTTTGACATGAACGTGGCCTGCTCATCCGCTACCTTTGGCATCAAGACGGCGGCGGACATGCTGGCGGCAGGCACCGCCAAACTGGCGCTGGTAGTGAACCCGGAGATCTGCTCCGGGCACCTCAACTTTCGTGACAGGGACAGCCACTTCATCTTCGGCGATGCCTGTACCGCCGTGCTGCTGGAGCGGGAGGCCGATTGCAAGGTGGCCAACCCCTGGCAACTGGTGGCCAGCAAGCTGGTGACCCAGTACTCCAACAATATCCGCAACAACTTCGGCTTTTTGAACCGGCTCAGTCCGCGTACCCGTCATGGGGATGACAAACTGTTTCGCCAGCAGGGGCGCAAGGTGTTCAAGGAGGTGCTGCCGCTGGTGTGCGATCAGATTGTCAGTCAGCTGGATGAGCAGGGCTGGACGGCGGACTCCTTGAGCCGACTCTGGCTGCATCAGGCCAACCTCACCATGAACCAGTTTATCGGCCGCAAGCTGTTGGGCCACGATGCCAGCCAGCAGGAGGCGCCGGTCATTCTTGATAGCTATGGTAATACCAGCTCGGCGGGTTCCATCATCGCGTTTCATCTGTACAATCGCGACCTTCCTGCGGGGGCCCGTGGTGTACTCTGCTCGTTTGGCGCTGGCTATTCGATAGGGAGTCTGCTGCTGCGGCGCCGGTGAGGGGCGGGGGCATATCCCCTCCGTCATAACAATAAACAGCGGTCAGGGTGAAATCATGCAGAAAATCACGGGGCGCTGCGCCCTGCATTACGGGGTGACACTGTCACTCTTTTGCCTCTATGGGTGGCAGGTCTGTCCGTTTCTGGAAAGCCTGACCCTGCCTCGGCTGCTGGGGCCTGCCTTGCTGGTCTTCGCCATCATGTTCGCCGTGCGCGATCGGGTGTTGCACCGGCTGGCCCTGCCTGGCAGCGGGCTTGGCAGCTTCGGGCTGGAAGTGGGCTTCTACCTGCTTGGGGCGTTGCTGCTCTCGGGCTACAACGGCTTCATGCATGACTTCCCGCTGGAGAGTCACCTCAAGATCCTGTTGGGGATGACCACCCTGGGCTTTCTGGTGGCGGCGGACTTGTCGCTGGTGCGGGACTGGAACCTGGCCAAACTACGGGAGTATCAGGGCTCGCTGGTGCTGACCCGGCCGCTGGCCATGCCGGTTTCCCGCAAGTTCACTCTGTTTACTTTCACCACGCTCGCACTGTTGGGGGGTGTCTTTTTCCTACTGTTCAACAAGGACCTGGAGTGGTTGGCGACGGTGGACAGAGGCATGTCGCGGCTCGATGCCCAACACTACATATTGCTGGAAATCGCCTTCGTGATGGCGGTGACCTTCGGTTACCTCTGGCTGATTATTCGTGGCTATGGCCGTAATCTGACCCTCTCCCTGATGCACCAGACGCGCGCCATGGCGCAGGTGCAGTGTGGCGATCTGGATGCGCGGGTGCCGGTGACCCGGGATGATGAATTCGGCCTGATTGCCGCCAGCACCAACCAGATGATCGGCGAGCTGAAAGCACGCAGCGATGAGCTCAACCTGACCCGGGATGTGGCTATCCTCGGCCTTGCCTCGCTGGCAGAGACCCGGGACAACGAGACGGGCGCCCACATCATCCGTACCCAGCACTACGTCAAGGTGCTGGCCGAGTACCTGAGTCGCCACGACGGAGAGCGTTATCCACTGGATGACACCACCATAGACCTGCTATTCAAGTCGGCGCCGTTGCACGATGTGGGAAAGGTAGGCATTCCAGATGCCATCCTGCTCAAGCCGGGCAAGCTGACCGATGAAGAGTTCGCCATCATGAAGCGCCATCCCCAGATAGGGGCGGATGCGCTGGCCAGCGCCGAGGCTCAGCTTGGTTCTAACTCCTTTCTGCGGCTGGCGCGCGAAATTTCCCTCACCCACCACGAGAAGTGGGATGGCAGCGGTTACCCGGCCGGCCTGGCCGGAGAGCTTATCCCGCTATCTGGCCGCTTGATGGCGGTGGCGGATGTCTACGATGCCCTCATCTCGAAACGGGTCTACAAGCCCGCCTTCACCCATGAAGAGGCGAAAGCCATCATAGTGCAAGGGCGCGACAGCCATTTTGATCCTGGTATGGTCGATGCCTTCCTTGCCTGCGAGGGAGCCTTCAGGCAGATCGCCGCCGAACACAGGGATCAAGAGTGACAAAAAACACATCAGGGTGTTTTTTACTCAAATAGCGCCGAGATCAAGCAAATTCTATGGCGAGCACCTGGCAGCCGGGCTCTGTGATGCGAAAGCGTACGTTGAGATCAAACAGCCTGACGCCGTACTCCTTTTCGTCCGGCTTGCCTTTCTTGTAGGCGGGGCGAGGGTCCTGTGCCAGCACTTCGCTCACCAGCAGACGAAGCTCGGGGTGAGCCTTGAGCCAGGGTTGCAGCTGCAGCTCCGCTTCGGGGGTGAAGCTGACCACGAGAGGCGGGGTGGGGGCTTCGGGGGCAAAGCCGCCACGGGCGTCCGGCAGACTGTCGGCATAGGGAATATAGGGCTTGATATCGACGACAGGAGTGCCATCCAACAGATCCACGGCGCCGAGTTCCAGCCACAGTTTGCCACGCTCGCGACCAACGCCGTGCAGCTCGACTACTGAGAGACCCAGCGGGTTGGGGCGGAAGGTGGAGCGGGTGGCAAAGACTCCGACCCGTTCGTTGCCGCCCAGGCGCGGCGGACGTACCGTCGGGTGCCAGCCCTGATCCATGGTCTGGTGAAACACGAAGCTGAGCCACAGATGGGAGAACTGCTCTATGCCGCGCAGCACGTCCGGCTGATCGTAAGGAGGCAGCAGTTCGAGGCGGGCGCGGGCCGATTTGACCAGACCGGGCTGGCGGGGGATGGCGAACTTCTCCTTGTAGGGAGAGTGGATGATCCCGAGGGTGTCGATTTCGAACTTCATGGCGGATCCTGACTGAAAACTTCGGCAATTTAGCACAGGCAGCCTCAAAACGCAGGTTCTGCCTCGCTACGCTCATTTCCCGCGTCCTGTCGTGATCCCCGTCCCATACCGGCACTCTGGGAGCTGTACCCCGGCACCAACTTGCGTAGGGTGAGGGCAGATGGAGCAGGGGATGGTATTCGCGCTCTGCTCTGTGGCGAAGGCGTTCAGATGGCGCCGGATTGGAGATACATGGATGAAATTGCTGATTATCGGTGGCACCGGCTTTCTGGGCCGCCACCTCACCACGCTGGCGTTGGACTGGGGGCACGAGGTGACGCTATTTAACCGGGGCCGGTATCAGTACCCGGACTGGCGTGACCTGGTTCAGCTCAACGGGGACAGGGACAAGGATCTGAGCCCCCTGCAAAGCCAAGGGGGGCGCTGGGATCTGGTCATAGACACCTGCTGCTACCGTCCCGAGCAGGCGGTGAGCCTCTCGGCAGCCCTGCTCGGGCGCTGCGAGCGGCTGATCTTCATTTCCACCATCAGCGTCTATCGCGACTTCGCCAGCCGGGGCATGGATGAATCGGCGCCGTTGCACGAGATTGCCGAGGGGGAATTGCCCACCGATTACGGTCCGTTGAAGGTGTTGTGCGAAGCTGCGTATCGGGATCATTGGGGCGAGCGGCTCTGCATCCTGCGTCCCGGAGTCCTGTGCGGTCCCCATGATCACACGGGTCGTTTGGCCTGGTGGGTGAAACGGGTGCAGCAAGGGGGGCCCTGGTTGCTGCCGGGGGACGGGCAGGATCGACTGCAATACCTGGATGTGCGCGACTGCGCCGAATTTGTGCTGCGCGCTGCCGAGCAGCAGCTGGGTGGCTGTTTCAATCTGCTCAAACCAGGTATTGCGCTGGTGGACTGGCTGGATCGCATCACCGCCAGGCTGGCGCCCGCCACACAATGGCAAGCACAGTGGCGCCCCTGGCCCGAGTTGCTGGCGGCCGGTGTCGAGCCCTGGCAGAGCTACCCGACCCTGTTGCCCAACGAGTTGGCTGAGTATGCCGGCTATGGCCGCATCAGTGCCGAGGCTGCAATAGTGAAGGGGCTCAACTTTCGGCCGCTGGAGGAGACGGTCGCCGATCTGATGCAATGGTTGATGGACAACGAGGGAGCCGTGGTGGCTGGTATGACTGCGGAGCAGGAGGCTGCGCTGCGTCGGCGCCTGCTGGTTGGCAGCCTGCAGTAGGGCTTATCCTGTCTGAATGGTGATTGAAGTGAAAGAGGGCGTCCGTCGGGACGCCCTCTTTCACTATCCAGCGGTGCCCTCTAGCGTAACTTGGCGCCGCAATTGACCAGCAGCTCTTGCAATATGCTGCGATGACAGCGAGACGCCTGCTCGCAGTAACAGCCCACCGACAGATTGGTGGTATGGGAGAGGGCAGCCAGCAGCGCCAGATCGTGGCGGGCACAGGGGGTGGCCATCTCGGCCTTGTACTGCTTGCAGAAAACGGCCCAGAGGGCAGGCGTATCGGCGGCCTGGCCCAGCTTCATGGTGTCGCTGCTGGGCGCCAGATTGGGAAACCAGACGTCATACCAATCCTGACTGGCAAATGCGTGCTTGGGCACACCACGGGGCGGGCGCCGCACTGTGCCGATGCGCAACCCTTCACCTTCAAGACGAGGACTGCCGAGCCGGACTATGGCCAGGGCCATGGGGTGTCCTTACTTCTCTTGCGCCACTTTGAGCGCCTGCCCGTAGCAGATCACCTGTTTCAGGCAGCCCGGGGTGTCACTGAACTCGGCGCATTTGTCGAAGGTGACGCCATTGCCACCCATGTCGGCCACGCGGCGACGCGCCAGGGTACGAGCCTCACCTGCGTTGGGTACCGGCTGCTTGGCATCGCTCTGGCAAGATTCCCCCTCGACGGTGCCGAGGTAGAGGTAGTTGAGGTCAGCCAGCTGGTTCTGTTCATAGATCTGAACGCCGCCCGGCTTGAAATACTCGTCGAAGTTTTCCTTGTCCAGATTGCTGTTGAAGGAGAAGTCGGCGCAACCGGAGGCAATCAGGGGCATCATCAGGATCAGGCGTTTCATATCAGCATCTTTTTGAACTGTGAGGGCGGACATTATAGGGGCCAGTCGCTGCCTGCGACCAGCCCCAATTTTAGCTGTGAAGACGAGGTGTGACGGGGAGCAGACAGGCTTCGCCGGCCTGTCTTAAAGGAGGGAGGTGTCCGCAGGCGTATCCTCCCTCTTTCATTCTCAAGCCGGTGTCAGCCGCTCATAGAGGCTGCGATAGTAGTCGTCAGCCAGCAGATCATGATGAGGCGCACACAGCCGGATCTGCCCCTCTTCCATCAGGGCAATACGGTCCATCTGCTCCAGCCCCAGCAAGCGGTGGGAGATGAGCAGCAGGGTGCGATCCGCCCCCAGCTTGAACAGCAGATCCATGATCTCCCGCTCGGTCTGGCTGTCGAGGCCCTCGGTCGGTTCATCCAGCAGCCAGAGCGGTGCATCGTGCAACAGGGCGCGGGCGATACCGATACGGCGTCGTTCGCCACCCGAGAGGGGGCGACCGCCATCTCCGAGCCAGGCATTCAACCCGGTATCACTGTGGCCCGCCTCATCCTCCAGCAGATGTGCCAGACCGACCTGACTCAGCACCTCGGTCAGCTGCGCATCGCCGGCCCCGGGGGCGGCCAGTTTCAGGTTGTCGCGCAAGGTGGCGGCAAACAGATGAACCCGCTGGCTCACCACAGAGAGAGACGCGCGCAGCGCCCCTTCGCTGTAGTCCGTCAACGGCTTGCCATCGAGCAGTATCTTGCCCGCCTGCGGGCTCCATTCACGGGTCAGCAATCCCATCAGGGTGGACTTGCCGCAGCCGGTCTGGCCCAGAAGAGTCAGTTTTTCACCCGCCTGCAGTTGCAGGGTACAGCCACGCAGCACGGGATGCGGGTTGCCGGGATAGCCGAAATAGAGATCGCTTATCTGCAAGACGCCCTCTTTGGCATGCTGCTGTTCGTTCCCCCACTCGGGGGCCTTGGCCTCCTGCAGGATCTCGTTGAGGCGGCGAGCCGAAGTGAGGCTGGTGGAGAGGTGCTGGAAAGCCCCCGCCAGCGGCAGCAGGGCCTCGAAACTCGCCAGGGTGGCGAACACCATCAGCGCGGTAATGGGGTCAGGTGCCGCACCCGCCACGCCGTGACCGGCCAGCCAGAGCATCAGGGTGAGTGTCCAGCCGCTCAAGAGCTGCACGCTGGCATTGGCCAGTCCGCTCACCCTGGCCATACGGGCCTGGGCCGTCAGCAGGGCCTGTTCCGCCTGTTGCAGCTCGCTGAGCGCCTTGGGGGCTGCGGCAAACATCTGCAGTTCGGCCTGACCGTCCAGATAGTCCACCATGCGGGTGCGCATGGACGATTTCTCGGCGATAAGCCGACGACCGGGCTGGCGACCGAGGTAGTAGAAGACCAGCGGCAGGGCAATCATGCCAAACAGCAGTATGGCGCCCAGCGTCAGGGCGAGGCCGCCATCGAAGAAGGAGAGGAATATGACCAGTCCGGTGCAGCTGAGCAGGGCTGCGCCTATGGGAGTGACCAGCCGCAGATAGACGTGATCCATCGCATCGATGTCGGCCACCAGCCGGTTGAGCAGATCCGCCTGACGAAAACCGGCCAGGGTGCCGGTGGAGAGTGGCGAGAGCTTTTGCCAGAACCAGACTCGCAGCCGGGTCAGTACCCGGAAGGTAGCGTCATGGCTCACCACCCGCTCACCCCAACGACCTGCGGTGCGGATGATGGAGAAGAAACGCACCCCGCCAGCCGGTGTCATGTAGTTGAAGGTATCGCGGCTGGCGACCGCCATTCCCGCCACTGCCGCGGCGGAAAGGAACCAGCCGGAGAGGGACAAGAGCCCCATCCCCGCCACCAGAGTGACCAGTGCCAGCAGCAGGCCCAGCGAGAGACTCAGCCAGTGCTGACGATAGAGGCGCAGAAACGGCAATAGATCAGTCATCGAGAGAACTCCCGGAACGATGGGACAACAGATGGGTGAAAGCCCCCCGGGCCTGGCTCAGTTGCTGGAAGCTGCCTTGCTCCACCAGTTGGCCACGGGCCAGCACCAAGATGTTATCCATCTTGGTGAGTTCATCCAGGCGGTGAGTGATCATCAGCAGGGTTTGACCTGCCGTCGCCTGTTCCAGCGTGGTCATGATGGCGCGCTCCGAGTGGCGATCCAGGCTGGCGGTGGGTTCATCCAGTACCATCAGCTGGGTCGATTTGAGCAGGGTGCGAGCCAGGGCGAGACGCTGTGCCTGACCGACCGAGAGACCGCCGGCCTGATCACCGACCGGATAGTCGAGTCCCTTCTCCATGGCAAACTCCCAGGCCTGAGCCCGCTTGAGGGCATCTTCCAGCTCGGCGTCGCTGGCAGATGGCTTGGCCAGCAGCAGGTTGTCGCGCAAGGAGGCGTGAAACAGCTGGGGATTCTGGGAGAGCCAGCCCAGTTGCAGTCGCCACTGACTCATGTCGAGACTGGCAAGCTCCTGCCCGTTGACCTTGAGCTCACCACGATAGGGAGCAAAGCCGAGCAGGGCATTGACCAGCGAGCTCTTGCCCGCGCCGCTGATCCCGATCAGTGCCGTGCGTGAACCGGCTGCCAGCGTGAAGTCGATGGGGCCGACCAGCACCTTGCCTTCGGCGCTCAGCACCTCCAGGGCACGGGCTTCTACCTTGACGGGGCTGTCGGCATGAAAGGAGGCATTGCCGGAGGCGGGCTCGCTGACCTCGGCTTCGAGGAACTCCAGCAACTGTTCGGCCGCACCTATGGCTTGCGCCTTGGCATGGTAGTGAGCGCCCAGCTCGCGCAGCGGAGCATAGAACTCGGGGGCGAGGAACAGCACGAACAGGCCGGTAAACAGGGTGACCTTGGTGCCATAGTGGCCAAAATTCAGATGATCTATGTAGGAAAAGCCAAAATAGACCGCGACCAGCGCCACCGAGAGGGCGGCGAAGAACTCCAGTACGGCGGTACTCAGAAACGCCAGACGGAGCACCTCCATGGTTCGCTCGCGAAAATCTTCCGACGCGTCGCGAATGGCGTCACCCTCAGCTCGGGTGCGCATGAAAAGTTGCAGGGTACGCAAGCCCTTGAGGCGATCGAGAAAGTGGCCGGAGAGGCGAGCCAGTGCCTGGAAGTTGCGGCGGTTGGCATCGGCGGCGCCCACACCCACCAGGATCATGAAGAAGGGAATGAGGGGGGCTGTGCCCAGCAGGATCAGGCCAGCCGCCCAGTTGACCGGGAACACGGCCACCAGGATCACCAGCGGAATAAAGACGGCAATGGCCATCTGCGGCAGATAGCGGGAGAAGAAATCCTGCATATTTTCAATCTGTTCCAGCAAGAGGCTGGCCCAGCTACCGGCAGGGCGGCGCTGTATATAGGCAGGACCGAGACGGCTGAGGCGAGTGAGCACCAGCTCGCGAATGGCCTGGCGCACAGCGCTGCCCGCCTTGAAACTGGCAACCTCGCGGCCATAGGCCAAAGCGGCCTTGATCAGGGTGACCAGCAGCAGGGTAATAAAGAGAGGAATGGATTGCTCCGGGGTTGCCCCCTCGATGATGAAGCCATGCAACAGGGTCGCCAGCAGCCAGGCCTGGGCGACCATCAAGATGCCCTGACCAAGGCCAAAGCCGATGGAGAGACCGATCCAGCGTCGGCCGTGGCTCGATTGGTTGCGCAACCAGCCATAAAGACGTTTTTGAGTTTTTTTATCCATTACCACCATCCTCGCGTCGAGTGGCGCAAGACTATCCTCGCCCCTCAGGCTTGGCAACCTTGTAAATTTCTGGTGTTGAAAATGTTTGATTGAAAAAACACCTTGCTGCTCATTAGTTGGTCGAACAGCTTGATTTATGGTAAAAAACACCATTGCGGTGATTGCGCTCAGCGGCAAAATGCATATAGTAGAGGCCCTGACGCGGGTGTAGTTCAATGGTAGAACGGTAGCTTCCCAAGCTGCATACGTGGGTTCGATTCCCATCACCCGCTCCAAATTCAGATGCAAAGCCTGCATCAATGCGGTAACTGCACAAGCCCACAGGCTGATTGCAAGGGGTTGAACTCCTGTTTCGCACTTGATTTTGATGTCCTGCGGGCATCGTATAATGGCTATTACCTCAGCCTTCCAAGCTGATGATGCGGGTTCGATTCCCGCTGCCCGCTCCAACTTTCATGCAAAAAGCCCACTCCTGCGAGTGGGCTTTTTGTTTTGTGTTTGCGCTGGATGATGGCAAACATCAGGCAGAGAAAAGGCGCCATGGGCGCCTCGTAAACTCACTCTGCAATGACGAAACGGGCTTATTCCTGCTCCAGCTCGCCACAGAAACGGTAGCCTTCGCCATGGATGGTGGCGATGATTTCAGGTGTGTCGTTGACGCTCTCGAAGTGCTTGCGAATGCGGCGGATGGTGACATCCACAGTGCGGTCATGGGGCTTGAGCTCACGGCCTGTCATCTTCTTGAGCAGTTCTGCACGGGTCTGGATCTGGCCCGGGTTTTCGCAGAAGTGCAGCATGGCACGGAATTCTGAACGGGGCAGCTTGAACATGTCGCCAGCCGGGCTGACCAGTGCGCGGCTGTTGATGTCCAGTGCCCAGCCGTTGAACAGGTAGCGCTCAACCAGCTTCTTCTCTTCGCCGCCAGCGGCCACATTCATGGTGCGGCTCAGCAGGTTGCGGGCACGAATGGTCAATTCACGGGGATTGAACGGCTTGGTGATGTAATCATCGGCGCCGATTTCCAGACCCAGGATCTTGTCCACTTCATTGTCACGACCGGTCAGGAACATCAGGGCGATGTTGTCATCTTCACGCAGCTCGCGCGCCAGCAGCAGGCCATTTTTGCCTGGCAGGTTGATGTCCATGATCACCAGATTGATGGTGTGGGCAGTGAGGGCTTGATGCATCTCGTCGCCATTATTGGCCTCGAGTACAACGTAGCCTTCGGCCTCGAAGATGCTTTTCAGGGTATTGCGGGTGACCAGTTCGTCTTCGACGATCAGAATGTGTGGTGTTTGCATGAGTATTCCCAGATTCTTATCAGTTAGTTATCTAAATTTTAACACTCTTTGGCGTTACCCGACCGGTCCTGAAAATTTATTACGTCATCCTGGGTATGAATGTCAGGTCGGATTATCGCGAATTTGGCATCAGCGTCGGCAAACATCCCTGTGCCACACGTGGGCTCTCAACAAGTCTGATCGAGAGAAGCCTGGAAAGGTAGTCCATTACAAAAGTGGCTGCATTTTATCAGTTAACAGGCGCATAACAACACTCTTTGCCGTCAGATAGCAACTTTTTAACTCTGGATTGATATAGGTCAAACCCTGAGTTCACAGCATGATACTTGGGGTTACCCCCATTTTCGCCCTTATAAAATGTAATGGAATGTAACATGTGGTTGACATGATTTTGTGGGAAAACTACAAAAAAATTTGTTTTATTGCACCATTTTTGGCACCTCAATGGCCTGTTTACGCCATTGTGACGGCCTGGAATCCTGCCAGCCGCGAGGTAGGAATGCGTCGCAATACCCACCGTCAGCGCGCCCTGTGGCGGGCCATCGCCGCGTCTCCCACCATGATGGCGCTGGGGCCATTGTGGGGCAGTGCTCCTGATGCAAGTTGGCGTGAATCATCGCTGGCGCTGGCTTCTTCTCTTGGTGAGGCCATCGATTTGGCAGCTCGTTTCGGCCAGAACGCCATCTATTGGGTGGAGCAGGGCGAGCTCTGGTTGCAGCCCGTGCTGATGAAAGGCGAACCACTCCATTTGGGCAAAATTGAATCCCACTGGATTGTCAGATCAACGGCTTGATGAAAGAATGAGCGAATTCATGTCCATGGAAGGAAGCTTATGATGCTGGATCTACTACCCGACCTCTGCGATCAACACGGTGATGCCCTGCAAGTCGCCGATCCACTGTTTCACGATTTTGGTGGCAAGCCGCTGTTTTATGGCCAGGCGGTCACGCTTTCCTGTTATGAAGACAACAGCCTGGTGCGAGAGCTGGTCAACCGTCCCGGTCAGGGGAGGGTGATGGTGATTGATGGCGGCGGCTCGTTGCGCCGTGCTTTGCTCGGCGATCAGCTGGCCATCAAGGCGGCGGAGCAGGGTTGGGAGGGAATAGTGATCTTTGGCGCTGTGCGCGATGTGGGGACACTGGCAACCCTGGCGCTGGGAGTCAAGGCGTTGGCAGCTTGCCCGGTCAAAACAGAGAAGCTGGGTCAGGGAGAGCTGGATGCCGTGGTGTCGTTTGCCGGTGTGACCATACATCCGGGTGACTATGTTTACGCCGACCTCAACGGCGTACTGGTCAGTGCCGCCCGGCTTATTTGAGCGGTCAGAAGTTGAAGCCTACGCCCAGACTGAGGGAGTGCTCAGTACTGAATGCACTCACGCCGTAGTTGGCCGTGATGGCAAGCTGCGGTGTGAGCAGCAGGCTGGTGTTGAGCTCCAGCAGTGTGCTGGCCTTGTGCACTTCCAGCTGTTTGAGCTGGCTGCCGATGTTCAATGTGGGGGAGAACTGGTAGCGCACCCCCGAGCTCAGGTTGTAGCCGGACTGTTCGCTGTGCGGGCCTATGGCCGGGCCTGCTTCCATGTAGAGACTGACGTCATCCATGATCGGATATTGATAGCCGGTGTTGATGAGCCAGAGGTCGAAACTGTCGCTGTGATGAGTCTGGCTGTCGAGCAGCACGCCTGAGTAGCTTTTGACGTAGAGCTGGCTGTCAGCCTCGCTCTTGAGGAAATCCCAGTCGGCGGCCTGAGCGCTGAGGCTTAAGCATGAAACCAGTGTGACGATGAGTGATTTAACCATTCTTTTCCCCTCCCTGGGTCCGGAACAGGAATACAAGCATGGCACATGCCAGTTGGTAGTAAAGGGAACGGAGATCACAATAAAAGAGTTTTAATCTGCCTCGGTCTCGTGATAAACAGGCCACCATCATCACGTTCCTTCCCCTATTTCGCTTATATCAAGAGGTGAACCCATGAACAAGAAACTGACCCTGCTGGCCGCATTGGCTCTGGGAGGCTGCGCCATGACCACTGGTTCCAATCTGGCTGCGCTGCAAGCGTCCACCTGGCAACTGCAAGGTGCGAGCGATGATACCTTCACCCTGCAAGTAGCGGGTGACAAGGTGGCGGGCAAGGGCGGCTGCAACCGCTATTTTGGCGGTATCACCCAGCAGGGTGACGGCGTCTTGACGCTGGGTGCCATGGGCTCGACCCGCATGATGTGTCCGGGTGATCTGGCGGGCAAAGAGATGATCTATCTGCAGCAACTGGAGAAGGTGGCGACCTTCAAGGTCAGCGGCAAGCAGCTGGTGCTGAGCGATGCCAACAAGGTTGCACTGCTCACTTTCGATGCCATGCCTGCGGCCAAATAACTGATATTTCTGTCAGGGGTTGTCGTAGCGTGAGCCGGCAGCTGCCATCAAAAAGGGACGCCGCGGCGTCCCTTTTTCAATACTGCGCCATAGCGTTGTGGCAAGACTCCCGGTTCTGCCGTCGCAATATGCATTGCATCTCAAGTTGGCAGCAAGGCGAGGCTCGCCTCTTCATCCCCCTCGCTGGAACTTGAAGCGCTTCTTGCGTCGATAGGGATAGACATCCTCGAACACCCCCACCTTGATGTTGCTCTGCAGCATCTTCCAGTAGTTGGCGTCGAACATCTCCTTGTGCAGCTGCATCATGATCTCCCGCACCTGGGGCTTTTGCAGCAGGAAGGTGGCGAACTCCTCGGGGAAGATGTCGTTGGGGGCCACCGAGTACCAGGGCTCGGCGCTCCATTCATCTTCCGGGTAGCGGGGTGGCGGGATCTGGCGGAAGTTGCACTCCGTCATGTAGCAGATCTCGTCGTAGTCGTAGAAGACCACCCGGCCGTGACGGGTGACGCCGAAGTTCTTGAACAGCATGTCGCCGGGGAAGATGTTGGCCGCCGCCAGCTGCTTGATGGCGTTGCCGTACTCCTCCAGCGCGAGCCGGGTCTGCTGCTCGTCCGCCTTGTCCAGATAGAGGTTGAGCGGGATCATCTTGCGCTCTGTGTAGAGGTGCTTGATCACCAGCTTGTCACTGGTGATGGTGAGCGCGGAGGGGGCCACCGTCTTTAGCTCTGCCAGGAGCTCGGGCGAGATGCGATCCAGGGGAAACTCGAAGTTGGTGAACTCCTGGGTATCGGCCATGCGGCCCACCCGATCGTGCTGTTTTACCAGTCTGTATTTCGCCCGCACCTGCTCGTGACTCACATCCTTGGGGGGGGTGAACTCGTCTTTTATCACCTTGAACACAACGTCGTAGGAGGGGAGGGTGAACACGCTCATCACCATCCCCTTGATGCCGGGGGCGATGACAAATTGTTCCCGGCTCTGGGCCAGGTGTTGCTGGTAGTGACGATAGAGCTCAGTCTTGCCGTGCTTCTGGCAGCCGATGGCGTTGTAGATCTCATAGTCGGGCTTGTGGGGCATGATCTGGCGCAGAAACACCACAAACAGCGCCGGCACTGGGGCGTAGACCATGAAGTAGGCACGGGCGAAGCCGAACACGATGGAGGCCAGCTCCGGCTCGAAGATGACGGTATCCACATAGATGCCCTGGCCTGTGCTGAGCAGCGGCAGAATGAAGGGGAACATCTGCCCCTTCACCCGAATAAGTCCCACCAGATAGGCGCCCTTGTTGCGGTAGAACACCTCTTTGAGCAGCTCGATGGCGAAGGGCTCTTCATGCAGGATATGCGGGCCGTTCTCGGCAAGATGGCGGTGGATGTCGACAATGTCGCGCTGCTTGTCCTCATAGGGGAGGGTGAAGCTGTAATCCCCCAGCATCTGGCTCAGGGTCTGGGGCAGATGGGTGAGGTCAGTGCGATAGACCCGCAGCAGGGCGCTCAAGTCGGGATGCTCCCCCCGGCTGCGAAAGGGGTGGATATAGAGGTTCTCGTCGCGAATGTTGCGATGGCGGAAGATGCGGCGATAGACGGAGTTGAAGAAGGACTCCGCCACCTCGAAGTTGTCACAACGGGGCAGCAGATCACTGAAGGCGCCTTTTACCCGTTTGAGCAGTTCCTGAGTGGCGTGATGCTCCCCCATCATCTGCTTGATCAGGGCCGTGGTGGCGCCGACGTGGTGATCATAGAGGCGAATGCGCTCGCGTCCGGCGAGCTGTACTCCCAGCCAGTCACTGTTTTCGAAGCGGCTCTTGCTGCCCTGGGTTATCTCGAGAAACCGGCTGTAAAACGACTCGAAGCGTTGCAAGATCGTCTCGGCGACGGCCTGTTCCAATGGCTGCTGCATCTCTCTCTTCCTTGTGATGTGTCGGCCGGTATGGCGGCTGAGTCCGGGGCTGGTCTGTCGTCCTGTCCTTGCCCTGCAAGCGCTCAATCGCTCACGGCATTCATGCCGAGAATGGCTGGCAGTTTGTTCACACGTCTGGCCACTATGGCAACATTCAAACATCTGTTCAAGTGGCAATTTTGGGGGATAAACGGTAGATTGCGCCCCTGTTTTGCCGACGGTTTGCAGCCTGTTTCAGATGTCGGCCCAGCCCAAGAGGAAACCCAATGAAGCTCTATTTTGTACTGGTGGCACCTGCCCGGGCACCCAATGTCGGGGCCGCTGCCCGCGCCATGAAAACCATGGGCTTCGATGCCATGCGACTGGTGGCGAGCCAGGTACACGAAGAGGAAGAGGCGAGTTGGGTGGCCCATGGTGCGCAGGAAATTTTGACCAACGCCGAAGCATTCGACACCCTGCCGGAGGCGCTAGCCGACATGGATCTGGTGATCGCCACCACGGCCCGTCAGCGTGGCCGCTACCAGCACTACCTCACCCCGGGGGAAATTCGCGATCAAATCCGTGCCAAGCCGTCTCTCAACAAAGTCGCCATCGTGTTTGGCTGTGAAGAGTCGGGCCTTTCCAATGAACAGCTGGCCCATGCGGATTTGCTGAGCTATCTGCCCCTCAAGGTGAGCTACCCGTCCCTGAACCTGGGGCAGGCGATCATGCTATATGCCTACGAGATGAGCCAGTTGCTGGATGAGCCACAAGCAGTAGCAGAAAATTTTGATAGCGTCGGACAGGTTCGCGTACTGAAACACAAAACAGCAGAAATACTTGGTGAACTCGGAGTTTCGCAGGATGAAAAACTACATCAATGGGTGATGGACCGGGTGCCCATGCTGCCACAGCGGGATTTGAACATGCTGCATCTGCTCTGCAAAGACCTTGCTCGCCGATTTGGCAAAGAGGTTTAAGTTGACAGCCCGGCGCTCGGCGCGGTATTGCTAAAAGCCAGCTTCGTTCAAGAGTGTTCGTCATGCAGTCATTCACCAACGTCATCACCACCACCATTATTACCGGTACCACCACAGGTGGCACTGGGGCCGGTTGATGCGCTGACGAACAAGCACAGAAATCAGAAAAGGCCCGTACCCACCCAGTACGGGCCTTTTTGTTGGATTGGTTTTTAGATTGAATTTCATAGATTTACAGGGAGAGAAAGCGATGAGAGTGTTGAAGTTTGGCGGGTCGTCACTGGCCGATGCAGAGCGTTTTTTACGGGTAGCGGATATCGCGGTCAATACCCACGGCCAATCCCAGGTTGCCCTGGTGCTGTCGGCACCGGCCAAGGTGACCAACCACCTGGTCGCCCTGGTGGAGCAGACCAGTCGCGGCATGGATGCCAGTTCCACCCTGTTTGAAATCAACGGCATCTTCTCCCGCCTGCTGGCCGGGTTGAAGGCCGCCTATCCGGCTCTCGATGACAAGGCGCTGCTGGCCCGTCTCACTGCCGAGCTGGATCAGGTGGAGCGGCTGATGCAGGGCATTCGTCTGCTGGGCCTCTGCCCGGACAACGTGCAGGCCCGCATCCTGAGCCGTGGCGAGAACCTCTCCATCGCTTTCATGCACGAGTTACTGCGAGTGCGTGGCCTCGAGCTGGACATCATAGTGCCGGAGCAACTGCTGGTCACCGACGGCGGCTATCTGGAAGCCCATGTCGACATCGAAGCCTCCCGCCTGCGCTTTGCCGCCAAGGGGCTGCGTCCAGTGGTAGAGGGGCAGGGCCCCGCTGTAAAAGAGTCATGTCTCTACCTGATGCCGGGCTTTACCGGCGGCAGCGACAAAGGCGAAACCGTGCTGCTGGGTCGCAATGGTTCGGATTATTCAGCCGCCGTTCTGGCCGCCTGTGTCGATGCAGAATGCTGCGAGATCTGGACCGACGTGGAAGGTTGCTACAACTGCGACCCCCGTCTGGTGCCGGATGCCTACCTGCTCAAAACCCTCTCCTATAAAGAGGCGATGGAGCTCTCCTACTTCGGTGCCAAGGTGCTGCACCCGAAAACCATCGCCCCCGTGGCCCAGTTCCACATTCCCTGCCTCATCAAGAACAGCTTCAACCCGCAGGGGCCAGGCACCTTGATCGGCGTCGAGCAGGGGGATGACGACCTGAAAGTGAAGGCCATCTCGGATCTCTCCGGCATGTGCATGTTCAACGTCTCCGGCCCCGGCATGAAGGGCATGGTGGGCATGGCCGGCCGCATCTTCTCCGCCGTCTCCCGCGCCGGGGTCAGTATCGTCCTGATCACCCAGTCCTCCTCCGAGTACAGCGTCAGCTTCTGTATCCACAGCTATGACCAGGAGAAGACCCGCAAGGTGCTGGAGCGCGAGTTCGAGCTCGAATTCAAAAACCAGCTGCTGGAGCCACTGGATATCATCAGCGATCTGGCGATCATCTCCCTCATCGGTGACGGCATGCGTACCAGCAAGGGGATGGCGGCCCGCTTCTTCACCTCGCTGGCGCAAGCCTCCATCAATATCGTCGCCATTGCCCAAGGCTCGAGCGAGCGCTCCATCTCCGCCGTGGTACGGGATCGCAAGGTGGCGGAAGCCATCAAGGCCTGCCACCAGAACTTCTTCGGCAGCCAGCAGTTCATCGATCTCTTCGTGGTCGGCGTCGGCGGCGTCGGTGCTGCCCTGGTGGATCAGATTGCCCGCCAGCAGCCGGTCTTGGCCGAGCAGGGCACCGGCCTGCGGGTGGTCGGCATCGCCAACAGCCGCCAGATGGCGGTCAACAAGGATGGGCTGAGCCTCGCCAACTGGCGTGAGCAGCTGGTGGAAGCCCGTGACAGCTTCAGCCTGGAAGCGGTGAAGAAGCTGGTGGAAGAGAGCCACCTCATCAACCCGGTGATCGTCGATTGCACCTCGAGCGAGGCGGTCGCCGTCCAGTATGCGGACTTCCTGGCCGCCGGTTTCCACGTGGTCACTCCGAACAAGAAGGCCAACACAGGGTCGCTGGATTACTACAAGGCGCTGCGCCGCACCGCCCGCCAGACCCGCCGCAAGTTCCTCTACGAGACCAACGTGGGCGCGGGCCTGCCGGTCATCGAGAACCTGCAGAACCTGATCAAGGCCGGTGACAAGCTGCGCGCCTTCGACGGCGTCCTGTCCGGGTCGCTCTCCTTTATCTTCGGCAAGCTGGATGAGGGGATGGCTTTCTCCGAGGCGACCAAGATTGCCCGTGGCAACGGCTTCACCGAGCCGGATCCCCGCGACGATCTGAACGGCATGGACGTGGCGCGCAAGCTGCTCATCCTGGCCCGCGAGGCCGGCATGGCGCTGGAGCTTTCCGATGTGGAAGTGGAGCAGGCGCTGCCACCTGGCTTCGATGTGAGCGGCGATGTGGAGTCCTTTATGGCCCGTCTGCCCGAAGCCGATGGCTGGTTCCGCGATCAGTTCGCCCTGGCTCAGAGCGAGGGCAAGGTGCTGCGCTACGTGGGCTCCATCGAAGGAGGCAAGTGCAAGGTCGCCATCAAGGCGGTCGGTGGTGACGAGCCGCTGTTCAAGGTCAAAGACGGGGAGAACGCGCTCGCCTTCTTCTCCACCTACTACCAGCCGATCCCGCTGGTGCTGCGCGGCTATGGCGCCGGTACCGAAGTGACTGCGGCGGGCGTCTTTGCCGACGTGCTGCGCACCCAGAACTGGAAGCAGGAGCTGTAAGCATGAGTTCAGACATGTACCAGAGCAGTAGCGTCGTCGCCTACGCCCCCGCCTCCAGCGCCAACCTGAGCGTGGGCTTTGACGTACTGGGGGCGGCGCTCGCCCCCGTGGATGGCTCTCTGCTCGGCGATCGGGTGCAGGTAAAAGCCGCTGACGTGCCTTTTGCGCTCTCCTCTGTGGGCCGCTACGCCCACAAGCTGCCGGACGATCCGAAAAAGAATATCCTCCATGACTGCTGGGTGGCCTATGGCGAGGCGTTGGAGAAGCGTGGCCTGACCATGCAGCCGCTCGAAATGGTGCTGGAGAAGAACCTGCCGGTGGGCTCGGGTCTGGGTTCCAGCGCCTGCAGCGTGGTGGCCGCGCTGGAGGGGCTCAACGCCTTCCACGGCGCCCCGCTTAATGAGCATGACATGTTGCTGCTGATGGGGGAGATGGAAGGGCGCATCTCCGGCTCCGTCCACTACGACAACGTGGCTCCCTGTTATCTCGGCGGCATGCAGCTGGTGCTGGAAGAGCACGGCGTCATCAGTCAGGGCATTCCGGTGTTCGAGCAGTGGTACTGGGTGGTCTGCTACCCGGGCACTGTGGTCTCTACCGCTGCCGCCCGCGCCATACTGCCTGCGCAATATCGCCGTCAGGATTGCCTCACCTACGGTCGTCGGCTGGCTGCCTTTGTCCACGCCAGCTACACCGGGCAAGAAGGGTTGGCCGCGAGCGTGCTCAAAGACGTGATTGCCGAACCCTACCGCGCGGCGCTCATTGAAGGTTTCAACGAGGTGCGGGCCCAGGCGGCCCAGAACGGGGCCTTGGCCACCGGCATCTCCGGCTCGGGCCCCAGCGTCTTCGTGGTGATGAAGGATCTGGCTCAGGCCGAGCGCATGAAGGATTGGATGGACGCACATTTTGTGCAGAACGAAGATGGATTTGCCCGGGTCTGCAAACTGGACATGGCCGGGGCACGGGTAACAGGAAGCGAGCTATGAATCTTTACAATATCAAGGACAAGAGTGAACAGGTGAGCTTCGCGCAGGCGGTGCGTCAGGGGCTGGGTCGCGATCAGGGGCTCTTCTTCCCCGAAGTGATTGCGCCGCTGGCCGATGTGGATGCCCTGCTGGACTTGCCGCTGGCCGAACGCTCCGCCCGCATCATCAGCCACCTGCTGGGGGACGAAGTGCCCGCGGCCAAGGTAAGCGAGCTGATTAACGCCGCCTTCACCTTCCCGGCGCCGCTGGTGAAGCTCAAGGACAACACCTATGCCCTTGAGCTGTTCCATGGCCCGACCCTGGCGTTCAAGGATTTCGGCGGCCGCTTTATGGCCCAGTGCCTCGCGGCCTTTAGAACCAACGACAAAATCACTATCCTCACCGCCACCTCCGGCGACACCGGCGCAGCCGTGGCCCACGCCTTCTACGGGCTGGAGGGGATCGAGGTGGTGATCCTCTATCCCAAGGGCAAGATAAGCCCGCTGCAGGAGAAGCTCTTCTGCACCCTCGGCGGCAATATCCGCACCATCGCCATCGACGGCGACTTCGATGCCTGTCAGGCGCTGGTAAAACAAGCCTTTGACGACGAGGCGCTGAAAAAGGCCATTGGCCTCAACTCAGCCAACTCCATCAATATCAGCCGCCTGCTGGCGCAGGTTTGCTACTACTTCGAAGCGGTGGCCCAGCTGCCCAAAGCCGATCGCGCCAAGGCGGTCATCAGCGTGCCGTCCGGCAACTTTGGCAACCTCACCGCAGGCTTAATCGCCAAGGCGCTGGGGCTGCCGGTGAAGCGCTTTATCGCCGCCACCAACGCCAACGATACCGTGCCGCGCTATCTGAAAACCGGTCAGTGGGAGCCGCACCAGACAGTGGCAACTCTGTCGAATGCCATGGATGTCAGCCGCCCCAACAACTGGCCACGGGTAGAAGAGCTCTGCCGTCGCAAGGGCTGGGCACTGGAAACTCTGGGTTCCGGCATGCGTGACGATGCGCAGACTCGTGATGCGCTGAAACGGCTGCACCAGCTGGATTATCTGTGCGAACCCCACGGGGCGATTGCCTGGGATCTGCTGGGGGAACAGCTGGCCGAGGACGAAGTAGGGGTCTTCCTCTGCACCGCCCATCCCGCCAAGTTCAAGGAGTCGGTGGACGAGATCCTGGGACTGGATGTGCCGCTGCCAGGCCCGCTTGCCAAGCACGCCGAACTGCCGCTGCTCTCCGTTAATTTGCCTGCGGAGTTTGCCCGCCTAAGGGCCTTCCTGCTCGGTTAAGTTGATTGCCAATCCCCCGACTTCGGGGGATTTTCTATCTGTTGTTTTCTATCCGTGACAGGGCGGGCAAGCCGCCCCATATAAGGAGTGAAGATGAGTCAGCATCCCCTTCGTACCCTTATCGAGACCTGCGACGCCGCCATCTCCCGGCGCGATTTCGACGCCCTGATGGCCTTCTACGCCGAAGATGCCGCCCTGGTGGTAAAGCCCGGCATGGTGGTGCGTGGCATCCCCGCCATCCGCCGCGCCTTCGGGGCCATCTCGGACCATTTTCAGGGCCGGCTCCAGGTCACCCAGGGTGCAATGAAGGTGATAGAAGGGGCCGATAATGCCTTGGTGATCATGGAAACCCGGCTGCGTTATCCCGATGGTGAGGGAGGGGTTATCGATGAAACCCGCCGCGCCACCTATGTGTTTCGCAAAGAAACCGATGGACAGTGGCGCTGCACCATAGACAACTCCTACGGCACTGCATTGCTGGCGGCGGTGGACCCCGCGCCTTCTGCCTGAACGCTACCAAGCGCTATCGCAGAGTGGGGGCTGGTACAAGCCCCCGAATGGCAGAAAATCAATAAGCTGCTGATATAGAAACACTTGTTAGACGTTACTGTGGTGCGGCGCCGGTTTGTTGCAGGTTCTCTCCGCCATAGTGGCTGCGCGCAGAAGAATAAGAATCATGGGAAAAACCCGCTGATGGGGAGTCCCTTGACCAGCTGGTCGGTGGCTGTTAATCAGGGTGCTGCATGAAGCCATCATGGACGAACAAGGCCGGGACCCTGTTCAGGGTTGGTGGCCGATGGCCGGATAATCACGAATCAGGGAGCAAACCATCATGTGGCCGTACCGAAAAATAGTGACTCAGTCCCTCAAAACCCCTTTGGTGATCGCCAGGATCATTTTCTACTTCGCCTTGCTCATGCTGCTACCGCTGCCTTTTATGGTGACTGCAGACTCTGTTCTGGTGGCAAGTGGGCGTGTTTATTACTTCCTCTTCTCGCTGCCCATTGCCATGGTGCTGATGCTCATCTCTAGCCTGATGGCCATCATGATCGCGAAAGTGGAAGCGCTGAATAACCGTTGATGGTGAGAAGCCAATCCCTGCTCGCCGATGCAGATAGTGACTCGTCAAACAGGATAAACAGGAAACAAAAAATCCCCGAGCGCAGGGGATTTTTATTGCGCGAGCAGGCCGCGCTGCGTCAGAACCGGGAGGCTAGAAACCTTATGGTTACCGGTTTGTTGTACCTGGATTTTCTGACTGTCTGTTAGTGGTGAGCGCCGACAGGTCTACTCGACGGCCGTTTTTTCACAGCTGGGGTTGCCCAGATCGTCGTGAACACTGCAATCCCAGTTATGCGCGCCATCGCTGAGCTGGTCGTATACCACCTTGGCTGCGGCCAGATTGACCTCTTCCAGTTCGGTCGGCTTGATGTTCACATACCAAACGCGTGTGCCATCGGTGACGAAGTTCTCCTGCAGCGGTTTGATTAGGTCGCTGTCGACCCCTTTTGGCAGGGGCGCGATCCGCTTGTTGCCGCTATAGAAGCCGTCTTTGGTTACGGCCGAAGAGAAGTTCAGGCAGTGGAAGCTGGAGGCATCCACCTCTTGTTGGGTTTCCCCCTCGAAATAGAGGGTGTCATCGATCTTGGCCCACCCTTGACAGGTATCGTACAGCGCGACTTTGCCCTTGTGGGGGATGACTTTGGTTTGTTCGGCCACATAGTAGTAGTGACGCAGATCGGCGGCCTGACCATGGGCCGTCTTCAGGTGTTTGGGATCTGCCCCCTCGAGTACTTCGCCGGTGACGAGAAATACATGGCGCCCGTCACTCGCGAAAGGGTGGTCGAGCAATGCAAACGCGGCTGTATTGACCGGCACCTTGATTTGCTCGCAATAGGCATAGGTCTGTTGCCCGCTCAGCAGGAAGCTGCCAAGCGCCTTGGCTGTGTTGATATCAAAGCTTGCGGGCAATCGCTGGTCGTTACAGAAATAACGACCTTGTGAGAGGGCAATGCTGAAATCATCGTTGCGATATGTGACATCAAAGTCTGTCGGCAACGCATCTGCAAGGGGTTTGCCTGGCAGGTTGCCATAGGGTTTGAAGACTACCTTGTCTGCTTCAAGTTGATAGGGAGCAGTGACTTCGGCATTGGTCACTAGCGGCAGACAGCACACCAGCAGGGCGCAGTAGCGAACGTTCATAAGGACTCACTGTTTATTGAATAGGTGGGTGATGATGCAAAACGGCAGCCTGGGTCTCGAGAAAACAGCACGCCTCCAAAGTGGTGCCGTTTGGAATCATACGTAAGGTGATTTCCATATGGCAAGCATAAAGCAGCATCAAGGCAACCTACCCGGGAGGCGGGGGGGCTTTGCGATTTTCAAATTGGGACACCGACTTTCAAATTGGGACACCCACCTTTTTGACAGCGGCGCACTGCTGTACTTGGCTTGAGATGAGAGGTCACAGTCGGGGGGAGGAGCCATGACTATTGCCCGTTCACGTCAAATCAGTCTGCAGGATACGCCTTACTACCATGTGGTCAGCCGCTGTGTGCGGCGGGCTTTTCTGTGCGGGGAAGATGCCCATTCCGGTCAGAGTTACGAGCACAGGCGCCAGTGGGTAGTCGACAAGTTGGGTCAACTGTCGCGGCTATTCGCCATCAGCGTCTGTGCTTATGCGGTGATGAGCAACCACTATCACTTAGTGCTCAAGGTGGAGCAAGATACCGCCTCCAGTTGGAGCGAGCGGGAGGTGGCCGAGCGCTGGGCTGCCCTGTTCCAATGGCCGCTGCTGGTACGGCGCTGGTACCAAGGGGAATCCTTGATTGAGCCCGAACTTATGGTGGTGCAGCAACTGATAGAGGAATGGCGGGAGCGGCTTCATTCCATCAGCTGGTTTGTGCGGCTGCTCAATGAAACCCTGGCACGGCAGGCCAATCGGGAAGATGGCTGCAAGGGCCATTTCTGGGAAGGGCGCTTCAAAAGCCAGGCCCTGCTCACCGAGTCAGCCCTTCTGGCCTGCATGGCGTATGTGGACCTCAACCCGATACGGGCTGGATTGGCCGACCGGCCCGAGCAGAGTGATTACACCAGTATCAAACAGCGTCTCGAGAAAGATCCCGGCACCGATGTTTTGCCACCACTATTGCTGCCGTTTGCCAGTAAGTGCGAACCTGACGGCCTGCCCTATGCCTTTTCTGACTATCTGATGCTGGTTGACTGGACCGGCCGTGCAATTCGGACCGACAAGCGGGGGTTATATTCCGGCCCACCTGGCCCCAATCTTGGCGCGGTTGGGCCTTGATGGTGCCCGATGGCTGAAACAGGTGACACTGTTTAGGCGGCAAGGGATCAGAGTTGTGGGAGACAAGGCGCATTGTCGGCAGTTCGCCCGCCACTGTGGTCAACAACGATGTCACCAGCCACCGTACTAATCCGTTAGACCCTGCCTTCTCCCCGTTTTTGGCATATGTTCCGGTGTCAGGCATTGCCATGTTTGCACAAGCTGTTTGTCAGATAAAAACCGCTCGATTGCCCAATTTTTACTGTTTTCTTGGGGTCAGTATTCATGATTGCAGAGATAGGCAGCCGAGCAGTGGCTGGCTTAGAAAGGTGGGTGTCCTAGATTTCCTGCGGGAAGATGAAGATGATGCAGCATTTCATTTATTGATCTTGCCCAAGAAACGCACATGTCCTTCTTTTTTCCTTGGATTTATTCTCTAAGATAGCCGTTTGAAGATGGTCTCCTTGGTAACACGGATGTATCATGCCAGATCTGTGTAGATTAAAAGTTGCAAACCATAGACTGTCAGTCAGTGGGGTTTGCCAATGTATTCAGCATTGGCGGTAGGCGCGTAATGGATTGATCTAAAAATTTTTTTGAATTTGGTTATCAGGGGTTAACGGAGTGATAGGGAAGGTGCGACTAATGAATTAGTGCCGTCTTCCATCTACTTAGTGTTAGTTACACATGATTAATAAGGCTTAAGATGAAGAATAAAGTTGTAATTTCACTGGCTATTCTATTTGGTTTGAATGTAAGTTCTGTTTTAGCCGAAGGAATCATGATTCCTGGTGGGTGGGAAACCACAATGAGTATGATTGCTGAAAACCCGAGCACTGGAGAGAAGAAGAATATTGGTGAATCTAAAGCTTCAACATGTCTTAGTAAAGAGTTTTTGGCTTCAGATCCATATTTGACAGCAACGTTGGATCAGGGAAAATTAAAAGGGAGAGGCGTCGATTGCAGTGTTGAAAACTATGAGCGTGAGGGGGCTATGGCTCACTGGATGATGGCGTGTACTACCAATGATGGAAAATCATTCACGATGAAATTTAATGTGAAACTGTCTGCCAAACAGGTAATAGCCACTGTAAATCAGGTCATAACACAAGGATCTCAGTCAGCATATATTAATTCATCGGTGAAACATACGTATATTGGAGAATGTACCGATGATATGCCAAGGTTGTGAGAAATTGCTGCTAACAAAAAATCACTCTGACAAACTTTCGAAATATTCGTTTGTGCTATACATGGCACAAACCTCACACAGCTAAAATCTGTTGATGATTTTCGGCAAATCGCATTATGTTGTTGAATGAGTAGATCAGCAATTTGTGATTGGTGTTGATATTGGCTGTACAGATCTGGTTGTCATATGACACCGGCCTCAAACCGGTGTCATGTTTACGTTGCTTTAGTGGGAAGGTAAATTGAGACTCTTACCTTTTTGACACCATAATATTCGCCTGTTCAGGTCTTACTACGTCTGAACACGTGGCCCGCTAGGTAAAAGTCGCCTTCTTGCCCGATCTTTAGTAGGTTCTTGGTGGAGTGGTGTGTTATGAGAGACATAGCTAGGTAATTGCTGGCTCAGAAAGATAGAGCCCTAGATTTCTAAGTCTAATCTGTACATAAATTTAATTACCATATTGATTTTCCCATATGCCTGTGACATCGTAGCAGGGGGGGCTCTACCTTAATATTATTGATTGCTATCTTTTCTAAAAAGTTATTTCTCTCATCGAGAACCTTCTCTAAATGTTCCATATTGTTTTTATATCGCCAGTGGTTTTATAAAGAAAAAACCAATTGTTTTTATATCTTCGCGTTGAACTGACAGCATTTTGCAAATGCCATAAGGCATAGTTAGTCATAATTTTTCACAATTAATTAAGGGTGCAGAGTAAAATGGTTGACATGTATATCTGTACTTGAAATGTCAAAGTTTTTAAATGTGCATACATGTTCACCATTGATGTACTTATAGCATTCATTTAATAAATTATGGAATTCATGATTTCTTTTGATAAATCATATCCATTAAAAAGTTTTTAGAGAGAAAACGACTTAAAAAATACATGTTTTAGCTCTCAGAATTATTTTTTAATAGTCTTTAAGAATTTTTATTTTTTAACTTAATTTATTTAAAATGCTAGGTCATTAATTAGGTCAGTTTCATTACCCTTAGGGGACGTATGGGTGTCGCTCACTTCTCGGATTCCGGCGTGCTAGTCAAAAAGTGACGTAAGTGTCAGTAATGACAGATTTTTTGCGCTGGTTCAACAAATCGAACTGCGCGGGCACTGGATTCCCATGACCCTTGATTTTCTTGGGGTTGGCAGGCGCGGCAGGGAGGAAAGGGGGTGGACTTGCCGTTAAGGAAGGGCTGGCTGGGGGCAATTCCGCTCTGCCAATCGGCGTTATAGTGCGGGCGATGGTTGCCCTGTGCTCCGTGTCCCAAGCTGGCGAGGCGGGGGATCTGCGGCAACAATCAGCAGTTGCAACCACATCACAATAAGGAACGTCATATGAAGCATATTGCCATCCTGTTCAGCCTGTTTTGTACCGGCGCGCTGCTGACCAGCACTGCCTTTGCCCAGGACTCTGCCCAGTTGCAGTGCGAGGCGCAGGCCGCAGCGAAAAAGCTTAACGGCGCCGCCAAGACCAGCTTTGTTGGCAAGTGTGTGAAAGATGCCGCGGGCGCCGCGACCGGCGAGTGCGAGAAGGCTGCCGCCGACAAGAAGCTGGCCGGAGCGGCCAAGAACAGCTTTATCCAGAAGTGCGTGAAGACGGGCGCGGCGATGGATCCGGCGGCCAAGTGCGAGAAGGCGGCGGCTGACAAGAAGCTGGCTGGCGCTGCCAAGAACAGCTTTGTCCAGAAATGCGTGAAGGATAGCGCCACCAAGTAAGGCATTTTCTCATCCGGTGTGTTTGCGGGGGGCCATCAGGCCCCCCGCGCTTTTTGGGGCGCACTGATGGCGCAACGCACAAGCCTTGTATCGGGGCGGTAATAGCGACACTATTGACTCCTTTTGTGGGCACCACAGAGGCGCAGCCATGACCTGTCGTTACCGGACAAGGCGTTGGTGAGCCGTATTTGTGCGGGAGTACGCGGGATAAAAAGGAGCAGAGCAGCATGATGGAAGGGACGGAATGGCGCTGGCTCAATGAGCCAGCCGAGTGGCACCAGACAGACGACGGTTTGCAGGTAGTGACAGACCGGCAGACCGATTTTTGGCGCAGCACCTGGTATGGCTTCGAGCGCCACAGCGGGCATCTCTATGGTTGCGAGGTGGCGGGTGAGTTTACCTTTCAGGTCTGCGTCGAGGGGGAGTTCACCACCCTCTACGATCAGGCGGGGCTGATGCTGCTGCAAGACGAGGCGCACTGGCTGAAAGCGGGGATCGAGTACAACGATGCCCAGCCGATGATCGGCAGCGTGCTGACCAATCCGCGCTCTGACTGGGCCACCGGTATTTTTACCGGCAATCCGCGCCGCTTCTGGCTGCGGCTGACCCGGCTGGCCGATTGCCTGCGTTTGCAATATTCGACCGATGGCAAGGTGTGGCCGCTGCTGCGCCTTGCCCCGTTCCCGCCAAGCGAGCGCTGCTTTGTCGGGGTGATGTGCTGCACCCCAGAGCGGCAGGGGCTGGCGGTGCGCTTTTCTGATCTGCGCCTCACGCCGCCCCTTGGCAAGGCACTGCATGACCTGAGCTAGGCCAGCGTTTGTTGGCGCAGTGAAAGCGTCAACCGGCAGAACCAACGATGTCATTGACCCGTTGCGCCAGTCGCAGGGGCTATCGAGCGGGAGGGCAGTTGCCCTCCTGCTTTTTTATGCCGGTTGCCAAGCGGAATGGCGGGTGACTGTGATGGGCAAGCCGTAGCAAGCCACGTCGAAAAGCATGCAGCACGCAACGCAGCAGACAACAAGTTGCCGGAACTGGGATCTCGATCGGGGCAACAGGACTTTTGTCCTGCAAGGGGAGGCCGGGCGGGGGCTAGGATGCGCTCATCCACACGAGTCAAACTGGAGCACAACAATAATGACCGCTCATATCAATGCCAACCCGGGCGATTTCGCCGAGACCGTCATCATGCCGGGGGATCCGCTGCGGGCCCGCTATATCGCCGAGACCTTTCTGACCGATGCGCGCGAGGTGACCAATGTGCGCAACATGCTGGGCTACACCGGCTACTACAACGGCCAGCGCATCTCTGTGATGGGCCACGGCATGGGGATCCCCTCCATGGTGCTCTACGCCCACGAGCTGGTGAACGACTTCGGGGTCAAGCGCATCATCCGTATCGGCAGTCTGGGGGCGACCCAGCGTCACGTGCAGATGCGTGACGTTATTCTGGCGCAGGCGGCGGGCACCGACTCCCCCACCAATGCCAAGCGCAGCGCCGGTTACCAGATGGCGACTTCGGCCGATTTTGCCCTGCTGCACAAGGCGTTTATCAAGGCGCAGGAGAAGGCCATTCCGGTCAAGGTGGGCAATATCTTCACCGGTGACCTCTATTACGATCCGGACGAAAACCTCATTCCTGCGCTGGAGAAGTTCGGCGTGCTCGGCATCGACATGGAGGTGGCCGGTCTCTACGGGCTGGCCCATCAGCAGGGGATAGAGGCGCTCGCCATCCTGACGGTCTCTGACCACTGCTTGACCGGTGAAGAGACTACCGCGGAGGAGCGGCAGCTCTCCTTCAACCAGATGATCGAGCTGGCGCTGCACACAGCGCTGTAAGCGCAGCTGCGCCGCCAACCCTGCACGCACCCTGACCCCTATGAGAGATCCAATATGAACAATAAGCTCTCCCTCACTGCCATCAGCTTCCTGGCCAACTTCGTGATGGCCGGTTTTGCGACCCAGTTCGGCATGCTGATCGAACCCATCGCCGCCAAGTTCGGCGCCGACGTCAATCAGGTGGCATCCATCTTCTCCCTGCTCAACGGCGGGGCGCTGGCGGGCACCATTGCCGCCTTCTTCCTCATCGAGAAGGTGGGTCTCAAGCGGATGACGCTGCTCTGCTACGGCCTGATAGCGCTGGCGGCGGCATCGCTCCATCTGACCGGCTCGCTCTATGTGGTGATGGCGGCCATGACGGTGATTGGTCTGTGTGGCGGGGTGGGGCTCTGCATTGCGGGAACCCTGGTGGTCAGTGTCTGGAAGGAGCGGATGCAGAGCACCATGCTGGTGGTGCAGGATGCCACCTTCAACGTGGCCGGGGTGGTTTTCCCGCTCATCACCACTTACACCCTGACCCACGCCATGGCGTGGAGCTGGAGCTATCTGGCGGTGGGCGTGGTGGCGCTGGCCACCATGCTGGTGGCTGTGCTGACCAATTTTCGCAGCTGCGAGGCGGGGGGCGAGAGCGCCGGCAACGAGCACTCGGAGTGGAACCTTGGCATCATCAGCGGCGGCTTGGGGCTCTTTCTCGGCATGTTGGCGCTTTACACCTTCCTCACCTGGGCGCCCATGTTCGTGAAGAACAAGTTCGGCATCCCCTTCGAGGAGGCGGGCAACATCATCACCCAGTACTGGACGGCGGCCCTGCTCGGCGCCCTGGTGTCGACCGCTATCGTGACCCGCATTCCGATCCGCACCTTCCTCTTGGTGATCATCACCCTGGCGATGGGGATGACGACCTTGATCGTTACCACCGACAACCTGAGCCAGCTGCCTTACCTCACCTATGGTTACGGCTTTGTCTGCGCCGCGCTCTACAACGCCTTTATCGCCTACGGGGTGTCGTTTGTGCGCCAGGCATCGAGCAAGAACGTCTCCTACATCCTTATCAGCGGCAGCGCGGGGGCCATGTTCAGCCCGGCTATCAGCGCCCTGTTGGAGCAGGTGATCGGCTTGCAGGCGGTGATGTACTCCATCCCGCTGATCTACGGCCTGATCCTTGCCATGCTGGTGGCGTCGCTGCGCATCGCCCGGCCTCAACCCTGTCTGGCCTGAGTTGGAGAATGAATAAAAAGAGGGGCGGTATAAACCGCCCCTCTTTTTATTTTGTGTTGGGCTGGGTGGTTATGGCTGTTCGAGAAACCCCTTGAGCCCCGCCAGATCGCGGATCTGCAATCCTTGCTCGCCGCGCGCCACCAATCCCTTGTCCATCAGCTCCTTCACCGCCCGTCGGTAGACGCGGTCAGTGGTGCCGAAACGCTCCGCTTCCTGATATCCCTTGCTGAAACCGCTCACCGGATTGTCATGACAGTGGCTGTGATAGAGGTCGAGGGCGATGTTGTAGCTGATGGGGTAGAGCATGCGGCAGGTGAAGATATCCACAGTGTCCTGATAGTCGATGGCAATGGCCGTGGCGAAGAAGAGCGCCACCTTGGGGTGGGCGACCAGCGCCTGCTCCAGCCGTTCGCCGTCGATGCGAGCTACTTCGAGCGGCTCCTCGGCCATGATGTCGAGCTGGCAGCGGTAGCCGGTGAAGAACTCCATCTCGCCAAACAGCTGGTTGTCGCACTCCAAAGTGCCGAGCTGAAAGCGGCGGCCGTTCATGGCGGTGTGGCCCATGGCGATGCGGCCGCTCGGCACCAGCACCAGATCCCGCAACGGCTCCCCCTGGCGCATCAAGGGCTCCCCCTCGGAAATAAGGCGCCGCTCCGTGATGCAGGATTCGACCACCTGTTTGATCAGATCGTGGCTGGCCTGCCAGTGGGGCTGAAAGCGGCCCTTGAGAAGGGGTTTGAGTTGCATGAAGTGCGTGCGCCTGCTGAAAACAAGTGGCTATTACAGCACGTTAGCCAGGCCCGATTCCAGCGCTGCCAAACAGACCCGGCCCCTGCTCAACGAGATAAGCCTATTCACTGCTGTTGTCGACGACGACTCTGGCGCGTCCCGCCTCCTTGGCCTGGTAGAGCTGGCGATCTGCGGCCTCAAGCAACTGCTGTGGTGAACTTGCCAGAGTGGGTATGCGGGTGACGACGCCCAGGGAGATGGTGACCACTTTGGCTACGTCCGAGGCGAGGTGCTCGATGGCCAGCTCGCGCACGGCGGCGCACATGCTTTCGGCGATATGGACTGCACTGGCCAAGGGGGTGTTGGGCAGTATGCAGGCAAACTCCTCGCCGCCGTAGCGAGCCACCAGATCGTGTGGCCTGCCCACCCGTTCGGCCAGTACTGATGCGATGGCTTGCAGACATTGATCTCCGGCCTGATGGCCATAGTGGTCGTTGTAGCGTTTGAAATAATCGACATCGAGCATGATGAGGGAGAGTGGAGTGCGGTCACGACAACCCTGGCGCCACTGCAGGGCTAGACCATCATCGAACTGGCGCCGGTTTGGTATGCCGGTGAGGCCGTCCAGCATGGCGAGATTGCGTAGCAAGTCCCCCTGCATTTTCAGGGTCAGGTGGGCCTTGACTCTGGCCCTGACGATGTTGGGGCTGATGGGCTTGCTGATGAAATCAACTGCACCGAGTGCCAGACCATACTCCTCATCGGTCTCTTCCTGCTGGGCCGTGATGAAAATAATGGGAATGCTCTGGGTATCGGGATCCTCCTTGAGTCGGAGGCAGACTTCGTGACCGCTCAGACCTGCCATGATGACATCCAGCAGTATGAGGTCTGGCATCAGGTTGTGACAAAGTGCGATGGCCTGTTCCCCGCTGGTTGCCATGAAGACGTCGCACTCCTCGCGAAAGAGTTGGTGCAGTAACCGTATGTTGATCGCCTGATCATCAACAATCAGCAACTTGGGGCGGCGGGTGATGGGCAAGTTCCAGGGCATCAGTGCGGGCTCCGTGGCTGAAGATTCAACAGTGTGTGCCCTAGGGTGAGGGCAGCGGTGAAGTCCAGATTGTCGATCAGGGTGGCGAATTGACTGAATGTGGTGCCCAGATGCGGTGGCGTCTTGCGCCCGAGCGCGTCAGCCAACTCGACAGCCTCCAGATTGCCACTCTCCAGCAAGCTCATGATCTCCTGCATGGCTGCCTGCCACTCGGCGAGTGGCAGGGCATCAGCCTGTGTCTGGAGGGGGCGCAGCAGCGGGGAGGTGAAGGTCCGGTTCAGCCGTTCAGTGCTGAGCCAGGCGGTCTCTTGCAACTGAATGAACCAGCTTTCGTCGTTCAAGATTTGCCTGGCCTGCTGCTCGTCTGCGTGCAGCAGGGTTTGCTCCCGTTCTCTGGCCTGGGCAGCCAGTCTGCTGGCCCCCATGGTACTGGCACTGCCCTTGATGGCATGCAGGGTGGCGCAAACCTCTTTGACTTGTCCGGTCGTAATGGCCTGGTTCAAGGCGACCAGCTGTTCCGCCAGGTCCGGACCGAACAGGCTCAGGATCCGGTGCAGCAGTTCGATATCGTCATCGAAGCGCTGGCGTATGATGGACTCGGCCTCTAACAGGGCCTCACCCGTATCGGGTGTTTCTACCAAGGTCGGGGACTGTGTGGCGGTCGCTACCCTGCCGGTTTGTACCAGCAAGGTCGAGACCAGCGGTTCCAGGGCGATGGGTTTACCCACGTGTTCATTCATGCCGGCGGCCAGGCAGAGTTGGCGATCCGTTTCCGATACATTGGCGGTCATGGCGATGATGGGCAGATTGGCAAACTGTGGATGGGCACGGATCTGACGTGTCGCTTCCAGTCCGTCGATATCCGGCATTTGCATATCGATCAGCACGGCGTCAAAAGCAGGGTTTTGCTGCAATACCATGGTCACGCCATCCCGCCCGCACTCGGCAAGTTGTACCCGGGCACCCTCGCAGCCAAGCAGCTCGAAGGCAACCTGGCGATTGAGAATATTGTCTTCCACCACCAGCAAGTGAAGGCCGCTCAGCCGCCGGGTATGCTGCATTGGCCCGCTTGGGGTGGTGTCGCGCCCATGGATCGCCTGATAAATGGTGTCTGCCAGCTGTTTTGGCGTCACCGGTTTGGTCAGCAGGCTGGTGAAGGGGGTAACACTTGACTGGTGAGACTCGGTAAGTATCTCGTGGCCATAGGCGGTGATCATGATGATCTTGGGCGCAGGAGGTAACGCTGCCTGCTGTTGGATCCGTGCGGCGGCGCTCAGTCCATCCATGTCCGGCATGCGCCAATCCATCAGGACAATGTCAAAGGGATGTCCCTGATCGTGAGCCTCGCTGACCCGCCGTATCGCATCTTCACCGGAGTGAACACACTCTGCCTGCCACCCCAATAACGACAGAGTGCGTTGCAGCAGCTCTGTTGCCATCTCACTGTCATCGGCAACCAGGATCTTCAACGAGGGGTCCAGACCGTGGCAGGCCTCTTTGATTGACTGGGATTCGGCCTGTGCCAGTGTGATGTCAAACCAGAAGTGACTGCCACGCCCCGGCTCGCTTTCGACCCGCAGCTCCCCCCCCATCAGTGTGATGAGGCGCTTGCAGATAACCAGCCCCAGTCCGGATCCGCCAAAACGGCGGCTGGTAGAGGTCTCGGCCTGGGTGAAGCTTTCAAAGATGCGCTCCAGCTGGTGGGGGCTGATCCCGATGCCACTGTCGGTCACTGCCATGCGCAGGGTCACAGTCTGCTCATGATGGGCCAGCAGCGCTACTTTGATGATCACATGCCCCTTGAGGGTGAACTTGAGGGCATTGCCCGCCAGGTTGGTCAGGACCTGTTGCAACCGCATGCTGTCACCAATGAGGTGGTTGGGCAGGCGGGGGTCGATATCAAACATGACGTCGATCTGCTTCTGACTTTGGTTGCCATCCAACACTATGGCCAGATCACGCATCAGGCTTTCGATGTCAAAGGCATGCAAATCGAGCTGCAACTTGCTGGCCTCGATCTTCGAGTAGTCGAGAATGTCGTTAAGTAGGCCCAGCAGGGATTTGGCTGCCGAGTGTGCCTTGACCACATAATCAAGTTGGCGAGAGGTCAGGTCTGTGTATTGGATCAGTTGCAACATACCCAGCACGGCATTGAGCGGAGTGCGTATCTCATGACTCATGTTGGCGAGGAAAGAAGACTTGGTCTGACTGGCCGCATCGGCCTGCTCCTTGGCATAGAGCAGGCGTGACTCCAGCTCGGTCTGGGCCGTAATATCTCGGTTGAAACCTATGACGCGAAGGGCCTTGCCCGTGCTGTCTCTCTCCACCTTTGCGCCAGCTTGTATCACACGCTGTTCACCACTGGATAATGTTACCCTGAACACGGGGTCATAAACCCCGGTCCCGGCCACGGCCCGTTGCAGGCTGTCGGTAGTGGCCGCCACATCGTCCGGATGTACCCGGCTCGCCCAGTGCTGATAATCGAGCCCCTCATTTCTGAGTGCCAACGGCAGGTCATAGATCTCGAACATGCGGTCGCTCCAGATCAGGGCGTTGGTCTCAAGATCCCAGGACCAGATCCCCAGTTCGGCCACCTCTGCAGCCATTTGCAACTGATCACGGGTCGACAGGATCTCCTTGCGTTGTGCCAACTGCTGGGTCATGTCGGTGATGATGCAGACGAACATGGTGGAACCCGCGGCTTGCATCATCCCAATTGACATTTGCAGGGGGAACTCGGAACCATTATGCCGCAGACCAATAAACTCCTTGCTCATGATGCTGGCCAGATTGATCTGAGTGAATGAATGAAAAAATGGGACATCTGTCTCGGCGTTATCCGTTGCTTTCAACAAGTCTTCAATCCGCTTGCCCTGGGCTTCTTGTGACTGATAGCCGAAGGTGCTCTGTCCGGCTGGGTTGAGGGACTGAATGATGCCCTCTTGATCTATGGTCATGATGGGGTTGACCGCCGTATCCAGGATGGCTCTCGTGATTTCAAGGCTCTCTGCCAGCTTTTTCTCGGCTGCCTTGCTCTGGGTTATATCCAGCCCTATGCCCAGATAGCCACGGCTTTCGCCCTGTGCATCGCGGATGGCCGTGATCACCAGGGTTACGGGGAAACGTGTGCCATTCTTGCGCACATAGGTCCACTCCCGGCTCTCGGCCCCATCCCGCTCAGGTTTATAGATGAACACTTGGAAGCCGCCGATTTGCTGGCCATACTCACTGCTCAGTTCGGTACCGCGTGCCATCACCTCATCACGAACGTGAAAAATGCCCGGTGTCTGCGTACCGACGACCTCGTCGGCACGGTAGCCAAGGAGTCTTTCTGCCCCTTCATTGAATAGTGTGATGGTGCCCTCAAGGTCGGTCGCTATGATGGAGATGGCAGAGGCTGAACGCAGCACATTGCTCAATAACACATTGATCTTGCTCAGTTCAGCCGTACGCTCCGCGACCTGATTCTCCAGATTGGCATTGAGCACCAGTATTTGCTCCTCTGCCTTCTTCTGCGCCGTGATGTCCCTGATGGTTTCTGAGATACCGACTATCTTGCCCCGGTTGTCATAAATGGGGGAGATGGAGATGGACAGATCCAGCATGTGTCCGTCTTTGTGCTGACGGCGGGTGTGGAAGCTGGGGATCTTTTGCCCCTGCCTAATGCTTGCCAGAAGGACTTTCTCGTTGGCGTCATCATCACTGGTACCGAACAGTTCAGTACTGCTGTGCTCTAGGGCCTCCTCGGCCGAGTAACCAAACAGATCTTCTGCCCCCTTGTTCCAGCTCACGAGGATGCCATTCAGTGTCTTGGCGATGATGCCATCGCTGGCGCTGGCAACAATGGCTGCCAACTTGGCCTGGTTTTCAATGACCCTGAGGCGCTGTTGCTGACCAATAGCCCGCATGCGGAAGACCAGCATGGTCAGCAGGGTGATGATGCCGCCGGTGAACAATATGATTAACGGTGAGGTCTGCTGGAGTCGGGTCAGATAGAGGGGGTGAGCATTGAGGGAAATCAGCCAGAGGCGGCCATAAATGTTCCGCTCGGTGGTGTGTGTCATGACGATATGATGAGGATTGTTTGATTCTTGGGTGAGGGCGCTGGTGTAGAAGGGCTTTGCCTGTTGCGTTGCAGTGATATCACTGAGGCTGATGTGAAAGGTGTCGCTTTCCAGATGCAAGGCGCCTAGCACCTCCTCTGTCAGTAGAGGGGCGTAACTCCAGCCAAACCCTGCTTTTTCCCGCTCATTGCTGGTGGCGGGTGTGGTCACGGTGCGATAGATAGGCATCATGATCAGAAAGGACTGCAATGGCTTGCCCGTGGCTTGAATCAAGGTAATAGGGGCGGTCAGTCTGACTTCACCACTGCGAATGGCAGAGAGTGCGGCCTCGCGACGTGACGTTTCGGAGGCAATGTCCAGTCCGATTGCCGCCTGATTACGGGATTCCGGCTCTATGTATTGGATGATGAAATGCTCACCGTGATAGGCCGACAGCTGTTGAATGGTGAAACCTGGCCGCCCATCCTTCTGGACGTAGTTGATGAAGTTATCGAGGTCGGCATTGCTGACCCGTCTGATAAACCCGAAGCCGCGAGCGCCGGGAAATTCTTTGTCCACGTCTCGGGTCAGGCTATAGCGAACGAAGTCCTGATGACTGAAGTCATGTTCGCCAGCGGTTAAAATCGCACCACGTACCCCCCTCAGCCCATATTGATAAAGCTCTATCCGGGTCTTTATGGTGTCAGCGATGTCTTCCGTGGTGGCGGCGATGGCCACCTGAGCCTGCTTGTCATTGTTGTATTGGAGGAGAATTGCGCCAAGCAGGGAGAGCAGAAGGCCGAGGCATAAGATCAGGATCGCACTCCTGTTCAAGATAAAAAAGGGGTGGTGATTGCTCACGTGGAAGCCTCCCTGCTTCACTGGAACGCACCAGACATGTGCGCTCGGCCTTGTCAGCCAGAGTAACGTTAACTCATTGGAAGTAAAACTTAATATCCAGCATTTAGAGACAAGGGCGCGGAGAGTGGTGCCCGTGTCTGGTTAGAAGATGGTATCAAATGGGTTTCAACATAGCTTAATACCAATCGCCACCTTCCGCTCAGAGCAGAGGTTGCTGAGAAGCGGCCTGCATCCGGTCATGCAAACCGGTAAGAGCCCATATAGAGGCTGCCGCCATCCCAGCTGTCGTGCAGCTTGTGGGGCTTGTCCTGGCCGGCGGCCCCCAGGGCCACAAACAGCGGGCGCAGGTGATCGTCATGGGGGTGTGCTTCCACAGCTCCCGGGGCGCGCGTTCTGTACTCTTCCAGCGCGGGCCTGTCACCCTCGCTCATGGTCTGCTCCAGCCAGTTCACAAAATCGCTGGCCCAGCCCGGCACCGGTGAGTTGTCCGGCCCGAGGGCCCGCAGGTTGTGGGTAATGGCGCCGGAGGCCAGTATGCCTATCCCCTGTTCGCGCAGGCTTTGCAGCGCTTCCCCCAGTTGCCAGAGCTGGGCCGGGCTGAAACTGGCCGGGATGGAGATCTGCACCAGGGGGATCTCGCTTGCCGGATCCATCAGGGAGAGCGGCGACCAGACGCCGTGATCCAGCTCGCGGCGCACCTGTGTAGCCGGCAAGCCCGCCAGCATCAGCTGATCGCCCACCGCCTCTTGCAACCACAGCGGACTCGTTGCCGGCCAGCGAATATGGTAGAGCGGCTCCGGAAAACCGTAGAAGTCATACATGAGCGCCGGATTGGGCTCGACGTTGATCTGCAGGTCGGTGCGGCTGAACCAGTGTGCCGAGATCACCACCAGTCCCTTGATATCGCCAAGGCGCAATGTTTTCAGGAAGTGGGTGGCCGGCTGGTCGCGCAGAACCAGATCCGGAGCGCCGTGAGAGATAAACCAGACGGGGGCGATAGACATGACAAGACTCCATATAAGCTGTGTCGGTACGCATTGCGTACCCGAAACCGGGGTCAGGGCGTCGGGCCACTGACGATGGGGTCATTATCAGCCCAGGAAGTAAGGTTAACAATCCAGCGATATGTATAAGCACTGTTCACCATTGGTTGATAGTAACTGTGATTGGTGTGACAGGGCTGGGCCGCAGACAAGCAGAAACAACAAGGCCAGCGCAGTGCGCTGGCCTTGGCATAGGAAGCTGTCGAGGGACGGACTTACTGGATGTCCAGCAGCTCAACGTCAAAGATCAGCACGGGCGCTCAGTGGTATCTTGCCAGCGGCGCGATTGGCATAGGCCTGCTTATTGAATACCCAGCAGCTCAACGTCAAAGATCAGCACGGGCGCTCAGTGGGATCTTGCCAGCGGTGCGATTGGCATAAGCCTGCTTATTGGATACCCAGCAGCTCAACGTTGAAGATCAGCACGGGCGCTCAGTGGGATCTTGCCAGCGGCGCGATTGCTATAAGCCTGCTTATTGAATACCCAGAAGCTCAACGTCAAAGATCAGCACGGATCCCGGCGGTATTTTGCCAGCGGCACGGTCGCCATAAGCCAGATTGGCGGGGATGTAGAAGCGGGTCTTCTCACCTTCCACCATCAGCTGTACCCCTTCGGTCCAGCCAGCAATCACCTGATTGAGGCCAAATTCGATGGGCTCGCCGCGGGCGACCGAGCTGTCGAAGACGGTGCCGTCCAGCAGCTTGCCCTCGTAGTGCACCTTCACTTTGCTGGTGGCGGTGGGGTGAACCGTGCCAGTGCCCGGGGTTAGTACCTCGTATTGCAGACCGGAGGCCGTGGTGGTCACCAGAGGTTTGTCTTTGTTGCCGGCGAGGAACTCGGCGCCCTTGCGCACATTTTCCACCGCTTGTTTTTTGTTGTTGCTGCTGGAGTAGAAGTAGTAGGCGACACCGGCAATCAGCAGCGCGATCAAAATGAATTTCATCAGTTTTTCCTTAAAGGCAATGAAGGCGGCATCTTATCCCAGTCGGGGAGGGAGGGCGAGCCGGGACGCAGGAGGATGTGATGGGGCAGACAGACGACGAGGGGGCCAGGATCCAGCCCCCTCGCCTCATTAGGGCGGATTACTTAGCCGCCACCATCATGAGGGCGGGCAGGGCGAAGAAGAGCCCGGCCACATAACCCAGTGCCAGCAGCTTGTTTTCGCTACCGACCCGGGCCAGCCCCTCGGCGGCCTTGATGGGCAATTCCCGCAGGAAGGGCACGCCATAGATGAGCACAACGGCAAACAGGTTGAACAGCACATGCACCAGGGCTATGGTCAGCGCCAGCTTGGCACCGGCACCGCTGATGGCGGTGGCCGCCAGCAGGGCCGTGATGGTGGTGCCGATATTTGCCCCCAGGGTGAAGGGGTAGAGCTGGCGGGTGGTGAACAGGCCGCTGCCAGCCAGGGGTATCATCAGGCTGGTGGTGGTGGAGGAGGACTGCACCATGACGGTGACCAGGGTACCGGAGGCGATACCGGTCAGCGGGCCACGACCCAGTGCCTTGTGCAGCAGCTCCTTGGCGCGACCTACCAAGACCTGTTGCAGTACCTTGCCCAGATAGGTAACGCAGGCGAGGATCAGCAGTATGCCGATGACGATGGTGGCAATGGCGGCACCCTTGCCCGGCAAGAAGGCGACCGCGCTGTCGATAAGGTTGAGTGCAGGGGCAGTGAGGGGTTTCATAAAGTCCACCCCTTTCATCGACAAGTCGGCGGAGCCCACCAGCAGCGTAGCCAGCCACTCGGCGCTCTTTTGCAGCAGACCGAACATCAGCTCAAGCGGCAGGAAGATAAACACAGCCAGCAGGTTGAAGAAGTCGTGCACGGTCGCAGCGGCAAAGGCGCGGCGAAACTCGGCCCTGTCCCTGATATGACCCAATGAGACTATGGTGTTGGTGATGGTGGTGCCGAGGTTGGCTCCCATTATCATGGGGATGGCCATGCCGATGGGCAGGCCGCCCGCCACCAGACCGACGATCACCGAGGTGACAGTGCTGGAGGATTGCACCAGAGCCGTCGCCAGTATGCCGAGCAGCAAGGCGACAAAGGGATTGTTTGCGAAGGCGAAGATCTGGGCTGCGCCCTCTGCGCCGCCGGAGAAGCCCTTGAAGCCGTGGGAAACGGCGCCAACGGCAACCAGAATGATGTAGACCAGTGCGATAACCGTGACCCAGTTGAACAGCGATCTGAAGTGGGATGCTCGCTGTTGTGGCAAGGATTGCGTCTGTTGCATGTAGCCTCTTGAGGACGGTGATACCGTTCGGGGTTGAAGTAGACCTGCGCATTTAATCAAGGCTCTATGACAGAAATATTACAAAGTGACACTTTTATGATGGTTTGATGACAAGGCTGCGCAGAGGGCAGGATAGCAAGAAGGGGAGCCATGGCTCCCCTTCTGCTTTTTGCTGTGTGGCGCGATCCCTTATTGGGAGTCGGCAGTCTCTTCGTACTGACGGAAGGGAATGCGGAACACCGCCAGACGCAGGAACAGATAGGTGACACCGAGACCCGCCCAGATCAGGCCCAGCTCCAGGGAGCTCTGCTCCAGGTTGATCCAGAGCGCACCGATAGTGGCGGCGCCGAGCAGCGGCAGCAGCAGGTAGAGCAGGTGATCCTTGATGCTCTTGTTGCGCTTCTCGCGTACCCAGAACTGGCCTATGACCGACAGGTTGACGAAGGTGAAGGCCACCAGGGCACCGAAGTTCACCAGCGCCAGCGCTGTGTCGAGATCAAACGACACGGCGGAGAGAGCGAGACAGCCCACCATCAGCACGTTGATGGCCGGCGTCCGGTATTTCGGATGGATGTAACCAAATACCCGCTCCGGGATCATGCGATCGCGCCCCATGACGTAGAGGATGCGGGACACGCCTGCGTGCGCCGCCATGCCGGAGGCCAGTACCGCCACTGTGGTGCACACCAGCACCACGCTCTGGAAGAAGGCGCCGCCGACGTAGAGGGCAATCTCGGGCAGCACGGCATCGGGCTCCTTGAAGCGGGCCAGATCCGGGAAGTAGAGCTGCAGGCAGTAGGAGACCACCACGAAGATGACGCCGCCGATGAGCGCTGTCAGCACTATGGCGCGCGGTATCACCTTGCCGGCGTTCGGGGTCTCTTCCGACAGCGAACTCAGGCCGTCGAAGCCGAGGAAGGAGAAGCAGAGGATGGTCGCACCGGTAAAGAGCGGCACCACGCTGGCGGATTCGAAGTGGAACGGCCGGCTGCTCATCAGGGTCGCTGCGCCCTCACCCTGGTAGATGCCCCAGCCCATCAGACCGATGAAGAGGGTGATGATGGCCAGCTGGATCACCACTATCAGGCCATTGAAGTTGGCCACCAGGTTGATGCCGCGCAGGTTGAGGAAGGTCATCACTGTCACCAGACCGAAGATGAAGACCCAGGGATCGACACCCGGGAACATGGCGGTCAGGTAGATCTTGGCCAAGAGGATGTTGATCATCGGCATGAACATGTAGTCGAGCAGGGAGGACCAGCCCACCATGAAACCGATGTAGGGGTTGAACACCTTCTGGGCATAGGTATAGGCAGAGCCCGCAGAGGGGAACTTGCGCACCAGATGGCCGTAGCTGAACGCGGTCAGCAGTATGCCGCCCAGTGCCAGCAGATAGGCGGTGGCGACCCGACCCTCGGTGATGTCACCGACGATGGCGAAGGTATCGAACACGGCCATGGGGGTCAGATAGGCGAGGCCCATCACCACCACCTGCCACATGCTGAGGGTTTTTTTCAGACGAACGGGTTGCTGGCTCATTCAGGCTTCCTCCTTGCACGGGCGGCAGGAAGTGGAATGGCTTGAGGCCATGGGACCGGGTTCTCGCGTACTCACAACATCGGTATGCAAACCACAGACGTTGGTCGCGCGGCGACCAAAGCAGGTTCCGGTGGCGACCGGAGACAAAGCAAACAAGAGCCCCATGTTTTTCCTCATTGCGGCATTAGGTTCATCTGAACCTTGATATCATTTCCGGAAGTTGTCCGGCCTCGAGTGGTAATAAAATTTTTCAAAATGAAAAATAACCGATGTGGGATCACATCGGTTATGAAAGCGGCGGGATTTTGCCCCAGATGGGGGGGGAAGACAAGCCACTAAAGGCATTCCGGGCAAGAGAATTATCAATGACCTGTTTTATATCAATGAATGGCGCCGTCACCCGTTCGGGGGAGATCGGCGCCAGCCCAGTGTTGGCAAGGCTTGCGGCTCAATAGGTCGGCAAGGATACGCGCCAGAAGGTGGTACGCAAAAACAGATAAATTCCCCCTATGGCAGCCCAGATAATGCCGAGGATAAGAGAGGTTAGTTCGAGATTGAGCCAGAGAATCGCGACAGTCCCCGCCCCGCACAGGGGCAGCACCAGATATTGCAGGTGATCCTTAAGGGTTTTGTTGCGCCCCTGACGCACGTAATAGCAGGCGATCACCGACAGATTGACCACGGTAAAGGCCACCAGGGCACCAAAGTTGATCAGGGCCAGGGCGATTTCCAGATCGAAGCTGATGGCCGACAGCGCCAGTATGCCCACCAGCAGGATGTTGAACACCGGGGTCTGCCACTTGGGGTGGATATAGCCGAAGGTGCGCTGGGGCAGCACCTTGTCCCGCCCCATCACGTAGAGGATGCGGGAGACACCGGCGTGGGAGGAGAGTCCCGACGCCAGCACGGCCACGCAGGCACAGACCAGCACCACGCTCTGGAACAGCTTGCCGCCCACATAGAGGGCAATCTCGGGCAGCACGGCATCCGGCTCCTTGAAGCGGGAGGCATCCGGGAAGTAGAGCTGCAGGGCATAGGCCACCACCACGAAGATGAGGCCCCCCAGCAAGGCCGTCAGGAAGATGGCTTTCGGGATCACCTTGCCGGCGTTGGGGGTCTCTTCACTGAGGGCGCTCAGGCTGTCGAATCCCAGAAAAGAGAAACAGAGGATGGTGGCGCCGGTCAGCAGTGGCAACACCTCTGTGTTGGTGCTGTAGATGGGCTGCAGGCTGACGGTGCCGACCCCTTCACCCTGGGCGATGCCGTATCCGATCAGGGCCAGAAACACCACCATGATGGCGATCTGGATCAAGATGATAACGCCGTTGAGGTTGGCCACCAGATCGATGCCGCGCAGGTTGATGAGGGTCATCAGCGCCGTCATGGCGCAGATGAAGATCCAGGGTTCGATGCCGGGAAACAGGGCTGTCAGGTAGATCTTGGCCAGCAGCATGTTGATCATCGGCAGGAACATGTAGTCGAGCAGGGATGACCAGCCCACCATGAAGCCCACCACGGGGGAGAACTCCTTCTGGGCATAGGTATAGGCGGAGCCGGCAACTGGATAGTGGCGCACCATCTGGCTATAGCTGGTGGCGGTGAACAACACGCCCACCAGGGCCAGCAGGTAGGCGGTAGTCACATGGCCCTGAGTGATGTCGGTGACGATGCCAAAGGTATCGAACACCACCATGGGGGTCATATAGGCCAATCCCATCACCACCACTTGCCACAGGGTCAGGGTTTGCTTCAATCGAGCCGGGCGTTGAGCCATTGGCCTCTCTCCTCGAATTTGGGGCGTATGTCCCGCGCCGCAGGCAGGCGAAGGACGCGTGACAGTGTGGCTGGCCCTGGAGGGAGCCCAGCGCGCCTGTCATCATTTTTTGGGGCGGGGATGATACCGTATGAGCAGGCCGTCCGCGATGGGCGGCCTGCGGTTATCTCACGGTATTTTTCGCCATGACCGATGAAACCGGGTGGATCTAGCCCTGACTGGCGGCGGTGAGCGCCTGTTCCAGCAGAGCCAGCCCTTCCTCGATCAAGGCCGGAGTGGCGGTAAGGGGCGCCAGGAAGCGGATGACGTTGGCCCGCACGCCGCAGGAGAGCAGCACAAGCCCACGTTTGCCGGCCTCGGCCACCAGCCGTTTGGTGAGGTCCGGGTCAGGCTGGCTAGCATCCCGGCCCTTGACCAGTTCCATGGCCACCATGGCGCCCGGGCCGCGAATGTCGCCGATGCAGTCAAAACCCTCGGCCAACTGATGCAGGCGAGCCTTGATCTGCTCCCCTTGAGCCAGGGCTTTCTGGTTGAGTTGCTCCTCTTCGATCACCTCCAGTACCGCCAGGGCGGCGGCGCAGGCGATGGGGGAACCGGCATAAGTGCCCCCCAGACCGCCCGGCTTGGCAGCGTTCATGATGGCCACCTTGCCCACCACGGCCGAGAGAGGGAAGCCACCGGCCAGACTCTTGGCCAGGGTCATGATGTCTGGTTCTATGCCGCTGTATTCAGTGGCAAAGGTTTTGCCGGTGCGACAGAAACCGCTCTGGATCTCGTCACAGATGAGCACTATGCCGTGCTGATCGCACAGCTTGCGCAGGCTCTGCATAAAGCTGGGAGAGGCGGGGTAGAAACCCCCTTCACCCTGCACGGGTTCAAGAATGATGGCTGCCACCCGGGCCGGTTCGATATCCGAGCTGAAGCAGAGATCCAGCGCGGCCAGGGCATCGGCCTCGCTCACCCCCAGGTAATCGCTCGGGAAGGGCAGGTGATAGACCTCTCCCGGGAAGGGGCCGAAACCCGTTTTGTAGGGCAAGACCTTGCCGGTGAGCGCCATCCCCATCATGGTGCGACCGTGGAAGCCCCCCTTGAAGGCGATGGTGCCGCTGCGGCCCGTGTGGGCGCGGGCTATCTTGATGGCGTTCTCCACCGCCTCGGCGCCGGTGGAGAGAAACAGGGTGCGCTTTGGCGTAGGGCCGGGCACCAGTGCGTTGAGCTTCTCGGCAAGCTCGATATAGCCGGGGTAGGGGGTGACCTGAAAGCAGGTGTGGCTGAATTTTTCGAGCTGTTCACGCACTGCCGCCACCACTTTGGGGTGGTTGTGGCCCGTGTTGAGCACGGCGATGCCGGAGGCAAAGTCGATGTAGCGATTGCCCTCCACGTCCCATAGCTCGGCGTTGAGAGCCTTGTCGATAAACACCGGCAGCAGGGTGCCGACGCCGTTGACCACGGCCGCTTCACGGCGGGCCTGCCAGGCCTGGTTGTTGTCTGCATGGCTATCTGAATGACTCATCTTTCCTCCCTGAGAGGCCTTGGCCCCTGTCTCAATGTGGCGAGCCTCCCAACCGGGAGCGCTCACTTGGTCCTTTTCATGACGGTATGCCTGCAAAGGCACGCTGCAGCTTGATAGCCGGACCCCATCCCAACCTTCCCTCTGACAGGGAAGGCGGTTGATGTTGCATCTCCTTCCCTGCCGGGTGGGGCAGTTTGCTCCGCCTTCTTGAGAAGGGAGAAGCCGGGGTCTGGTATAAATCTGCTCCTAGCGAATGCCCCCAAAACAGAGATATTTGGTTTCCAGATACTCTTCCAGCCCCTCGGCCGCCCCTTCGCGGCCCAGACCCGACTCCTTGATGCCGCCAAAGGGGGCCAGCTCGGTGGAGATGATCCCCTCGTTGATGCCCACCATGCCGTATTCGAGCTGTTCGGCCACCCGCCACACCCTGGCGATATCCCGGCCATAGAAGTAGGCGGCCAGCCCGTAGGGGGTGTCGTTGGCGATGGCGATGGCCTCGGCTTCGGTGTCAAAACGTACCAGCGGAGCGACCGGGCCGAAGATCTCCTCCTGCAAAATGGGGTTGGTTTTATCGACATTGCCCAAAATGGTGGGCTGGTAGAACAGCGGGCCGGCGGGATGCGGCTCGCCGCCCACCAGCACCTTGGCGCCGGCGGCTTCGGCCTGCTTGACCAGCTCGGCCACCTTGCTGGCCGCGGCGGCGTTGATCAGCGGGCCTATCTGGGTGCCCTCGCTCATGCCATCCCCCACCTTGAAGCCCTGCACGGCGGCAGTCAGCCTCTCGGCGAAGGCATCGTAGACACCGGCCTGCACCAGGATACGGTTGGCGCAGACGCAAGTCTGGCCCGCATTGCGGTACTTGGAGGCGAGCGCCCCGGCGATGGCGGCGTCGAGATCGGCATCGTCAAACACGATGAAGGGGGCGTTGCCACCCAGCTCCAGCGACAGCTTCTTCATGGTGTCGGCGCACTGGCGCATCAGCAGCTTGCCGATGCGGGTCGAGCCGGTGAAGGAGAGCTTGCGCACAGCCTTGTTGTTGCACAGCTCGTTGCCCACCGCTGACGAGTGATGGGTAGTAACGATATTGATAACGCCAGCCGGAATGCCGGCCGCTTCCGCCAGCGCAGCCAGCGCCAGTGCGCACAGCGGCGTCTCGGCGGCAGGTTTGATGACGATGGTGCAACCGGCTGCCAGTGCCGGGCCCGCCTTGCGGGTGATCATGGCGATGGGGAAGTTCCATGGCGTGATGGCGGCGACCACCCCCACCGGCTGCTTGATGGTGGCCAGACGCCTGTCGCTGGAAAAACCCGGAATGGTGCGGCCATAGGCGCGCTTGCCCTCTTCTGCGAACCACTGGATGAAGCTGGCGCCGTAGGCCACTTCCCCCTTGGCCTCGGCCAGCGGCTTGCCCTGCTCGCAGGTCATGATGCGAGCCAGCTCGTCCTGATTGGCCATGATGAGTTCAAACCAGGCGTAGAGTTTGTTGCTGCGCTCCTTGGCCGTGAGGGCGGCCCAGGGCGCTTGCGCCGCACTGGCGGCCTCGATGGCGCAGCGGGTGTCCACCTCGTCCATGTCGGGTACCTGGGTGATGATCTGGCCATTGGCCGGATTGAGTACCTCGAAGTGGCGTCCGCTATGCGCCTCGCACCAGCGACCATCTATATAGGCAAGGGACTTGATCAAGGAGAGAGCGGGTTGTGATGCTGACATAGAAGGAAGCCTCGATTGTGGGTCAGGGTGGCCAAGGGATCCTGTGCTGCCACCGTATAGAATAATAAGCACAGGAAGACCATAAATTGAGCTTAAATGTTTTTCAAGTGTTAAATATATTTGAGTAAACGGGGCGCTGCATGCTAGAAATGGAGCTGTTAGGGCGATTTTACCGGTTTTTGTGGGATTGGGTGTGCAAAATAATGAACGGCACGTGCCGTGCAGGATAACGAACAGGTCCGGCAATGTGACTCGCTATTTTAACCGGTTGCGCCCTCGAACCGATCCGCAAGCACACTCGACAGGCACACAAGCAGATAAATACGCAAGCCGGCAGGCACACAAGGAGGTGGGCGATGCAGCAACCACAAGCAGAGGCAAAGCGGCAGACCATGACGGCTAACCCGTTTACGGACAAGAGTATGGGGGAGCGCCTCGCCGCCACACGCCGCCGTCTCGGGCTCTCCCAGCGACGGGTCGCCGAGCTGAGCGGGCTGACCCACGGCGCCATCTGCATGATAGAGCAGGACAAGGTGAGCCCGTCGGTGGCCTCCTTGCAGAAGCTGCTTAACGTCTATGAGTTGCCGCTGTCGCGTTTCTTTGCCGAGGAGGAGGGGCGTGCGCCAAGCGTGGTGATCAAGGCCGAGCAGCTGATCGAGCTGGGCAGTCAGGGGGTTTCCATGAAGCTGGTGCACAACGGCAATAATCGTCGCCAGCTTGGCTTCATGCTGGAGACTTATGCCCCCGGCACCGACACTGGCGGTCAGGTCAAACATCTGGGGGAGGAGGTCGGTACCGTGCTGGAAGGGTCTGTGATCCTGACTGTGGCCGGGCAGACCTATCCACTCAGTGCCGGGGACAGCTATGTGATCGACACAGGCGAGCCCCACAGTTTCAGCAATCCGTCGGGGCAGACTTGTCGCATCGTCAGCGCCCATACCCCGGCCAACTTCTAGTGTCGAGGCTATGTCTCGTTTGGGAAAAGAACCGGTAAGGAAACAGGGATCATGACCGAGCATGTAAACAGTTACTACGCAGCCAGTGCCAATCATCACGCACCCTATCCGACATTGACCGAGCAGCTTGAGTGCGATGTCTGCATCATAGGGGCAGGTTACACCGGCCTTTCCAGTGCGCTGCATCTGGTGGAAAAGGGCTATTCGGTGGTGGTGCTGGAGGCGGCCCGGGTAGGCTTTGGTGCCAGCGGTCGCAACGGCGGCCAGATCGTCAACTCCTACAGCCGCGACATCGACACCATAGAAGCGAACTGCCCGCCGGATCAGGCAAGGCTGCTCGGCTCCATGTTGTTTGAAGGGGGGCAGATCATCCGCGAGCGGATCAAACGCTACAACATCCAGTGCGACCTGCAGGAGGGGGGTGTCTTTGCCGCCGAGACGGAGCGCCAGCTCCATGAGCTCAAGGCCCAGCAGGCCCGCTGGCAGAAGTGGGGCAACGACAAGCTGGAGTTGCTCGACGGGGACGGGATCCGCGAGGTGGTAGCGAGTGATCGCTACGTCGGCGGCCTGCTCGACAAGAGTGGCGGCCATATCCACCCCCTCAACCTGGCGCTGGGGGAGGCCGAAGCCATCCGCATGCAGGGGGGGCGGATTTTTGAGCAATCTGCCGTCACCAGCATCACCCCGGGCCAACCAGCACTGGTGAAGACCGCCAAGGGGGCGGTGAAGGCGCGCTTCGTGGTGGTGGCTGGCAACGCCTATCTCGGCAACCTGGTGCCCGAGCTCGCTGGCAAGAGCATGCCCTGCGGTACCCAGGTGATCGCCACCGAGGTGCTGGGGGAGGAGCGCGCCCGCTCCCTCTTGCCGCAAAATTACTGCCTGGAAGATTGCAACTACCTGCTCGACTACTACCGCACCTCCGGCGATCACCGTCTGCTCTACGGCGGTGGCGTTGTGTATGGCGCGCGGGATCCGGCGGATATCGAACGGCTGATCATCCCCAAAATGCTCAAGACCTTCCCGCAGCTGGCAGGCGTCAAGGTGGAGTACACCTGGACCGGCAACTTCCTGCTGACCCTGTCTCGCCTGCCGCAGTTTGGCCGCATCGGCCCCAACATCTATTACATGCAGGGTTACAGCGGTCACGGTGTCACCTGTACCCATCTGGCGGGCAAGCTGCTCTCCGAGGTATTGAGTGGTCAGGCAGAGCGCTTCGATGCCTTCGCCAAGCTGCCGCACTATCCCTTCCCCGGTGGCCGCCTGTTCCGTATCCCCTTTACCGCCGCTGGCGCCGCCTGGTATACCCTGCGCGACCGCTTGGGGGTGTAAGCGCCGCCGATTCAGCCTGCAGGTCGTTCACCTTGGCAGATGCCAGAAACAACAAGGCCACCGTTATGGTGGCCTTGTTGTTGACTGCAGTGACAGACCCGCTGGCTCGGTAATCCGAAGAGGCAGGCCGCAGCAGTTAAACGGACTCGATATAGTAGGCCTCAACGGTGCCTTTCAGGGTGATCAGGATCGGCTGACCGCGACGATCCAGCGCCTTGGGGGAGGGGATTTTCACCCAGCCTTCACTGATGCAATACTCCTCGACATCGGTGCGCTCTTTACCATTGAGTCGAATACCGATCGGGTGTTCGAAACAGGCTGCGACATGGTGCGGGCTGCGCGGGTTGCCCGCAAGGTGATCCGGCAGTGCCGGTTTGGTGTTGGTATCGCTCATCAATATGACCTGAAATGGGTAAAAAGTGCGTCATTGTAGAGAATGCCGTCATGGCATTCAAGGTGGTCATAAAGCCCACAAGCAGCACCCGCCACCCATTTTTGGGGCCTCATTATTGCTCGTTGGTGTTCAGGATGTTTATTGGTTTTTTCGGTCAGTGTCGGGCTTGGCTGACCGTTTGACATGACGGTGTGCAACATATTAACGGGACTGCGTTTCGCTTTGTTTTCTGAATGCACTGGGTGTCAGCCCGGTTAGGCGAGAAAATTCGCGATTAAAGTTGGATTTGGTCTGGAAGCCCGCATTCATCAATATCTGGGTGACGGTTTCATCTGTCGTCAGTAGCGCTTTTTTGGCATGCTCGATACGATATTCATTGATCACTCTGGATATGCTTTTTTTATGTACCTGATTGACCGCCGTCGAGATCTGTTTGGCGGGAATGCCCAGCTTGCGCGACAGCATTGCCAATGTCAGATCCGGATCGAGATAGCTTGCTTTTTCTTGCATCAGCTTATCCAGCATGACGGTAATCTCGTTGGCACGCTCTTCTGTCAGCAATGGTTCCGCGCTTGGCACCTTGGATATATGCGGTTTCTCTGGTTTACCAACGTCATCAAATGATGGCGTATTGACACCCACCATGATTACGGCAAGTGCCAGTGCTGGCAGCAGTATCAAGTGACCTAGCGTTAGAATATAAAGGGAAAACTTGCCCTGATTAACCGCAAAGTCGATGGATATAGCGGTATCAATCACCGCAGAGAATAATAACATCCAACCCGCTGCGTTTTCGGCCCTTTTCACTCCTTCCCAATGACTTAACGAGACATGGATGAGGAGCGGCTCCTTCGCGGAATAACGTACCAGAGCAATACCATAAAACAGATAAATTGCAGTGAGGATCTCATCCAGAGGTAGCGCAAAAAAGGAGTGAGTAAAGAGGCTGATCGCCACCAATATAGGCCCGATGGCATGTTTATAAGCAATTCTGCCTGTGTCGGTGCTCGCACGGGTAAAAATGTGCCAGGCCGCGACCGGGATGAGTGATGCAAGTATTGGCTGGGTAAAACTGAAGAGAGCAATATCGAAAGTCCAGCGAAGTCCTACAAGTCCGGTGGTAGCCGCACAGAGCGCCAAAAACAGGCAAGCCGTTTTTGCTTGTTCGGCCAATCGCACATACAGGGTCACCGCCAGCAAGGTCAGCATTAGAGAGACAACGAAGGGTACGGGAATTGCGAGCATAACTGATCCAGATCCCAGCCATGGTAGTGAAAAGATAACGTCATGCCAGCATAACGGTTCGCATCCACGTAAAGAAGAATGTCACGGACAAAGACAGGTTTTAGCACGTCCTAAAACCGGTTTCAGGACGTCTCACGCCGCGTTCGCCACCAAGATGGGTGACCAAATAACGCTGGAGATATCCTGAATGTTCTCTTTTTATTTACTTGCGTGGCGCCGTTGCTTTGATTTTTCCGGTTTCTCCTCCAGAAAGGAGTTCTGGATGTTCATGTGGGTGCACTTGTTGGTCACTCTTATGTGTATCGCACTGGATGTGCGACTGGATGATATGACCTGGCTGGATATGGGCTATGGCGTGGCAAGTGCCATTCCCGTGGTTGCACTTATCGTCCGCCGTCTGCACGATATTGATCGTTCGGGATGGTGGGGATGTGTCTTTTTTGTCCCTGTCATCGGCCCCTTTGTGTTGCTCTATTTTCTCTCGCAACAAGGCGATTCATACGCTCAATCAGCGGGGAAGACATGATGAAACATTATCTATGGCTGTTCATGCTGGCATGTCCGGTCCTGCTCGCCGAGACTGTTGATATTCATGATTTCCCCAAGGGGGCGCTGGGTATATTGTCGGTAGAGCGTTTGACTCAGGGAAGTCTTTTATGGATGCAGGGGCGAGTTGGTGAAGGGAGCTATACCACAGCTGATAGTGAAGGTCGCCACTGTACAGTCAAGGTACCGGTTGTGGTTGGGCGGGTAGCAAATACCGGGCTGGGGATAGACTCAGTGACGGGACTTTCGATCATTGTGATGAATCAACAGCTAAGTGACGCCTTGATCAAGGGCGAGCGTATTAATAGCAACGAATGGCATTTTGCCGGGATGGCAGAACAGTTGTCAGCAGATGGTTACATAGTAAAAGGCATTGAGGCAGATGAAGGGTTTGTTCTAAATTCAAAACGGCGCTGGATTTCCTGGTTGCTGGATGACAAAGCCGCGTTGAACTGCCGCTAATTGAATATAAAAAACACCGCCAGCTGGCGGTGTTTTGATATGTCGGCTTATTGAGCCAGTGATTTCAGTTGCTGCTTGTCCGGCGGGTTATTCCAGTCGATGGGGCCGTGGGTGAAGCGATACTGCAGGCGGGGCAGGCTGGTTTCCAGCCACTCTTCCCGAAAATAGGCGTAGCCCTGATCCCAGTCGGGATCGTTTGCCCAGCCGCTTTGCAGGAAGTAGAGGCGAGTACCCTGACCTTCAGGCACAAAACGCAGGCTGACCTGAGTTTTTTGCAGACGAATATGGGGCAGGGAGGGCGGAAAGTTCCAGCTGAAGCTGAGCAGGTCGTGGGGCATGACGGCCATCACCCGACAGCCTTCGCTACCACGTTCACCCAGCGGGGCATCGGGCCTGAAATAGATCTCGAAGGGACCATTCGGTTCGGGCACCATCAGGCATTCCGGCGCCAGGAAGCTGCGCAGGCCGCTCTCGGTTGTCCAGGCACGCCAGACATCGTCGATATGGGCCGGAACAAAGATGTTGCCTTCTATCTGCTTGTTATCCATAAATCAGCGAGCCTCAAACCATCCATACATGGGACTCAGGCAGTATAGCCCCATGGGCGATAAAATGGACAGAGGTGTGTCACACCCGTGCCATCGGTCGGCCGTTATCCTAACCATGATATTTGACACTGTGTGGCGATCCATCCGACAGTGTTGCCAAGTGATAACAGTGACGAAGGAAGGCCTGATGATCAGAGTCATACGAGAGACGGATATTCCCCAATTGGCGCAGCTGTACCTGAAGGGGCGGCGTCAGACCTTTCACTGGGTCGACCCTTCCCACTTTCGGCTTGAGGATTTCGACGAGCATACCCGGGGCGAGCAGCTCTGGGTGGCTGAACAGGGTGGCACCCCTTGCGGGTTTGTTTCCATCTGGGGGGATGAGAGCTTCGTGCATCATCTCTACGTGTCGGCCGACTGGCATGGTCAGGGGCTGGGGCGGGCACTGCTGACCCAGGGGTTGGCGGCTTGTCGGAAGCCGGCCTCACTCAAGGTGGCGACCCACAATACCTCTGCTCTGGCCTTTTATCATCGCCTCGGCTGGCAGAATACGGAGGAAACGGGTCACTGCGAGATCACAGGCCCCTGGCGTCGCTTGATCCTCAAATAACATGATGTGAAGCGCGAGGGTGAGAATATAGGGATGGCAGGCATGGGGCGCTATGGGGCAGTAATATATAGCGCCATTCGTCTACCTTGAGCCTCGTCTGAGTGGTACAGGTTTTAACCACAATGGCCAATTGTGAAAATAGCTGACATAAGTGTGATGAGAAATATGCCAGGGTGTGTCCGTCTATTTGTCAGGCACGCCGGGGAGAATTGTGTGGTGAGCGATCACGGCGGTTGCGACAATGAGCAACGAGTGAATAAAGTCGCTGGCATATTCAGCCAATCGTTTTTGTTAAGAAAGTGACAGGAACTATAAAAACAGTATGTTGTTATCAAACAGGCATGCTATTCTCAAGCTGTGTTATCCCTGTGACAAACAAAAATAATTTTGTGAGGAAGTAATGAACGAATTTCTGAAAGTTCTGCTGAACATTCGCAGCCTGCGTGCTGCCATCCGTGAATTGCCGTTTGAACAGCTGCAAGAAGCGAAAGAAAAGTTTGAGCTGGTATATAACGAGCGCGCCGAGTCTGTCGAGCAAGAGCGTGCCGAGCAGGAAGAGCGTCAGCGCAAGCTGAGCGAGTTCACCGAAATGCTGCAGCAAGCCGGTATTGATCCCCGTGAGCTGATCAACAGCGCCGCTGCCCCTGCCGCCACTGCTGGCGCCGCCAAGAGCAAGCGTGCACCACGTCCTGCCAAGTACAAGTATCAGGAAGATGGCCAGGAGAAGACCTGGACCGGCCAGGGCCGTATGCCGAAAGCCATTGCCGAGCAAGTTGCGCTGGGCAAGGATCTGAATGATTTCCTGATCTGATCCACCGGATCGATCATGAATGATGCCGCCCGCGAGGCGGCATTATTATTTGTGCTCACCGAAGTATTCTCCTGTCAATTCCCTCCTCACTTTGTACCGTCCCTGTTTGTCGCAGTGCGACAGCATACTGTCAGCCGTGATGTTTGCCTTTCTTATTGGCCGATTAATTGTCATGTCTGCATCGGCTTGTGGTTTCCCCATCTTGTATTGCCAGCAGTTCACCGACGACCAATGAGAGACGAGTCACTGGACTCATACAGCCCATTGCATATTCGCCTCCATCATTCCCCAGAAAATTAGGGGGCATTAAGCTGCCCGCAAGCAAGCTACGATTCTTTTTACTCATCGAAGGGCTTTTTCCATTAACTGGCATGCTTTTCAGTTTTATCTGACATGGCATAAAGGGGAGCCGGTATGCCGGTTGCTGGTCATCGAGTGAAGAAAGAAGAGAGGTAGCGCGGATATTTTCTTTATCCCATCAAAAGCCCGCACCCTATGGTCTTTATCCTGAACGGATAAGTCTGGACCATTTTATTTGGCGACCTGGCTGACTAAATGGTAATGACGGGACTTGCAGATAATAAGGCTCCCGCTGGGGGAGCCTTCTCTTGTTCAGCTGGCCAATTGGGCATCCCAGTGTACCGTTCCGGGCTGGCGTCGGGTTCGGCTTTGGCGACGCATCTCGACAGCCTCGGCCAGCATGGCGAGCAGGGTCTGGGTATCGTCCCAGCACAGGCAGGCGTCGGTGACCGACTGGCCATAGGCGAGTTCGTTCAATGGTGCAGGCTTCTGGCTGCCCCCTTGCAAGAAGCTCTCGACCATGACGGCGGCGATGGCGTCGCTGCCTTCCCCCAGCTGACGGCAGAGCTCACCTGCCACCCGGATCTGATTTTTGTGCAGTTTCTGGCTGTTGCCGTGGCTGCAATCCACCATCAGGCGGTGGCTGAGCCCCTGCCGCGTCAGGCGTTCGGCGGCATCCTCCACGTCGCTCTGGTGATAATTGGGGCGGGTGCCGCCACGCAATATGATGTGGCCTGCGGGATTGCCTTCGCTCTTGATCACCACAATGCCGCCCTGACTGCCCGGCGCTGTGAACAGATGGGAGGCTTCACTGGCCTGAATGGCATCGATGGCGACCCGGATATTGCCGTCCGTGCCGTTCTTGAAGCCGACAGGGCAGGGCAGCGCCGAGGCCAGCTGACGGTGCACCTGGGATTCGGTGGTGCGGGCGCCGATGGCTCCCCAGCTGATGAGGTCGGCAAGATAGAGGAAGCTGGTGGTATCGAGAAACTCGGTGGCGGTGGCCAATCCCAGACGGTTGATGTCGAGCAGCAGCTGACGCGCCAGCCGCAGGCCGTGACCTATGTCGTTGCTGCCATCCAGATGGGGGTCGAATACCAGCCCCTTCCAGCCCACTGTGGTGCGTGGCTTCTCGAAATAGGTGCGCATCACTATCTGCAACCTGTCTTGATAGGCGTAGGCCAGCCGTACCAGTCGCTGTGCGTAATCGAGGGCGGCGAGGGGATCGTGGATGGAGCAGGGACCTATCACCACCAGCAGGCGATCGTCTTCTCCTGTCAGGATCTGGCGAACCTGCTGGCGATGGTGATCGATCTGCGCTGCAACCTCGCTGGGACAGGGATGAAGAGCCAACAGGTCGGCAGGAGTGGGAAGAGCCTCCACCGCGAAGGCGCGCATTACTGAGTTCAAAACTGCCATCTGGATTACCTTGCTGTGCAAACGGGAGCGAATGACGTGCGCTCCACATCCAAACCTGGGGCATGGAGAGAGGCTGCAATGGGGCGTCATCACTGTTTATTGTTGAGAGTGATTATCATTATCTGGTTGTTTGCATCAAATCAAGCACAACCGCTCGGATCACCACAATGGGGGGCAAGGAGCAAATCAGGGGAGTGCAGATAGCAATCAAGCCCATGACCGGCAGGCCATGAGCTTGATATTCCAAGGAAAAAATGGGCAGATCAGCTGTCCATCACATCGTGACGGGCGTGGTGATAGGCCTCTTCATCTTTGCCGTGGCGCCAGTAGGGGACTGCGTAGACCCGAGTGCGATCCACCTCCAAGGTGCGCCTGACGTGACGGCGCAATGGCACCACCAGCCCCTCTTCACCGCCGAACCAGAAGTAGCTCGCCTGCTCCTGCATCGGCAGGGCGGTGAAATACGCCACCAGTGGTTCAGTCTGCTCGGGGGTGCCGATAAACCAGCGCAAGGTCACGCCGGCGGGTAGTGACAGATCCTGTACATCTTCCTGATAGGGTACCAGCAGGGCGATGTGGCCCTGGGCGTCGGCGGGCATTACCTCGGCCATGGCGCTGATGGCGGGCAGGGAGGTGAGGTCACCCACCATGTAGTAGTGCCGGGCGGGCTGCAGCATGGGATCCGGGCCACCCGGGCCCGAGATGGCAAGCAGATCGCCGGGTTTGACCTGCATGGCAAAGCGGCTGGCGGGGCCGGCATCGCCGTGCAGCGCGAAGTCGATGTCCAGCTCCAGTGCCTCGCGACGAAATGCCCGTATGGTGAAGGTGCGCATGATGGGGCGCTGGCTCGGGTCTTCCCAGCGCGGCCCTTGCGGGGTGGGCGTGGGCAGTACGGCGTGGGTCTGGCCCGGCTGTGGCAGCATGATCTTGATATGAGCGCCGCCGCAGGTGAAGGGGTAGTCAGCGAGTTCCGGGCTGGTCAGGCAGACTCGGCGCAGGTGCGGGCTCACATCCCGGACGTGTTTGACCGTGAGCAGACGAGGGCGATTGACCGGGGTGGGCTGAGACATATGAATACTCCTGACTGACAATGGCGCCCATTTTTCATTAAATGAAAACTATTATCAATTGCTTTGTGTGACAGGCAATCAGGAAGTGGAGATCAAGAGGGGGAAAAAGCACCGCCTCTCATGGCATGAGAGGCGGTGTCGAGCGCGCTGGCTTAGCTGTGATCACTGCCCCCCAGCGCCTTGTAGATCCTGGCCATGGTGTTGAGCTGCTCCTTCTGTTGACCGAGCAGGGCCAGCTCGGCCTCCCACAGGCGGTTCTGCTCATCCAGCCAGGGTTGTACCCCGGTGGCACCGGCCTGGAAGCGAGCCCGGGCAAGCCGTTCCGCCTCTTTGGCAAACGTCAGCTGCTCGGCCAGATAGTTCAGGCGCTGCTCGCCGTGATGGCGGGCGGCCAGACCGTCTTCCACCTCGACCAGGGCGGTATAAAGCTGCTTGCGAAATTCGGTTTCGGCAATCTGGTAATCAAGCTCTGAGCTCGCAATGGAGATCCGGGTCTTGTTGTATTCGAGGAAAGGCAGCGTCAGGCTGGCACCCAGAGTGCCCACCGGATTTTGCAATACCTGGGTCAGGGTGTCCGAGGTGCTGCTGGCACCGCCGGTGAGACTCAATGAGGGATAGAAACCGGTGCGGATCTCATCCCCTTTTGCCAGTGTCTTGCGCAGGCGCAACTCGGCGGCGCGCACGTCGGGGCGCCGCGCCAGCACATCCGCTGGAATGCCGACCGCCAGTGATGGCACCGGGGTCGTCGTCAGTGCTGTCGGGGCAAATTCCAGCGGTCCGCTGCTGCGCCCAAGCAAGAGGCGCAGCCCGTTGCGGGCCTGTTCCTGCTGCATCAAGAGCGAAGTGAGCTCAGCTTGTTTGTTGGCCTTCTGCTGGCTGGCCTGCACCAGATCGAGCCGGGTGATGGCGCCGGCCTGGTACTTGGCCTGGGTCAGCTGTTCGGCGCGGGTGTAGTTTGCCAGTTGCCGCTCGCCCAGTGTGATGGCCGAGCCGAGATAGGCAAGCTGCCAGTACTGCTCCAGCGCCTTGCCGATCAGCATCAGGCGGGTGGCCGCCAGATCCTGGGCGGAAGCCTGGGCTTCCCAGCTCGCCTGATCCCGCGCCGAGGCGAGCCGACCCCAGAGATCCACCTCATAACTGAGGGTGAGAGAGGGGCCCATGCCGCTGCTGGCACTGCCATCTTTCAGATTTTTGGTGCCGTTGGCCCCCAGGCTGGCACTGACCGAGGGGGTCTGGTTGGTATCGGCAAAATCTGCGCCCAGCAGTGCGCTCCTGAGCCTCAACCCGGCGACCTGCATGTCAGGGTTGGCGGCCAGCACGGCTTCCACCAGTTGATCCAGCGCCGGATCATGGAACCCTTGCCACCAGAAGCCGGCCTGCTGATGGGTGAGGCCGTCATCCGGCTGTTGCCAGCTCGGAGCCAGTGCCAGATCTTGTCTGTGATAGGTGCTCTGCTGGCTGCAGGCGCTCGCGCCAGCAGCAAGGGCCAGGCAGAGCGCCAGTTTGGATAAGTTGTGCATCGTCATTCCCTCGCCAGCGCCTCGACCGGATCGAGCCGGGCGGCATTGCGGGCGGGCAGGTAACCAAACAGGATCCCGATGAGCGAGGAGCAACCAAACGCCATCAGGATGGAAAAGAGCGAGAACTGCATCTGAATACTCTCCACGAACAGGGAGAAGAGCAGGCCTATGAACAGGGAGACGCCGACCCCGAGCATGCCCCCGAGCAGGCTGACCATCACGGCCTCGATCAGAAACTGCTGCAAAATGTCGGACTGGCGAGCGCCGACCGCGATGCGGATCCCGATTTCGCGGGTACGCTCCACCACCGAGACCAGCATGATGTTCATCACCCCGACCCCGCCGACGATGAGGGAGATCACCGCGATGGCGGAGACCAGCAGCGTCATGGTGGCAGTGGTCTTCTCCACAGATTTGATGATGCTGTCGCTGCTGAAGGTGAAGAAGTCCTTCACTCCGTGGCGCTGGGTCAGCAGCTCGATGGCAGCCTGTTCGGCAAGGGCGGGTTGCACCCCGTCCTTGACCCGAATGGTGAGCTGGCTGAAGTGGTTCTGGGAGATGAGGCGGCTCATCACGGCGCTGTAGGGCAGCCAGACGTTCACTGACTGGCTGCTGCGGCTAAACCCCGTCTCCTCTTCCACCACACCAATGATGCGCACCGGCAGGGTGCCGACCAGTACCACCTGACCGACCGGATCTTCCTTGCCAAGCAGGCTCTCTATTGTTTTGCCATCCACCACTGCCACCGCGGCCCGGTTCTGGATATCGCGCTCGTCAAACAGGCGGCCACTGGTGAGCTTCATCCCCTTGACCCGGAAGAAGTCGCTGCCGACGCCCACTATGCTGCCACTGCTGGTTTTGTTGCGATAACGCAGCTGACCCGACGAGGCAATCTGGGGGCTGGCCCCTTCCAGATAAGGCTGGCCGAGCAGCGCATCGAGATCCCGCTTGTTGAGGGTCTGGATGCTGGCAGCCTTCTCGTCTCCCCAATCCTTGCCCGGGAAGATGTCGATGGTGTTGGTGCCCATGGCGTTGATCTGGTCGACCACCTTGGCTCGGGCCCCCTGACCGAGCGCGACCACGCTCACCACGGCGGCTATGCCTATGATGATGCCGAGCATGGTGAGGAAGGTGCGCATGCGGTGTGCCAGCATGGCGTGCAGCGCCATGCGTCCCGCCTCGCGATAGCGATCCCAGTCGTTGCCGCTCGCCCTGGCGGCGGGGGAGGCGGCCGGGAGGCGGGCTGTGGTCGTAGCCGGTTTACCGCTGTCTTCCAGCACCCGGCCATCGCGCAGCGTGATGATGCGATCCGCGTGGCTGGCCACTGCCATGTCGTGGGTCACCAGAATAATGGTGTGGCCCTGGACGTGCAGCTCCTTGAGGATGGCCATCACTTCCTTGCCGCTCTGGCTGTCGAGGGCACCCGTGGGTTCGTCCGCCAGTATCACTTCGCCGCCATTGGCCAGCGCCCGGGCAATGCTGACCCTCTGCTGTTGACCGCCGGAAAGCTGCCCCGGGGTGTGATGGCTGCGATCACTCAAGCCCAGCCGTGCCAGCAATGCGTTGGATCGTGCCTGCCGATCGGGGCGGGAGGTGCCGGCATAGACGGCCGGGATCTCCACGTTGGCGGCGGCGTTGAGGTGTGGCAGCAGATGGTAGCGTTGAAAGATGAAGCCAAAGTGGTGGCAGCGCAACCGGGCCAGGGAGAGGGCATCCAGAGTGGCGGTGTCCTGCCCCCGAAACAGATACTGGCCCGCGCTTGGGCGATCTAGGCAGCCTAGCAGGTTCATCAGGGTGGATTTGCCGGAGCCGGAGGCGCCGACGATGGCGATCATCTCACCCGCTTCAATGGTCAGATCCAGCGGATGCAGGACGGTAACCTCCTGCTCTCCGCTCTGGTAGCGTCGCTCTATCCCTTTGAGCTGGATCAGTGGCTCACTCACAACATCATCTCCACATCGGGGCCGTTGACGGGAGCACTTTGACCCAGCTTGACCTTGTCCTGCTCGGTGAGGCCGCTGACTACCTCGACCTTGATGTCATCTTTCATGCCGGTCTTGATGCGGCGTGTCTCTTTCTGATCGTCATCCTTGATCAGGGTGACTTCGTACTCGTTCTCCCCCAGTTTCTTGCCAAGGGCCGTCTGCGGAATGGTCAGCACCTGCTTGCGCTCGCCGAGCACTATGGTGACTTGCGTGGTCATGGCGACTCGCAGGGTGTGATCCGGATTGGGTACGTCGAACAGGGCGTAGTAATAGACGGCGGCATTGTTGGTGGCCGTGGTGCTGGTGGCCTGCTCGTTGATGTTGGTGGGGGCCAGTTCGACCGTGCGCAGGGTGCCGTGATAACGGGTATCCGCATCCCCCATCAGGGTGAAATAGACCGGCATGCCTGCCTTGACCCGGGTGACATCCGCCTCCGAGATCTGTGCCTTGACCGTCATGGTTTCCAGATTGGCGAGCTTGAGCAGGGTGGGCACCGTCTGGCTGGCAGCCAGGGTCTGGCCCTGGCGGGTCACTATGCTGACGACTGTGCCATCCATGGGGGCCAGAATGCGGTTATAGCCCAGCTCCGTCTTGGTGCGATCCACCTTGATCAGCGCATTTTCGATCTCGGCCTGGGCGCTCTGCAACTCGGCCCGGGTGACCGCCAACTGGGCTTCGGCGTTCTCCAGATCGGCGCGGGAGCTGGCTTCCTGCTTGAACATCTGCTGCTGACGGCGCCAGGCCAGCTCGTTTTGCTTGAGCTGTGCCTGTTTGATCTTGAGCTGGGCACGGCGGCTGGCAAGATCCGCCTCGGCGGTCTTGAGGTTGTTCTGGGCGATCAGGGGATCTATCTCGGCCAGCAGGTCACCCTGCTTGACGCTCTGTCCTGCCTCGACGGCCAGATAGGTCACCTGACCCGAGACCTGGGCACCTACATCCACCTGCTCTATGGCCTGCAAGACGCCGCTGGCCAGCACTGTCTGCTCCACATCCTGGCGGGTCACTGGCGCGCTCAGCACCGGGTCCAGGGTCGTATTCGGCCAGGCCAGCCAGGTGATGGCGGCCAGGGGGATGAGTGCGAGCAGGGCAAATTTTCTCTGCTTGGGAGTTATCTTCATTTATCACCTGAATGAAACGTGCGAAGGCATGCAAGGGCAATATCCTGCAGCAAACGAGGCTTAAAAAACAGCGATGAATATGTAAGGAAACATGTAGATAGGCTTGTCAATAGTGAGGCTGCCAGCGGGCTGGGCAGCGGTGGCGGCAATGAGCGAGTCGCGTGGCGAACGGGAAAAGTGCGGGTGTTGACGGCAACAAGAGGGGATAGGGGGAGATGAGGCGCCCACCACTTGAGCAAGCGCCTGTCAGGTTAGCTGACGGCTTTGAGCTGCTCTACGTAGGGTTCGTGGCAGATCTGGATATCGATCGGCAGCTTGTAGATAAGCAGACGGGCCAGGGATCCTTCCATCCAGTGATGGCGGCTGCCCACCAGCAGCAGATCCGTCGGGTGTGAAGCCAGCCAGTGCTTCAGGTCCGACACAACGTCATCGACCACCAGGCACTGATAATCCACTGGATGCTGCAAGGTGGTGATGAGTTCACTGATGATGGCCTTGGCATCCAATGTGCCCTGGGCACTGCGCTCTTCTTCGGACAGCGACAGGCTTTCGCGGCGCACCTTGCTGCTATGAGTCAGGTGCAGCAGGGTCAGCTCAGTGCCCATGCCCTGTGCCAACCGGCTTGCTTTGGCCAGCGTCTCCTGCTCGTAATCCTTGCCTTCCAGCAAGAGCACAATATGGGTTGAGGTCATAAGCAGTTCTCCTTGGCATGACGCGGGTCACCAGAGACACCAGGTGTGTCTCTTACCACTGTGTTCCCGCTATATATATGGTATGGCGCTAACATGTCCTGGTCGTCTGGCGTCACCCTCTGTCGGTGATGCATAGTAAAGCCATGTTCGTTTACATCAGCATAACAGACCGAGTTGAATGGAGAATGAAGGGATCCCGGATATTTGGCGGTTAGTGGGGGAATTGCGGATAAAAATGGTATTTTTTTAGCATGTTTGCATGGTTAGCAAGCACTGCATATCTGAATCATGCTGCCTGGTCTCTACCTGAGTATCGCGTGACGCCGTGAGCACGAACAAGCAGGATGAGGGAAGTTGACGACAGGGCGTACAGAAAAAGTCGAATGCCGACCGAGGTGGCGTGTCAAAGCCATGGGGTAGAAAGAGAGAGCAGGGAACCCGGCATGTACCGCTTCCCTGCCACTTGGCATCACACCGGGTCTGTTGACAGATAGTGGGCCAGCCAGGGCAGACCCTCCTTCTTGCGGCTGACGGCACCGGCCAGATGGATGGGTTGCTCGGGCAAGATGCCGTTGCTGGCGAAATAGAGCAGGCTGTTCCCCTTGGCGAGATCGGTCAGCATCAACACATAGGCATCCAGCTTGTCCTGTTCCAGCCGGGCCTGCATGGCCTGAACCAGCTCTGCTTGCCGTGACTGAAGCTGTGCCGGATCCATCACGCATATCTGGCTGACAGACAGTGTGTAACCGGCAATCTGGTACGCCTTCTCATCGGCGATGAGCAGCTCGGCCAGGGGAGCATCACCTAACTGGGTGCGGCGTTCCAGCAGGGTCTGCGCGAAGGGCTCCAGCGCCAGATCGGCCAGGGGCAGCAGCGCATTGACGGCGGCGCGATCACGGGGCGTGGTCGTCGGCGAGGTGAGGCTGAAGGTGTCGCTGATGATGGCGCCCAGCAGCAGGCGAGCCTGTGAACGGGAGAGGCTGTCATAGCCCATCAGCTCCAACAGCACAGTGGCACTGCAACCCACGGCGCGGATCCAGGCATCGAGAGGGCCCCGAGTCACAAGAGTGCCGATCCTGTGGTGATCGATCAGCCCCTGCACGTCCGCCTCGGCAAGGCCCTCTGGCCCCTGCTCCAGCTCGCTGAAATCGACCAGAAACACAGATTTGTTGGCCACGCTGCCCTGCAGCAGGGGCGGGGCACCGACCCCGGCGGTTTCCAGAATGAAGCGGGTCTCGGCGATGGGGTCACCCAGTGCATAGGCCTGGGCCGGTCTGCCCTGGCCATTGAGCCAGTCGGCGGTGACCAGAGCGGTGCAGATGCTGTCGCTATCGGGGTTCTTGTGACCAAACACGTGGAGCATAAAGGCATTCCTGACGTTGGAGGCGCCTGGTCGACCGCGCAAGGACGCTGGCCGGACAAGGGGGCAGATAAAACAGGTGAAGGCGCACGGGTTTTTGCTCCCGACCCGGTCTCACTCTATGCGTCGGTGCTGGCCATGGCAACCTGGATGACTCGCACCGTCCTTGATGGTCACACCGTCACCTAGCTGGTTGTGTCGCTTGTCCGAGCACCTTGTTACTGAGCCAGACCCGGCACTCGGAGCTGGGTCTGGTTGCTGTGCGGCGCTATTGAGGTTGAGCCAGGATTGGCTCCCACACTCGATCCGGGCCAGAGAGTTCCCTGGATGCTGGCTAACCAAGCGGCTGGTTTGTGGGGAAAAATAGAAGAGAGGATCGGGCGATCGCAACGTCAGATAGCCATATTCAGATAGCTATATAAAGAAGGGGAACCTCACACCCGCAGGTGTGAGGTTCCCCTGTTACTGGCCGTGTTGGGCGTTCCTTCTCAGGAGGCAAGCAGCTCGCGGGCGTTGGCCAGGGTATTGTCGGTGATATGATCGCCTCCCAGCAGACGAGCCAGCTCCTTGAGGCGGGCGCCCTGATCCAGTGCCTGCATCTGGGTTTCCGTTGTCTTGCCGTCTGTGTGCTTGCTCACCACCATGTGCTGGTGGCCCTTGCCTGCTACCTGGGGCAGGTGAGTGACCACCATGACCTGTGTGGATTCACCGAGCTGGCGCAGCAAACGACCCACCACTGCGGCGGTGGGGCCGCTGATCCCCACGTCCACCTCATCGAAAATCAGGGTCGGGGTCGAGACCTTGCGGGCGCTGATCACGACGATGGCGAGGCTGATCCGCGACAGTTCACCGCCCGAGGCCACCTTGCCCAGCGGCTGGATTGGTTGCCCCGGGTTGGTGGTGACCATAAATTCCACCCGATCGATGCCGAGCGGCGACAGGCTGCTCTGGGCATCCGGCCGCACCTCGATGGCGAAGCGGCCGTCCGGCATCGCCAGCTCGTGCATGCTGGCGGTCACCTTGGTGCCGAGCTCCTCGGCGTAACGCTGACGGCTCTGGCTCAGTGCCTCTGCGGCCTGTACGAAGGCAAGGCGGGCTTCGGCCAGTTCATCTTCCATGCCTTCCAGGCGCTCTTCGTCCGAGTTGAGGCGGGCGAGATCACTGGCAAGATCCTGATGGTGCAGTGCCAGCTCGGCTGGTTTGACATGGTGCTTGCGGGCCAGATTGATGGCTTTGGAGAGGCGCGCCTCCAGCTCGGTGAAGCGCTCCGGGTCCAGCTCAAGTCGATCCAGATAGCTGCGCAGCTCGCTGTGGCTCTCCTGTACGCCTATCATCGCCTCGTTCAGCATCTCCAGCACAGGGCTGAGGCGGCTGTCCATGCCCACCAGGCTCTCGGCTTTGTCGACGGCAACCTGCAACAGGCCGGCGATGGTGGTCTCTTCGTTGTCATAGAGCAGATCGAGACAGGCGCCGCACTCCTGCATCAGCTCGGTGCCGTTGGCGAGCCGCTGATGCTCTTCTTCGATCGACTCGAACTCTCCCGGTTGCAAGGCAAATTCGTCCAGCTCCTGCACCTGATATTCGATGAGCTGACGGCGGGCTTCCCGCTGTTGCTGTTCGGCCTTGAGGCGATTGAGCTCGTTTTGCAGCTGGCGCCAGAGCTGATAGTGCTGGCGCACCTCTTCCAGCAGCAGGTGATGGCCGGCATAGCCATCCAGCAAGCTGAGCTGGTAGTCGGGTTTGAGCAGGAGCTGGTGGGCGTGCTGGCCGTGGACGTTGACCAGCAGTTGACCGAGATTTTTAAGCTGGGTCAGGGGGACGGGCACGCCGTTGATGTAGCTGCGTGATCGCCCTTCGGCAGAGAGAACCCGCCGCACTATGCATTCACCTTCGTTTTCCAGCTCGTTGGCGGCGAGCCAGGCACGGGCAGCTGGGTTGCCGTCCAGCAGGAAACGGGCGCTGACCTCTGTCTTGTCGCTATCGGGGCGCACCATGCTGGCCTCTGCCCGCTCACCCAGACAGAGGCCGAGTGCATCTATGGCGATGGATTTACCGGCACCCGTCTCACCCGTGATGCAGGTCATGCCGGGTTGCAGATCGAGTTCGAGAAACTTGACGATAGCGAAGTTGTTGACGGTCAGCTGGGTCAGCATGGTCTCATCCTGTATGGGCCAACATTACTGTGTATGCATCCAGTATATACTGGTTTTCCATACAGTAAAGAGTCGGCCCGCAACAGGATGGACAAGCACGGGTTGAAAGCGGCTTAGAACAGCTTGCTGCCCCAGCCGAGCTTGTTGCGCAGCACGTGGAAGTAGCTGTAATCGAGCGGATGCACCAGGTGCAGCTTGTGTTTGCTCTTCTTGATGAGGATCTCGTCCCCCGGGTGTACCGCCAGTGTCACCTGACCGTCGCAGCTCACCTGCATGGCATCATCCTGATTGTCCGGTGAGACCAGCAGGCGCACCTCGCTGTCCGCATCCAGCACTATGGGGCGGCTGCTCAGGGTGTGCGGGAACATGGGCACCAGCGTGATGGCGTTGAGCTTGGGAGTGAGGATGGCGCCGCCTGCCGATAGCGAATAGGCGGTGGAGCCGGTCGGGGTGGCGACTATGATGCCGTCCGAGCGCTGGCTGTACATGAAGCTGCCATCGATATAGACCTCGAACTCGATCATGTGGGCTATCTTGCCCGGGTGCAGCACGGCTTCGTTCACCGCCAGGTTGCTCGATTTGCGCTCCCCGTGACGATAGACGGCGGCTTCCAGCAAGAAGCGGTGTTCACTCTTGTAGTGGCCGGAAAGCACCTGTTCCAGCGGCAGCAGATAATCCTGCGGCGACAGGTCGGTCAAAAAGCCGAGATTGCCCCGGTTGACCCCGATCACCGCCACATCGAACCGTGACAGCACCCGGGCCGCTCCCAGCATGTTGCCGTCCCCGCCGACGACGATGGCCAAGTCCGCCTGCTCACCAAGCTGGACCAGATCCATCACGTTTTCATCCATGATGCCGAGGGTGTGGGCGACCCGGCTTTCGACCAGCACCTTGAAACCACGGGTAGTGAGATATTGATGCAAGCCGGTCAGGGTCTGGTTGGCCCCTTCGTGGTGGGGTTTGCCAATCAGGGCAATGGTTTTGAACGGAGAATCCATAGTCTGTCGGGTCTGGGATGAGTATTGGGGGGAGTATACCCCGCTTTGTGGGGGATTTGTCTGCTGCCAGCGCTCTGCTCGCGCCAGAGCACCGGGAAAAGTGGCAATTTGCCTGTCGGTGCGGCTCATTGGCGACGATAGCGCCTTTTTCCCCTTGAAAGCCGAGGCTGCGTCCCCATAATAGCGCCATTACAGGGTCTGTTGCCGACTTGTCTCGCACCCGAACGTCAGCAGACCCTCATAAGCAACCCTGAAATTGGAGATGTCATGAACCACGAAGAACAAAAGGTTGAAACGATGGAGCAAGTGGAAGCCCAGCCAGTCGAGCCGACCGATGTAGACAGTGAAGTGACAGCCGAGCAGGCCCGCATTGCCGAGCTGGAGGCCCAACTGGAAGCCGCCCAGCTGGCGTCCAATGAAGAGCGTGAGCGTGCCATTCGTGCCGTCGCCGAAATGGAAAACCTGCGTCGCCGTGCCGCCCAGGATGTGGAGAAGGCCCACAAGTTTGCGCTGGAGAAATTCGCCGCCGAACTGTTGCCGGTACTGGACAACCTGGAGCGCGCCATCGAGCTGGCCGACAAGGAGAGCGAAGAGCTCAAGCCGATGATAGAAGGGGTCGAGCTGACCCTGAAATCGATGCAAAGCGGCGTGGCCAAGTTTGGTCTGAATCCGCTTGATCCGCTCAATCAGCCGTTTGATCCCAATGCCCATCAGGCGATGAGCATGATCGAAAATGGCGAGCTGGCACCGAACACTGTCATCGCCGTGATGCAGAAGGGCTACGAGCTCAATGGCCGGGTGATCCGTCCGGCCATGGTGATGGTCTCCAAGGCGCCAGCCTGATTGCCATCGCTGTGCTGAGCCCGCCGCTCGGCGGGCTTTTTATTGGTTGCGGCGCCAACTGCTTGTTTTTGGCGTCATTTGGCAAGCATTCTTCCGTAAACAAGGCAAGAATGTGCGGTTTTTTGAGGGTAGGGCTTGAAGCGTCAACTTGAGACCCCATATAGGTTCCAAGGCCACGGCGGCACAAAAAATTTGATGCCGGGAGCTTGAAAGCCACACTGGCAGCCCCCACCTAGCCGTTAACGCATTAAGGCGAGTTCCTCGCCAGTTTATTCAAAGTATTTGGAGATTCGTCAAATGGGTAAAATCATCGGTATTGACCTGGGTACTACCAACTCCTGCGTCGCTATTCTGGATGGCGACACTGCTCGCGTGATCGAGAACGCAGAAGGCGATCGTACTACTCCGTCCATCATTGCCTATGCCGATGATGGCGAGATCCTGGTTGGTCAGCCGGCCAAGCGTCAGGCCATCACCAACCCGAAGAACACACTGTTCGCCATCAAGCGTCTGATCGGTCGCCGTTTCGAAGATGAAGAAGTGCAGCGTGACCTGAAGATCATGCCGTACGCCATCGCCAAGGCTGACAACGGTGATGCCTGGGTGGAAGTGAAGGGCAAGAAAATGGCACCGCCGCAGATCTCTGCCGAAGTGCTGAAGAAGATGAAGAAGACCGCCGAAGATTATCTGGGTGAGCCGGTGACCGAAGCCGTTATCACAGTGCCGGCCTACTTCAACGACGCCCAGCGTCAGGCTACCAAGGATGCAGGTCGCATCGCCGGTCTGGATGTAAAACGCATCATCAACGAACCGACCGCAGCGGCATTTGCCTACGGCGTGAACAAGGTCAAGGGTGAGCGCAAGGTTGCCGTGTATGACTTAGGGGGCGGTACTTTCGATATCTCCATCATCGAGATCGACGAAGTCGAAGGGGAAACCACCTTCGAAGTACTGGCGACCAACGGTAACACCCACCTGGGTGGTGAAGACTTCGACAACCGTGTCATCAACTATCTGGTAGATGAGTTCAAGCGTGAGCAGGGCATTGACCTGCGCAACGACCAGCTGGCCCTGCAGCGTCTGAAAGATGCCGCCGAGAAAGCCAAAATTGAGCTCTCTTCTGCCCAGCAGACCGACGTGAACCTGCCGTACATCACTGCAGATGCCACAGGTCCGAAGCACATGAACATCAAGGTGACCCGCGCCAAGCTGGAATCCCTGGTGGAAGACATGGTGAAAGACTCGCTCGAACCAGTTCGCACTGCCCTGAAAGACTCAGGCCTGGCAGTCGGCGAGATCGACGACGTTATCCTGGTGGGCGGTCAGACCCGTATGCCTATGGTGCAGAAGACAGTTGCCGAGTTCTTTGGCAAAGAGCCGCGTAAAGACGTCAACCCGGACGAAGCCGTGGCCATGGGTGCTGCCATCCAGGGTGCCGTACTGTCCGGTGAGAAGACCGACGTACTGCTGCTGGACGTGACCCCGCTCTCTCTGGGTATCGAAACCATGGGCAGCGTCATGACTGCGCTGATCGAGAAGAACACCACTATCCCGACCAAGAAGTCCCAGGTGTTCTCCACTGCCGAAGACAACCAGTCTGCCGTGACCATTCACGTGCTGCAGGGTGAGCGCAAGCGCGCCAGCGACAACAAGTCTCTGGGCCAGTTCAACCTGGAAGGCATTCGTCCGGCTCAGCGCGGCCTGCCGCAGATCGAAGTGACCTTCGACATCGATGCCAACGGTATCCTGCACGTCTCTGCCAAAGACAAGGAGACCAACAAGGAGCAGAAGATCACCATCCAGGCTTCCTCCGGTCTGTCTGATGAAGAGATCGAACGCATGGTACGCGAGGCAGAAGCCAACGCGGCCGAAGACAAGAAGTTTGAAGAGCTGGTGCAGACTCGCAACCAGGCTGACGGTCTGGTCCACTCTGTACGCAAGCAGATCACCGAAGCCGGTGACGCCCTGCCTGCCGACGACAAGACCAAGATCGAGACTGCATTGAGCGAGCTGGAAGCCGTCATCAAGGGTGACGACAAGGCTGTCATCGAAGCCAAACAGCAGGCTCTGCTGGAAGCGTCCCAGAAGCTGATGGAGATTGCCCAGCAGCAATCCCAGGCTCAGGGTGCTGGCGCCGATGCCAACCAGTCCTCTTCTTCCAAGGCTGACGACGACGTGGTCGATGCCGAGTTCGAAGAAGTGAAAGACGACAAGAAATAAGCCACACCCAGATGGGTAGAGCCCGCTCTACCCATCGGCTTGATCGATGAATTTACGGGCGTTGGGTGACCAACGCCCGTCTGCATAACTGTTTACGTAGCAACAGGATCAGTATGTCAAAGCGCGATTTCTATGAAGTGCTCGGGGTATCGAAAGGTGCCGATGAGCGCGAGATCAAGAAGGCGTACAAGCGTCTGGCGATGAAGTTTCACCCGGACCGCAATCAGGGTGATGCCGCATCCGAAGAGAAGTTCAAAGAGGTCAAGGAAGCCTATGAGATCCTGACCGACGAGAATCTGCGGGCTCGCTATGACCAGTATGGTCATGCCGGCGTGGATCAGAGCCAGGGTGGCGGTGGCCACGGTGGCTTTGGCGGCGGTGCCGATTTCGGTGATGCGTTCGGCGATATCTTTGGCGACATCTTCGGTGGCCGCAGCGGCGGCGGTCGTCGTGGTCCGGCCCGGGGTTCAGACCTGCGCTACACCATGGAGCTGACCCTGGAAGAGGCGGTGCGCGGTGTCTCCAAAGAGATCAAGGTGCCGTCCCTGGTCCACTGCGAGGTCTGCAACGGCTCCGGTGCCCACACCGGCAGCACAGCCCAGACTTGCCCGACCTGCCACGGTGCCGGTCAGGTGCAGATGCGTCAGGGCTTCTTCGCGGTGCAGCAGGCCTGTCCGCACTGTCACGGTCGCGGCAAGATCATCAAGGATCCGTGCCGCAAGTGCCATGGCGAAGGTCGTTACCAGAAGACCAAGACGCTGTCGGTCAAGATCCCGGCGGGCGTCGATACCGGCGACCGTATCCGTCTCTCCGGCGAAGGGGAAGCGGGGGAAGCGGGCGCTCCGGCCGGGGATCTCTATGTACAGGTGCACGTCAAGGAGCACGAGATCTTTGTGCGTGACGGCAACAACCTCTACTGCGAAGTGCCCATCAGCTTCACCGCAGCCGCCCTGGGTGGCGAGATCGAAGTGCCGACCCTGGATGGCCGCGTCAAGCTCAAGGTCACTCCCGAGACCCAGACTGGCAAGATGTTCCGTATGCGGGGCAAGGGCGTCAAGTCAGTGCGCTCCGGCCAGGTGGGGGATCTGATGTGCAAGGTGGTGATAGAGACTCCGGTCAAGCTGACCGAGTCCCAGAAAGAGCTGTTGCGCCAGCTGGACGAGTCGTTCAGCGGTGCCGCCGCCAAGACCCACAAGCCGAGATCGGAAGGTTTCTTCGAAGGGGTGAAACGCTTCTTCGACGACCTGACCCGCTGATCTCAGCGCATCTCAGCAAAGCCGGCCTCTGTGCCGGCTTTCTTTTTGCCTGCCATTTGGCCCGTCTCTTCGTTATTGAGTGGATCCTGATGAGGGATCCACCTCACAACTCCCGCCAATTCATTCTGTACAAATGTTATCCCGCTCACAGAGTGGCTGAAACGGTTTAGCTGTCATCTTGAGTTAGCTAAAGGGGTTTAGCTATGCTCTCTTCGCCGATAAAAACAGAGCCCGACCGGGCAACACACGACAGGTGAGGAAGATGACCATGTTCAAGAGCAAATTGGCGTTGGCAGTGGCGCTGGGATTGGGGATGAGCAGCCCGCTATGGGCGGCGGAGGGCGGTATCGAAGCCAGGCTGGCGGCGCTGGAGGCGCGGGTACAGGCGGCCGAAGCAAGAGCCGAGGCAGCGGAGAGTCGTGCCAGTCAGGCTGAGATAAAGGCGAGTGCGGCCAGTGAGGAGGCCCAGGTCGCCAACACCCGCAGCCAGAAGGTGGATGAGAAGACGGCGGGGGCACAGGGCTTCGAGTTTCACGGCTATGCCCGCTCTGGCCTCCTGGTCAACGGCAATGGCAACGGTGGGCGGGGCGGTCCCTACATCACGCCGGCAGGATCTGTGGGGGGCGCAGTGGGCCGGCTTGGCAACGAAGACGACACCTACATGGAAGCGAATCTGCTCAAGACCCAGACGTTTGATGACGGCAGCTGGGCACGCTACAAGCTGATGCTGGCAGATGGCGTGGAGACCAGCAACGACTGGACCGCCAGCGACTCGAGCCTCAATACCCGCCAGGTGTTTGCCGAAATAGGCAATCTGGCGAGCTTCGATGGCGCTTTCAAGAATGCGGTGCTGTGGGCGGGCAAGCGCTTTGATCGGGACAACTTCGACATCCACTGGCTCGACTCGGACGTGGTCTTCCTGGCCGGTACCGGTGGCGGTGTCTATGACGTGCAACTTGCCGACAGCTGGAAGGCGAACTTCTCCCTCTATGGCCGCGACTATGGCGACATCAGTGCCAGCGGTCTGTCGGACATAGAGAGCTACATCCTCACCATGAACAACCGCTTCGGCAACTGGCAGTGGATGGTGAACGGCCTCTCGGCCAATGACAACGAACAGCGCATCAACGACGGTGGCAAGGGAAGCGAGGCGGCAGACAAGGGGGCCCACACCCTGGTGGCTTATCATGCCGACAGCTTCTTTGGTATCAACCCCGGCTTCTCCAAGGCGGCGATCCTCTACGGTCATGGTCTGGGTGCCGAGCTCAAGGGCTTGGGTTCCGACAGCGAACTGCTGCCCGATGCCGATGCAGTGCGGGTCGCCGTGTTCGGTGCTACCGACCTCAACCCGCGCTGGCGTTTCGCACCGGCCCTGCTGGCAGAGCAGAGCCAGGATCGTTACGTGAAAGGGGATGAATACCAGTGGCTGACCCTCAATACCCGGGTGGCCCAGGTGCTGAGCCAGAATGTCGAGCTGGTCTATGAGGCGGCATGGCAGTACATGGATCTGGATCCCAAGGGCTACAAGGGTCGTCAGGCGGTGAACGGCAATTTCACCAAGCTCACCTTTGCCCCCACCTTCAAGGCACAGACCGCCGGCTTCTTCGAGCGTCCGGAGCTGCGGGTGTTCGCCACCTGGATGGATTGGTCATCGGAGCTCGACAGCTACGCCAGCGACGATGCCATGGGCCAGAGCAACTTCACCGCCGGTGGCGAGTGGAACTTTGGCGTGCAGATGGAAACCTGGTTCTAGTTCGTTATCCCGATCACAAAAATGGCAGCCGGTGCCAGGATCTGTTGGTTGGCTAAATCGGTTTAGCTGATAATGAAAGCCAAGAGAGATGAGGGCCCGGCCCTGTCAATGAATCCTGTGCAGCAGTGGAGTAGCAAGGTGACGAATCGTGTGTGGGTAATGGGGGATGCGGTGGTGGACTTGATCCCGGAAGGGGAGCAGCACTACCTCAAGTGCCCCGGTGGCGCACCCGCCAATGTGGCGGTCGGGGTGGCGCGACTCGGCGGCGAGTCAGCCTTTATCGGCCGGGTCGGCGCCGATCCCTTCGGTCGCTTTATGGCCGATACCCTGGCAAGGGAAGGGGTGGATACCGCTTGTCTGCGGGCGGATCCCGCTCATCGAACCTCCACAGTGCTGGTGGAGCTCGATGAAGAGGGGGAGCGCAGCTTCACCTTCATGGTGCGCCCCAGTGCGGATCAGTTCCTCACTCCGACGGACTTGCCCGGCTTCCAGGCCAGCCAGTGGTTGCTGACCTGCTCCATCGCCCTTGCCAACGAACCGGTGCGCGGCAGTTGCCTGCAGGCCATGGCCACCATCAAGGACGCGGGGGGACGGGTCTGTTTCGACCCCAACCTGAGGCCCGAGGTGTGGGGCAACCCCGCCGAGATGCTGCCAGTGGTGCGCCAGACCATAGCGCTGGCGGATGTGGTCAAGCTCTCGGTGGAGGAGCTGCAACTGCTGAGTGGCGAGGATGAGCTGGCCGCGGGGCTTGCCACCATATCAGGCCCGGCGCTGGTGCTGGTGACCCGGGGGGCGGCCGGTGTGGTGGCCCGCCTCGATGGCGAGTTGCTGGAGTGGGTGGGGCAGAAAGTGACGCCCATCGACACCACGGGGGCGGGGGATGCCTTCGTCGCCGGTCTGCTGGCGGCGCTGGCCGGGCGCTCGTCGCTGCCGACGCTGGCCGAGCTGCCCGCCATCCTGGCTCAGGCTCACGGCTGCGGGGCGCTCGCCACCACCGCCAAGGGGGCCATGACGGCACTGCCGACCCGCACAGAACTGGATGCCTTTTTGCGATCAGCCTCAAGCGGCTGTTGAGCTGCGGCTAGAACCGCAGCTCAACAGACCTTACTCTCATGTGACAAGGGCCTGCCAGCGTGGCGGGTCATAAGAGGAATAATATGAATATCAGTGCGATAGCCAAGGATTTGGTGCCCCTGCTCGGGGGCAAGGAGAATATCGTCAGCGCTGCCCACTGCGCCACTCGGCTGCGGCTGGTGCTGGCCGATGACAGCAAGGTGAACAAGGCTGCCATCGACAAGCTGGAGGGGGTCAAGGGGTGCTTCAGCAACGCGGGCCAGATCCAGGTGATCTTCGGCACCGGTCTGGTCAACAAGGTCTATGCGGAGTTTGTGGCTATTACCGGGACAGGGATGGCCAGCAAGGCGGAGCTGACCGACATCGCCAGTGCCAAGCTCAACGTGGCCCAGCGGCTGGCGCGGACGCTCTCCAACATCTTCGTGCCCATCATTCCGGCCATCGTTGCGTCCGGTCTGCTGATGGGGCTGCTCGGCATGGTGCGCACCTATGGCTGGGTCAATGCCGACAGCGCCCTCTTCGTCATGCTCGACATGTTCAGCTCGGCGGCCTTTATCATATTGCCCATTCTGATCGGGTTCACGGCGGCGCGTGAGTTTGGCGGCAACCCCTATCTGGGGGCCACCATGGGGGGGATCCTCACCCACCCGGCCCTGACCAACGCCTGGGGTGTGGCCGGTGGCTTCAAGACCATGGACTTCTTCGGTCTCGATGTCGCCATGATCGGCTATCAGGGCACCGTCTTCCCTGTGCTGCTGGCGGTCTGGTTCATGTCCCATCTGGAGAAGCAGCTGCGCAAGCGCATTCCGGACGCACTGGATCTGATCCTCACGCCGTTTCTCACCGTCATCATCACCGGCTTCGTGGCCCTGCTGTTTATCGGTCCGGCCGGACGGGTGCTGGGAGATGGCATCTCCTTCGGCCTGAGCGCCCTTTATGAGCAGGCAGGCTGGCTGGCAGGGCTGGTGTTTGGCGGGACTTATTCGCTTATCGTCATCACCGGTATCCATCACAGCTTCCACGCCATAGAGGCGGGGCTGCTGGCCAATCCTGCCATAGGCGTCAACTTCCTGCTGCCCATCTGGGCCATGGCCAACGTGGCGCAGGGCGGTGCCTGTCTGGCGGTCTACTTCAAGACCCGGGATCCGAAAATCAAGGCCATTACAGTGCCGGCGGCCATGTCCTGCCTGCTCGGCATCACGGAAGCGGCGATCTTCGGGGTCAACCTGCGCTACATCAAGCCTTTCCTGGCCGGCCTGCTGGGCGGTGCCCTGGGTGGCGCCTACGTGGTGGCGGCCAAGGTGGGGATGACGGCGGTGGGCCTGACCGGTATTCCGGGCATGGCCATCGTCCAGCCCATGAATCTGATCCACTATGTCATCGGCCTGGTCATCGCCTTTGGCGCCGCCTTCGCTGCCTCCTGGCTGCTCAAGTACAAGGTGGAGTGATGAAGGAAGTCGATTTTTTCCAACAGATAGTCCGGTCTTTGCTGACCGGACAGCTCAAGGCGGCGGCCGATCCCCATAGGCCCCGCTGGCATCTGGCAGCCCCGGTGGGGCTGCTCAATGACCCCAACGGCTTTATCGAGCACGGCGGCCGGTATCACCTTTTTTACCAGTGGAACCCGCTGGGCTGCACGCACAGCAACAAGGGGTGGGGGCACGTCAGCTCCAGCGATCTCCTGCACTGGCAGCACGAGCCCATCGCCTTGCTGCCCACCGAGGCGTATGAGAGCCACGGCTGTTATTCGGGTTCGGCGGTGAGCGACGAGCAGGGGCGCCTCACCCTCATCTACACAGGCAATGTCAAATACCCGGATGGCAGCCGCACCGCTTATCAGTGTCTGGCCCGCGCCGACGGTGAGGGTGGTTTTGCCAAGCTGGGACCAGTGCTCGATTTACCTGAGGACTACAGCGGCCATGTGCGCGACCCCAAGGTGTGGCACGACGGCCAGCAGTGGCTGATGGTGCTGGGAGCCTGCACCCTGGACGACAAGGGGGAGGTGCTGCTCTATCGTGGCGAGAGCCTGCAAAGTTGGCAGCTGCTCGGCCCCATCGCCGGCAGCGGGCGAGGCGGTCTGGGGGAGTTCGGCTATATGTGGGAGTGCCCGGATCTCTTCCCGCTGGCTGATCGCCATGTGCTGATAAGTTGCCCGCAGGGGATTGCCCCGCAAGGGGAGGATTATCGCAACCTCTACCAGTGTGGCTGGCTGGCGGGGCAGTTCGATGGCGAGCATTTCGAGCACGGGGCTTTTCACGAGCTGGACCGCGGCTTCGAATTCTATGCGCCGCAGACCACGCAAGATAGCCTGGGCCGTCGCCTGCTGTTTGGCTGGCTGGGGCTGCCGGAGGAGAACGAGATGAGCCAGCCGACCATTCCCTACGGCTGGATCCACCAGATGAGCTGTCCACGGGAGCTGTTCTGGCAGCATGAGTGGCTCTGCCAGCGGCCGGTGGCTGAACTTGCCGCCCTCAAGGGGGAGCTGACCCGTTTCGAGGGGGTCGTCAGCGAGTTTCCGGGGATGACCATCGACTCGGCCTGGCTGGATCTGACGCTGACCGGCGCGGGCAGTCTCTGGCTCGGCACAGTGGCCGAGCTGGTGTGGCAGAAAGGGCGCATTGGATTGCGTCGCCAGAACTGGCAGAGCGGGGAGTGGGAAGAGAGGTCAGCTCCCTGGCTGGGTGGCCCGCTGACACTCTTGTGCGATCGGTCCAGCCTCGAGTGTTTCGTGGATGATGGGCGTCAGACGCTGTCAGCCCGTTACTTCCCCGGTGAAAAGCCGCAACTATCGGCAGGGGATGCGGGCGAGGGCGGCAAAATTTGCCTCAATCACTGGCCGCTGTCGGCGTGCCTAGTACAATAGCCCGGTTCTAGTCAGCCGGGAGGCCAGGTGGAGAAGAAGAAACGGATCACGATTGCCCAGATAGCCGAATTGGCAGGGGTGTCCAAGGCGACCGCCAGTCTGGTGCTCAACGGCAAGAGTGCGGAGTACCGGATTGCCGACCAGACCCGCAAGCGGATCCAGGCGGTGGCGGACGAGTGCCACTACCAGCCGAGCTTTCATGCCCGTGCCCTGCGCGAGACCCGCAGTTACACCTGGGGGCTGGTGATCCCCGATCTCACCAACTTCGGTTTTGCCAGTATCGCCCGGGCCCTCGAGGCCCTCTGTCGCGAGGCCGGGATCCAGCTGCTGATCGCCTGCTCCGAAGATGATCCCACTCTGGAGCAGAAGGTGGTGGACAACCTCATCAGTCGTCAGGTGGATGGCATTATCGTCGCCTCCAGCGGCCACAGCGATGACACCTATGCCCGTATTCACGACCGCCTGCCCGTGGTGCAGCTGGATCGCCACATCGGCGAGTCGCGCCTGCCCATGGTGATCTCCGACGCCTGCAAGGCCACCGCCGAGCTGGTGCGGGACATGGCTGGCGAGTGCGGGGCGGAGATCTACTACTTCGGCGGCCTGCTGGATCTCTCCCCCAGTCGCCACCGGCTGGCGGGTTATGAGCTGGGTCTGCATAGAGCCGGTCTTGAGGCCCAGCCAGCCCGGGTGCGCCATCGGGACTATCAGCCCAGCTCCGGCTATCAGCTGATGGCCGAGCTGGTCGCCGAGCTGGGGGCGCCCCCCAGGGGGCTCTTTACCGCTTCCTTTACCCTGCTGGAAGGGGTGCTGCGCTACCTCAACGAGGCGGGGTTGATGGAGACGGGGATGCGCCTGTGTACCTTCGATGATCACGACCTGCTCGACTGCATTCCCATGCGCATCGACTCTGTGGCGCAAGATTGTCCGGCGCTGGCCCGCGCCGCCTTCGAGCTGATGCAGCAGCTGATTGCAGGGAATGTTCCCGGCCAGACCGCCCAGGTCATAGCCCCCAGAGTGCGCTGGCGCAGTCGCCGCTAGTCGCGTTCCCATCAAAAAGCCCCGCCAATGTTGGCGGGGCTTTTTGTTTATCGGGAGAGGACGCAAAGATATTCCCCGTGCGTTCAATCCGTGGTGCTGGCGCGCCAGAACACCTGCTTGATATGGGGATGAATGGCCAGCTTGACCATAAGGGCATCCAGCTCGTCGCCGTCGATGGAGGTGGCCAGCAACACGGCCGATATCTCCAGATCCCGCTCGCCGAACGGTGCTATGTCCAGCTCGCTCAAGGGGTAGTTGGCCTGCTCCATCATCTCTTCCAGCCAGTGCAACACCTCCTTCTGATACTCGCGCTGGGCGAGAGCCGTGACCCTGTAGGTCACCTCGGTATCGGTATTGTCCACCGGGCGGCGGTTGATCTGGTTGACCAGGGGGCGCAGCAGGGTGTTGGCGGCCAGCACGAACAGGGCACCGAGCACCGCCTCCATGGCGAGCCCGGCCCCACTGGCTGCCCCCACGGCGGCTACGCCCCACAGGGTAGCTGCCGTGTTGATGCCGCGGATATTGCCCGACTCGCGCATGATGACACCGGCGCCGAGAAAACCGATGCCGGAGACGATATAAGCCACCACATGGACCACGTTGTAGTTGCCACCGTGCAGGTCATAGATGCGCTGGGCCAGGCTGACGAACAGGGCGGCCCCCACGGCGACCAACACGTTGGTGCGCAGGCCGGCGGTGCGTTGGCGGTACTGACGCTCCAGCCCGACCAGGCTGCCCAGCACGAAGGCCAGCAGCAGGCTGGCCAGGGTGTCGAGCAGGGAAATCATGTCAATTTGCTGCCACATTCTCATGGCGTACTCCTTCTGATAACTGATGGCCTTCGGGATGCATGATGGCGTGCCAATGGGCACTCCTGATGAATCGCAAGGCTGCATGCGGTAAAGACCACCATGGAAAATGAAAACGGACGTCCGGGTCGCACAGACCCGGATATTCAGGCGCTCAATGAAAGGCGACGGGCGAGGTGCCGGGTCAATGGAGAGGGGCCAGCATGGCTGGCCCCGGATTCACCTGATAGCTGTCAGTTGAGCACTGGCTCGGCATCACGCCGGGGGCGCAGCTCCCAGCGTACCGGGTGGGCTACCCCGACCTGATGCACGAACTGCACCAGATACCGGCGCTGGGGCGGGGTGCAGTGCAGGTTGAGCACCAGCTCCCGACCACCACTGCGCCCAGGTCTCAGGGATTGCATGGGATGCAGCCCGGCCGGTTGCAGTGTGTGGCTCACCATGTCGAGTACCTGCTCCATGTCGGCGCGATCCTGGCAGCGGATCTGCAACCGGTAGTGGTGCTGACTCGGCTTGCCACGCAGCCAGAGTGGCAGCAGACCACGGCCCAGCTTGCTCAGCAGGGGGTGAACCTGGGTGGACCCAGATTTGGTTGAAATAAAACGCATAGCAGCCTCCTTGTGGGAAGCAGAAACTATGCAGGCAAGGTGTCCAGGCCTGGGCTTGGGTCACCTGACGTCAAGTGTAAAAACAGAGAAGAGGGGAGTGGATTTCCGCTTCTCGCAGGGTTGCGAGAACGCGGCAGAGGAAGACCTGCGGCTATCTCGCGACCTGGGTGCCGACTATGAGGGTCGGCCTACAACTGTCACTTGATGAATTGCCCACTGATGGTCTCCGCTGTTGATGAACGGCCAGATGGTACTCATCCAGAGCGATGAGGTAAAGCCCTATCCTCCTTCAGCAACATTTAGATACAAGTTTGTCAATAATGTGAGCCAGTTGGCTACATCAGCGACAACCGAGCCTGCGCAGTACCATGGCGGCAGGGCAGAAACCGGTGAAAGCGCTCTGGATCAGGTTGACCCCGACAAAAACACTCAGCCAGAAAAAGCCCGGATGAACCCATTGGGTCAACGCCAGTGACAACAACAGCATGCTTCCCGCCACGATTCTCACTCCGTTATCAACAGTCATATCTTGTTCCTTGGTTGTTTATCCGGCTGCTTGCGAAGGTTTAAAATTAGAAGTTGCTAATTTAGGTTTTATTTATAGAATAAAACCAAATATAAGCAACTACTAATTTATGCCTATGGCCCCTTTCGATGAGATGACCCGCCACGCAAGCGAGGCGGCTGTCCTGCTCAAGGCGCTGGCCCATCCAGAGCGATTGATGGTGCTCTGTCAGCTGATTGATGGGGAGAAGGGGGTCGGCGCGTTGCTGGCCCACAGCAAGTTGGGGCAGTCAGCCTTTTCCCAGCAACTGGCGGTGCTCAGGCGTAGCGGCCTGATCCGATCGCGCAAGGTTGCCCAGCAGATCTACTACTCGCTGGCAAACGAGGCGGCGGCGGATGTGCTGGCCGTGTTGCAAACCCATTTTTGTCACTCCCAAGAGGATGAGGTGTCTTGATGTTTGAAACCCAATGGTTGCTTGCCCTGTCCGGGGGCATGCTGGTGGGGCTCTCCGCCCTGATGTTGATGCTGTTCAATGGTCGTGTGGCCGGGATCAGCGGCATTCTGGCGGGAGCCTTGCAGCACAGGCATGCCTGGCGCTGGCTGTTTTTGTTGGGACTCGGGGCGGGCGCCTGGTTGGCGTTCAGCCTGGGCTGGGCCCGGATGCCGAGCTTCAGCGCTCTGCCGACCTGGCCACTGGTCGCGCTGGCGGGTCTGCTGGTGGGTATGGGTACCCGTCTTGGCAATGGCTGCACCAGTGGTCACGGTATCTGCGGCATGGGGCGGCTCTCGGTGCGCTCCCTCTTTGCCACCCTCACCTTTATGGCGGCCGGTTTCATGACGGTGTTTGTCACCCTGCATCTGTTGTAACGAGGTAATGAGATGAAACTTTTTATCAGTCTGCTCGCAGGTCTCTTGTTCGGGCTCGGTCTGGCCATCTCCGGCATGGTGGATCCGGCCCGGGTCATCGGTTTTCTCGACCTGGCGGGGGCCTGGGATCCCAGCCTGGCCTTCGTGATGGGGGGCGCCTTGCTGGTGTTCATGCCGGGCTACCAACTGTTGGTCAAACCGAGCAGCCGCAGCCTGCTCGATGAGCCATACCAGTTCGGCCAGCTCCGGCAAGTGGATCGCCGGCTCATCGCAGGATCGGCCCTGTTTGGTATCGGCTGGGGGCTGGTTGGCATCTGCCCGGGGCCAGCCTTGAGTCTCATTTCCAGCGGTCAGCCCATGATATTGTTGTTTGTGGCAAGCATGGTGGCCGGGATCTTGCTGGTTGATAAGGGATTGAATCGGGTATGGGTGAAGGTGCGGCCATCTCCCATCGCCTGATCCTGTGGCGTAAACCGCTGGCGTACTGAACCGCAGCACCAAAGAGGGAGGTTATCATGAAGCATTTCCGGTTGCCGGGGGCCACCTTGCTGGTCATGACATCCACCCTGGCGCTAGCCGCAGAAGGGAAGAGCGTGGCCCCGCTGACGGTTGCGCCACAGCCGGTGACCGACTGGCTCACCCTGGATGGCACCGTCAGTGCCATCAATCAGGGGACGGTGGCGGCCCAGACCGGTGGTCGGGTCTCCCGCATGTTGGTGGATGTGAACGATCAGGTGCAAGCGGGGCAACCGCTGCTGGAGATCAGCGGCAAGGAGCAGTTTGCCGCCGTCACCGGGGCCGAGGCGCGGTTGGCCCGGGCGCAGGCCCAGCAGGTGGAGGCCGAGCGCCAGCTCGCCCGCTTTCAGGCGCTGATTGCCAAGGGGGTGATCACCCGTGCCCAGCTCGACAATGCCGAGGCCTCAGATCGCGCCGCCCGCGCCGAGGTCAATGCGGCCGAGGCGACCCTCACCCAGGCCCGCGAGGCTTACGGTTATACCCGCATTCTGGCCCCCTACGCCGGTGTGGTGACCAAACGGCTGGTGGAGCTGGGGGAGACGGTGGCCCCCGGTACGCCGCTGCTGTCGGGCTTCTCCCTCGACACCTTGCGGGTGGAGGTGGATCTGCCCCAATCCGCCCTGACGCTTGCTCGTGAGCCTGCGGATGTGCAGGTGCTGCTGCCCGATGGCAAGAGGGTCACCCCAGTCAAATTGACCCGCTTCAACTATGCCGACAGCCAGAGCCACGCCTTCAGGTTGCGCCTCGACTTGCCGCCGCAAACCGCCGGGGTATTGCCCGGCATGTGGCTCAAGGTGCAGCTCAAGCAGGGTGAGCGTCAGGTGTTGCAGGTGCCGGAGCCCGCCCTGCTGCGGCAAGGAGAGTTCAACGGCGTCTATCTGCAGCAGCCTGCTGGTTGGTCCCTGACGCCGGTGCGGGTCGGTCACTGCATGGAGGGGCAGTGCGAGATCCTGGCCGGGCTGCAAGCCGGTGACAAGCTGGCCCCGGATGCCTGGGCGCAACAGCAGGAGCTGGACCATGAGTAGCGAGCTGAACGGCAACAAGGAGAGGCTGGGGCCTGCGGGTCGGCTGGCGGCGCTGTTTCAGGGCTCGGCTATTACCCCTCTGCTGGCGCTGGTGGGGCTGCTGCTCGGCCTGTTTGCGGTGCTGGTGACCCCCAAGGAGGAGGAGCCGCAGATCAATGTCACCTTCGCCGATGTCTATATCCCCTTCCCGGGAGCCAGCCCGGCGCAGGTGGAATCCCTCGTCACCACCCCTGCCGAGCAGGTGGTCTCCCAGATAAAGGGGATAGATACCCTCTACTCCTTCTCCCAACCCGATGGCGCCCTGCTGGTGGTGGTGTTCAAGGTGGGGGTGAGCCGCGAGCAGGCCATCGTCGATCTCAACAACCAGCTCGACTCCAACCGCGACTGGTTGCCACAGGGGATCGGAGTCGGTCGGCCGCTGGTGAAACCCCGGGGGATCGATGATGTCCCCATCGTCAGTTTGACCTTATGGAGCAAAGAGGGGAGCAAGCAACTGGGTGCACCCGAGCTGACTCGGGTCGCCCATGAGCTGGAGACCGAGCTCAAGCGCATTCCCGGTACCCGCGATATCTACACGCTGGGCAGCCAGAGCGCCGTGCTGCGGGTGATGCCGGATCCGTCGGCCCTGAGCGCCCACGGCATCAGCTGGGGTGAGCTGAGTCAGCGACTTGCGGCCGCCAATCAGGTAGGAACGACACAGGCTATCGAGCAGGACAACAGTGAGATCAAGGTACAGGTGGGGCAGTTCCTGCAAAGCGAGCAGGATGCTCGAGAACTGGTGGTGGGGCTGCTGGGCGGCAAGCCGGTCTATTTGGGGGAGGTGGCCAAGGTCTCTCTGGGTCAGGAGACCCCGACCAGGAGCAGCTGGATGGGGATGGGGCAGGCCAGTTATCCGGCGGTGACCCTGGCCATTGGCAAGCAGCCGGGTCAGAACGCGGTCGATGTGGCCAAACGGGTGGAGGCGCGGGTCGAGAGTTTGCAGAACCGGCTTATCCCTGCCGGGGTCGAGGTGACGGTGACCCGTGACTACGGCGTTACCGCCGAGACCAAATCCAACACCCTCATCGGCAAGCTGATTTTTGCCACCACGGCGGTGGTGCTGCTGGTGCTGGTGAGCATGGGCTGGCGCGAGGCGCTGGTAGTGGGGGTGGCCATCGTCATCACCCTGGCGCTGACCCTGTTTGCCAGCTGGGCATGGGGCTTTACCCTCAACCGGGTGTCGCTGTTTGCGCTGATCTTCTCCATCGGCATTCTGGTGGATGACGCCATAGTCGTGGTGGAGAACATCCATCGCCATCGCGGTTTGGGCAAGGGGTCGCTCAAGGAGCTTATTCCGGGGGCGGTGGACGAGGTGGGGGGGCCGACCATACTGGCGACCCTGACCGTTATCGCCGCCCTGCTGCCGATGGCCTTTGTCAGCGGCCTGATGGGTCCCTACATGAGCCCCATCCCCATCAATGCCAGCATGGGGATGCTGATCTCCTTGCTGGTGGCCTTTATCTTCTCCCCCTGGCTGGCGAGCCATTTGCTCAAGGGGGAGGTGCACTGTGTCCACGGCGAAGCCAAGGCTGGTCTCTTTCACCGGCTGATGACCCCTTTCCTGATCGGTGACGGCGCCAAGCGCGCCAGACGCAAACTCTGGCTGGTCATTCTGCTGCTGGTCGGGGCGGCTACCGCCATGCCGGTGGTGCAGTGGGTGGTGCTCAAGATGCTCCCCTTTGACAACAAGTCGGAATTCCAGCTGGTGCTCGACATGCCGGAGGGGGCGACGCTGGAGCAGACCGAGCGCACCCTGCTGGCGGTCGGGCGGGAGCTTGCCAAGGTGCCGGAGGTGAAGGATTACCAGATCTACGCCGGTACCGCGGCCCCCATCAACTTCAATGGCCTGGTGCGCCACTACTTTATCCGCAGCGGCGCCAACGTGGGGGATATTCAAGTCAATCTGGTGGACAAGCATGAGCGGGATCGCAGCAGTCACCAGATTGCCCAGTCGGTTCGGGAACCGTTGCAGGCCATCGCCAGCGCAGTGGGAGGCAACCTCAAGGTGGTGGAGGTACCGCCCGGCCCGCCGGTCTGGTCACCCATAGTCGCAGAAGTGTATGGCCCGACACCGGCCGCCCGCGAAGCGGCGGCCCGCGCCGTACAGGCCCGCTTTGTGGCCACGGCGGATCTGGTGGATGTCGACATCTATCTGACCGACCCGCAGCCCAAGTGGCGGCTGGTGGTGGATCGCAGCAAGGCGGCACTGCTCGGGGTCGATCTCGGAGATCTAGTGGCGACCCTCAACGGCGGCGTGGGCTACCAGGATGCCAGCTGGTTTCATGGTCAGCGCGCCAAGTACCCGGTGCCGATCCGTATCGAGCTGGCCCCCGGTGACAAGCGGGATCTGGCGGGCGTGCTGGCCCTCAAGGTGCGCAGCCAGAGCGGCCAGCTCATCCGGGTATCCGAGCTGGTGAGTCGCCGTGATGAGGTAGCCCCCAGCTATATCATGCACAAGAACATGCAGCCCATGGTGATGGTGGTCGCCGACATGGGCGGTCATACCGACAGCCCGCTCTACGGCATGTTTGCCGCCGGTGCCGACATCGACCTGCCCCAATATTACGTGCAGCAGCCTGATAAATTTGGGGAGGTGGCCCTGTTGTGGGACGGGGAGTGGAAGATTACCTACGAGACCTTCCGCGACATGGGGATTGCCTATGGGGTGGGGATGATCCTCATCTACCTGCTGGTGGTGGCCCAGTTCCGCTCCTATCTGGTGCCGCTTATCATCATGGCTCCCATTCCACTCACCCTCATCGGGGTGATGCCGGGCCACGCCCTGCTGGGGGCCCAGTTTACCGCTACCTCGATGATCGGGATGATAGCGCTGGCCGGGATCATAGTGCGCAACAGCATACTGCTGGTGGACTTTATCGAGCAGCAGCGAAGAGCTGGGGTGGCGTTCGAGCAGGCGGTGATCGAAGCGGCCCAGGTGCGGGCCAAACCCATCATGCTGACTGCGCTGGCGGCGATGATCGGGGCCCTGTTCATCCTCGATGATCCCATCTTCAACGGACTAGCCATCAGTCTGATTTTCGGGATCCTGGTCTCCACCCTGCTCACCCTGGTGGTGATACCGCTGCTCTACTACAGCTTGATGGCACCGCGTGTTTGACGGGAGCAGGGCGCGGCCAGTGCTGGCGTGAGACAGCAAGGTTCAGTGTTTCACCAGACCGGGCGGGGGAGAGGCGAGGGGGCCATCGGGCGAGAGGAGGGCCTCTTCCTGCATGCTGGCCTTCAGCAGCGGGAAATAGCGTCTGTCCTGCTTGACCATGTGACCCAGCACCAGATCCTGCAGAACAAAATCCAGTAGTGCAAGATTGGTGAGCTCGCCAGTGCGGGCCGCCTGATAGAGGCTGTCGGCCTGACGGAGCAGCTTTTGATGCTCCTGATGGTGAGTGCCCAGCTCTGCGTACTCCAGCTTGGCCAAAATGGCCTCTTCATTGTTGAAGTGGCGGGTGGCCAGGGCCAGCAGGGCCTCGAAGTTTTGATGAAACTGGTCGGTATCCTCTTCCATGGTCAGCACGCCGTTGAGCAACTGGTTGGCCAGGGCAAACAGCTGGCGATGGTCATCATCGATCTGCGGGTGGCCGCAGTCGTGGCTCTGTTTCCAGCCCAGCTGCATCTGGTTGGCTGCCTCTCGCGTGATCCCGCCCGCCATCTGGGGCGTGAACAGCTGGATGCGGTTTCGCCCCGCCTCCTTGGCCTGATACATGGCCTGATCGCCGTGATTCATCAACTGCTTCTGGGTGGTGCCGTGCTGCGGATAGAGGGCCACACCGATGCAGCTGGAGATATGGAAATGGAGCGCATCCGTCATGGCAAAGGTCTGGTTGAGACTCTGGTGGATGGCCTCGGCGATGGCGATGGCCCCCGCCTCTCCCGTTATCTCGGGCAGCAGCACCATGAATTCATCCCCGCCGATCCGGGCGACCGTGTCCCCCTCCCGCACACAGTGCAGCATGCGCTTGGCGACGGTGGCCAGCAGCCAGTCGCCTGCCTCGTGCCCATGCTGATCGTTGACCGGCTTGAAGTGGTCGAGATCGATGAACAGCAGGGCCAGCGGCTTTCCGTCCGCCTGTTGCAGTGAGTGTTGCAGCCTGTCTTGTAGCAGACGACGGTTGGGCAGGTGAGTGAGGGGATCATAAAAAGCGAGCTGGCGCATCATCTCCTCGCTGGCTTTGCGATCGCTGATGTCCCGGGTTACGCCGAGCACAGAGACGGGGTTGCCATCCTTGTCGGCATGCAGCGTGGTCACCACTTCTGTGTGGATGAGGCGCCCATCCTTGTGAGGCTGATCCACCAGGGTGACTCGCTTGGTATTGATGTGATCCCCCGCTGCCCATGTTGCCAGCGACTCCTTCATCTGGCGGGCGATGCGGTCGGCAGATTCAGCCGTCATCAGCTCCTCGCCCGTCTGGGCCAGCACCTCCTCGACGGTGAAACCACGCAGGTGCTGTACCGACGGGCTCAGGTAGGTGAAGCGACCACTCTGGATATCCATGGTCCAGATGACGTCGGCACTGTTCTCCGTGATGAAACGGAAGTGGCGCTCATTGTCGGCTATCTCCTGGCTTAGCTGATGGCGTGCCTTGCTCTCTTCCCGCAGACGGCGGTTGAGACGAAGGAAGATCATAAGCAATATCAATAGGAAGGCGGTGACCAGCAGGCCGATGGCGATGCCCTGATAGATCATCAACTGCTGTTGATGCGCTCTCTCTTCCTGCTGGCTGTAGAGGAAACTATCCAGATCCGGCATGGCAGTGAGCAGGCCGAGGTCCATATAGGTTTGCGCTATGTGTTGCCAGCGGCCGGGATACATGTAGCCCATCTCCACCAGATCGGCGCGGATCAGCGGCTGCATCTGCTTGGCTTCAAACAGCAGCTTGTTGCGGTCCAGGGCCGGATTATTGGTCGCCGGATATTGGGTGAGGATCCAGGCCACCACCTCTTCCGGATGCAGCATGGCGTAACGCCACCCCTTGAGGCTGGCTTCGCGAAAGGCTCTGACTCTTGCCCCGTGGTCGCGCAATTCACGCTCGGAGGTAAACAGGTTGTCACCGTAGAAGTCGATGCCTGCGCTGCGGGGAGTAAAGGTCTGATAGGGCACACCGCTTTGCTGCAATGTGTAGGTTTCATCCGTGTTGTAGGCGCTCATGGCGTCCACTTCGCCCCGAATTAGCGCATCAGCACTCAGGGTATGGGGCTGGCGATGGAGCAGCCCAAGTGCAACCCCTTCGTGTTGCAGATAGGCGATCAGCTCTTCGGAGTGATATTCCAGCATCAGACGGCGGCCAACGAGATCATGCACGTTGTCGATATCGGCACGGGCCAGCAGCACCAGAGGGGAGTGTTGAAACGGGGTAGCCAGGACCACGACAGGTTGGCCGCGCTGGCGATCCAGCAGCAAGTCACTGCTGCCGACTCCATAATGGGCGCGCCCCGAGACAACTTCGTCGACCACATCCGTGCCCGGGCCGGCCTCTCTGAGCCTGACATCGAGCCCTGCCTCCCGGTAATAGCCCTGGGCGATGGCCGCATAGTAGCCGGCAAACTGGAACTGATGATGCCACTTCAACTGTAAAACAATCGGATCCTGTGCCGCGACTCTGGCCGGAAGACAGGCCAGTATGATCAGCAGCAACGGCATGAGCAAAGGGCCAATATGCCGGCCCGAGCAATGGAAAAATGCAGGGGGTGAGCTCAAGTAAGGCCGCCTGGTGATGTATCTATGGCTAGCGTCGGGCAATTTCTCTCATGCTGCAAGTGTCAATCCCTCGGTCAGGGGGGGATTTTTGCACGGTTGTGACCGTATCGGTGCTTTTGGCGTCATTCTTGTCAATTTTTGATGGTCTATGGCCACAACCTGGCCTGGTTGAAGACTGCAGGTGAGAAAGAAAGTGGTAATATCGGCCCGCTATTGACTCGATAAAGGCCTGCCCATGACTGCTCTGCGTCTGCTAGTTTCCGACTCTCACGATCCCCTGTTCAACCTGGCGGTGGAGGAGTGCATCTTCCGGCAGATGGACCCGAACCAGCGGGTACTGTTTCTGTGGCGCAACGCCAATACAGTGGTGATTGGCCGTGCCCAGAACCCGTGGAAGGAGTGCAACACCCGCCGCATGGAAGAGGATGGCGTGACTCTGGCCAGGCGCAGCAGCGGAGGTGGCGCCGTGTTTCACGACCTTGGCAACAGCTGCTTCACCTTCATGGCGGGCAAGCCGGGCTATGACAAGAGCATCTCCACCGCCATAGTGCTCGATGCGCTCAAGCTGCTCGGGGTGAGTGCCTTTGCTTCCGGGCGCAACGACCTGCTGGTGGCCACCCAGGACGGGGATCGCAAGGTGTCTGGCTCGGCCTATCGGGAGACCCATGATCGCGGTTTCCATCACGGTACCCTGCTGCTCGATGCAGACTTGAGCCGCCTCGCCAATTACCTCAATCCCGACCCCAAGAAGCTGGCCGCCAAGGGGATCAGCTCGGTACGCAGTCGGGTAGCCAACCTGTGCGAGCTGCTGCCCGGGATCGAACATCAGCAGGTGAGTCATGCGCTCATTGAGGCCTTCTTCGCCCACTACGGTGCGCGCGTCTCCCCCGAGCATATCTCCCCGATCCAACTGCCGGACTTGCCCGGCTTTGCCGACACTTTCGCCCGCCAGCGCAGCTGGGAGTGGAATTTTGGTCATGCGCCTGCGTTCACCCATCAGCTGGACGAGCGTTTCGACTGGGGCGGGGTGGAGCTGCATTTCGATGTGGAGAAGGGGGTCATAGGTCGGGCGCAGATCTTCAGCGACAGCCTGGATCCGGCACCTCTGGATGCATTGGCCCAGCGGCTGGTGGGCGTGACCTATCGCAGCGACGCCATCGCCTCGCTGCTCGGGCAACTGAAGACCGATTTCCCGGCTCGGCAAGCCGAGCTGGATGCGCTTGCTGGCTGGTTGCAGGCGGCACTGCGCTGACCGCATTGTCCAGGCTGCACGCTCACTGGCGAGGTGCCCAAACGAACCTCAAGATAAACGGCGGGATGGAGAGTCCCGCCGTTTATCTTGTCCGTCAATTCACTGTTTTTGCAGCTGGGTGACTGTCAGCTTGCCAGCCGGGTTCTCGGCGTGAAAGCGCACGGCATCTCCCACCTTGAGCCCCTTGAGTTGCGCCGGATCGGCCAGCAGGAACACCATTGTCATGGGGGGCATCTTGAGGTTGTCGATGGCCTCGTGCTTGATGCCCACCTTGCCATTGGCCTCGTCGATACGGCTGATGATCCCCTTGGTCATCATGCTCTCTCCCGTCGCCTGCATATCCATTCCCTCCATCTGGGACATATCGTGCCCCTCGTGGCTCATGGTCATCTCGGCCCGGGCCTGGAGAGAGGCAAGGCCGAGCAGCAATGTCAGGGTCAGCGTCTTATAGTTCATGGTCTTTTCCTTGTGATTGATTCAAACACTTCGTTGATTGCAAAAGGGTTAGTCGGCTTGTTGGTCTGCCTGCTTGCCAAGGCTGCGGCTGCGCCACAGGTAGTAGGCAGCGGGCAGCACCAGCAGGGTCAGTACCAGGGCGCTCACCATGCCGCCGATCATCGGCGCGGCGATGCGCTGCATCACTTCAGAACCAGTGCCCTGGCTCCACATGATGGGCAGCAGGCCTGCGATGATGGTCACTACCGTCATCATCTTGGGGCGCAGGCGCAGGGCGGCGCCGTGGATCACGGCTTGATGCAGGCCCGCCTTGTCCGGTTTGCCCAGGGCCACCAGGTCATCCCAGGCGTGGTTGAGGTAGATCAGCATCAGCACGCCTGTCTCCACCGCGACGCCTGCCAGGGCGATAAAGCCCACCCCCACCGCCACCGAGAGGTTGAAATCCAGCAGCCAGAGGGTCCAGATCCCGCCCACCACGGCGAGCGGCAGTGTGGTGAGGATCAGCAACACCTCCTGCATGCGGCGAAACGCCAGATAGAGCAGCAGCACGATAATGGCGATGGTTAACGGCACCACGTAGGCTAGGCGCGCCTTGGCCCGTTCCATGTATTCATACTGACCCGACCAGGTGAGGGCGTAGCCCGCCGGCAGCACCAGCTGCTTGGCCACCTCGGCCTTGGCCTCATCGACAAAGGTGCCAATATCGCGGCCGCGAATGTCGACGTAGACCCAGCCATTGAGTCGCGCATTTTCACTGCGCAGCATGGGCGCCTCGTCGCTGATGTAGACCCGGGCCACGTCCGCCAGCGCGATGCGCGCACCGTTCGGGGTGACCAGCGGCAGCAGCTCCAGACTGGCCACCGAGTCGCGATAGCTCTGGGGATAGCGCAGGTTGATGGGGTAGCGCTCGCGCCCCTCTATGGTCTGGCCCACCTCCATGCCGCCCACCGCGGTGGCGAGCACCGCCTGCACGTCGGCGATATTGAGGCCGTAGCGGGCCGCTTTGAGCCGGTCGATATCCACCTTGACGTAGCGGCCGCCCGCTACCCGCTCGGCGTAGACCGAGGCTGCCCCCTCCACCTTGCCGACTACTTGCTCAAGCTTTTGGCCGAGCTGCTGGATCACCTTGAGGTCCGGCCCCGCAATCTTGATGCCGACCGGGGTCTTGATACCGGTCGCGAGCATGTCGATACGGGTCTTGATGGGGGGCACCCAGGCGTTGGTGAGTCCGGGGAAACGGATGAGGGAGTCGAGCTCTTCTTTCAGCTTCTCCGGCGTCATGCCGGGGCGCCACTGATCGCGGGGTTTGAGCTGTATGCTGGTCTCCATCATCACCAGATCGGCTGGGTCTGTGGCCGAATCGGCACGCCCCGCCTTGCCGAATACGTTCTGCACCTCGGGCACGGTGCGAATGAGCTTGTCGGTTTGCTGCAAAATTTCCCGCGCCTTGCCCACCGAGATGTTGGCCGCCGTGGTGGGCATGTACATTATGTCCCCCTCGTCGAGCGGCGGTATGAACTCGGAGCCCAGATACTGGAGTGGCCAGAAGCCCGCCACCGTCACCAGCAGTGCGGCGGCCAGCGTGGTCTTGGGGCGCGCCAGTACGGCCTTCAGCAGCGGTATATAGGCCTGGCTCAAGCCACGGTTGAGAGGATTGGCCTGCTCGGCCAGCACCTTGCCGCGAATAAAATAGCCCATCATGACTGGCACTAGGGTGATGGCGAGCGCCGCGGCGGCCGCCATGGCGTAGGTCTTGGTGTAGGCGAGCGGATGGAACATCCGCCCCTCCTGCGCCTCCAGCGCAAACACCGGCAAAAAGCTCATTGTGATGATGAGCAGGGAGAAGAAGATGGCGGGCCCCACCTCGATGCTCGCCTCCGTGATGATATGCCAGCGGTTCTTGTCGGTGAGTGCCTCCCGCTCCATATGTTTGTGGACGTTCTCAATCATCACGATGGCGCCATCCACCATGGCGCCGATGGCGATGGCAATGCCCCCCAGCGACATGATGTTGGCGTTGATCCCCTGCAGGTGCATCACGATAAAGGCCGCCAGAATGGCGATGGGCAGGGTGATGACCACCACCAGCGACGAGCGCAGATGGAACAGGAAGGCCAGACAGACCAGCACCACCACGGCGAACTCCTCCAGCAGCTTGCCGGAGAGGTTGTCGATGGCACGCTGGATAAGATCGGATCTGTCGTAGACGGTGACGACTTCGACCCCCTGTGGCAGGCTGCTTTTCAGCTCCGCCAGCCGCGCCTTGACCCCGTCGATGGTGTGCTGGGCATTCTCGCCATAGCGCATCACAATGATGCCACCCACCACTTCCCCCTCGCCGTTGAGCTCGGCAATGCCGCGCCGCATCTGGGGGCCGGTGACCACATCTGCCACATCCCCCAGCAGCAGCGCGGCGCCGCGCACAGTGGTGCCGAGCGGGATCTGCTTGAGGTCTTCCACGCTCTTCAGATAGCCATTGGAGCGCACCATGTACTCAGCTTCCGCCATCTCGATGACGGAGGCGCCTGTCTCCTGGTTGCCCTGTTTGATGGCGGTCTCGATAAGGGAGAGCGGAATGCCGTAGGCACGCAGCTTGTCGGGGTCGACCCGAACCTGATACTGGCGCACCATGCCGCCGACGGTGGCCACTTCGGAGACGCCATTGACGGTTTGCAGCTCGTACTTGAGGAACCAGTTCTGCAGCGAGGTAAGCTCGCTGAGATCATGTTTGCCGGTTCTGTCCACCAGGGCGTACTGATAGACCCAGCCTACCCCGGTGGCATCGGGGCCGAGCTGGGGGCGGGCGGAGGCCGGCAGGTTGGGGGCAACTTGACTCAAATACTCCAGCACCCGGGCGCGGGCCCAGTAGAGGTCGGTGTCGTCGTCAAACAGTACATAGACGAAGGAGTCGCCGAAGAAGGAGTAGCCGCGCACCGTGGTCGCCCCCGGCACCGCCAGCATGGCGGTGGTGAGCGGGTAGGTGACCTGATCCTCCACCACCTGGGGTGCCTGGCCCGGATAGGCCGTCTTGATGATCACCTGCACGTCGGAGAGATCCGGCAGGGCGTCCACCGGGGTCTGTTTGACCGACCAGAGCCCCCAGGCGGTGAGCATGACGGTCAACAGCAGCACCAGAAAGCGGTTGCCCACGGACCAGCGAATAATGGAAGGGATCATGATATGGCTCCTTTCTCAAAGGGTGCAGAGAGCGGAGTTCGGTTGCCTGCCAAGCAGAAAATGATGGACGGGATCATGGCTTGGCCCCCATATCGTGCTGGCTATGGTCCATGCCTTCCATTTTTACTTGCTCCGGAGCGTGGCCGCTGGCCGGGGCACTTTCCTTGGCACTATCCTGATGAATGGTGGTGATACGGTACTCGTCCCCCTCCTGCATCACCTGCAGATGGAGGGGTTGTCCTGTGGCGAGCTGGGAAATGTCCACTCCATCCACCACGGTGAACTCCATCTCCATGGCGGGCCACTGCCACTCGGGGATGGGCTGGTGGGCCACCATCAGGGTGCGACTGGCTAGCTCGATGCTCTGTATCGTCCCCTGGGTCCACACCTGTGCCGGACGCACCGCCGTCATGCGCTGAAAGTCCGAATCGATGGCCGATTCCGAATCGAGCAGGAACTGGGCCGAGCTGACGATGCTGTCACCCGCTTCTATCCCTGCCTTGATGGCGACCTTGTCGCCAAACTGGGGGCCGAGGGTGACGGCGACTGACTTGAAGTTGCCATCCCCCAGCGCCAGCACCAGCCTGTCCTGACTGCCGGTGCGGATCACCGCTTCGCTCGGTACCACCAGCCGGGGTTCCCCCTGGCCAGTGCGAATGGCCACCTTGGCGAACATATTGGGTTTCAAAAACTCGTCCGGGTTGTCAACGCGCAGCCGCACCTTGAGGGTGCGAGTGGCGGCATCCAGGGTCGGATAGAGGTAATCCACCTTACCTTGCCAGCGGCGGCCGGGTGCATAGTCGAGGGTCATGGTGACCGGATCCCCCACTTTCAGCTGGGCGGCCTGGCGCTCGAACACCTCGGCGCTGACCCACACCTGCTTGAGGGTGCTGATGTTGAACAGGGCGGCGGCGGGTTCCACGTACTGCCCCTCGCGCACTTTGAGCTCAGAGACATAGCCGCTGCTGGGGGCGTAGATGCCAATGGTTTCACGCACCTGCCGGCTGCGCTTGAGGGTGGCAATTTGATCCGCCGGCACCTGCAGGGACTTGAGCTTGCCCTCGGCGGCACGCAGTAGCAGGGGGTTGGCTGTGTTGAGGGCGAGCAGGTATTCGTGCTGGGCGTTGACCAGATCGGGCGCGTAGAGCTCATAGATAAGGCTCCCCTTGGTGACCCTCTGCCCTTCGCTCTTGATGGCGAGGGTGCGGATCCAGCCCGCCATGCGGGCGTTGATGGCCTCCAGCCGATCTTCGTCATAACCGACATAGCCCACTGTCTCGATCTGCTGGTGGATGGGCAACTTCTCCACTTTGGCCAGCCGCACACCCAGGTTCTGCTGGATCTCGGGGCTGATGGTGATGGTACCGGGGGAGCCGCTTTTTTGCTCCTGATAGACGGGGATAAAATCCATCCCCATGTTGTCCTTGGCCGGGCCGTCGCGTTTGTCGCGGGGATCCATGGGGTTGACCCAGTAAAGGGGGGTCTTCTCTTTGGCGGTTGCACCGTCGCCAGTCTGTTTGGCGGCCCAGTAGCCGCCACCGGCCCCGAGGGCCAGCAACAGGGCTGAGACAAGCAGCTTTTGGCTTGACTTATGACTCATAGGGAACCTCCGACCTGCATCAGGCGGGCGCTAATTGTGCAAGGGTGAGCGGCAACAGGTTCGGTCAATCGGGCAGATGACATGTGCATCTTCTCTTCTGTTAGGCCGCCGGCTTGTGATGGTGACAGACGCATAACGAGCGTCTGGTTGCTGCATCTATCGCAGCAGATCACACAGGCTGGGCGGCAAACGGGGCGTTGCTGACGAGTCAGCGGACGCACGGCTCCCTGCTATTGCTGGCGGTGCCAGCCGTCACAGGGTCAGGCAAGGACGTGCAGTGTCGGGCAAGGTCAGCCTTGTCCCATGCACGGGAGAAGATCCTTCTAGTGGCGCAGTACCGACAGCATCAGATGTCGGCGGGGCCAGGAGGGGGGATGAGTACCGCGGCTACGCAGGAAGGGATCCCGCAGCCAGTGATCGAACAGATGGCTGGCGACCCCCAGATGGGGCAGCAGCAAAAGGGGGAGGGCAAGCAAGGTCAGCAGCGCGGCCAGCAGTGGCAGGCCGGCCCCGGTTGGCGAGGTGAGGCCGCCGTGCATCTGGCAATCTCCCTGGCTCATGGCGTTGCCTTGCTCTCCATCATCGGCTGCCATAGTGTGACAGGCGAGCCCCTGCATGGCGGTCGCACTCATGGTTGCGTTGTCGCTGCCGGTTGTCATGGTGGAGGAGATGACATCGGTCCCGTGCCAGCTGATACAGAGGGTCAGATTGCAGACAAGCATCAGCGCCAGCAACAGCCGGGCCAATAGCAGGGTGGGCAATCGAACCAAACTCATCATGTGTCAACTCTGGCAAGGGATGGGGCAAATCTAAACCTTACTCGCGGGAGAAGGTCAAGGCATCTGCTGAGTCTGTCGTTGCTGCTCCAGATAGAGGGTGCTGTATTTGTCCAGCAGTTGATCTATCCACTGACTCATACCCGGGGCCTGCAACATGGGTTCGAGTTTCTCCAGGGTATCGAGGTGGGGGGAGTTGAGGGACACCGAGATGTAGAGTTCTCCCTGTTGCAGGGGCCAGAGCAGATCGGCCAGACCGCTATCCGGGTAATTTTCCCGTAAAAAGAGGCGACCAGAAGAGCGACCGTAGGGCACAAAGTCGACCCTGTCGCTGGCCAGCAGCCCAAAGACCTGCTTGAGGGAGTTGACCCTGTGGATCCGGGTATTCTCTTCCAGAAAAGTGTCCAGCTCGCTGCCAAGGCTGACCCCGATCATCATGGCTCCCCTTAGCCCGGCCAGATCCTCCCGTTGCTCCAATAGACGAGGGCTGGGCTGGCGAACAAACACAGCCATGTCATTGATGGCCATCGGTGTTTGCGTGAAGCGGGAGTAGCTTTCACGCTCGCCGTTGCGCAGGGCACAAATATTGATGTCTACCTCGCCGGAGGCCACCTTTTGCTGGCAACGGGCCCAGGGGCCTACGTAGTCAAGGTTAACGTTGAGCCCCAGCCGTTGATAGAGGGTGCTCACTACTTCGGCGCAGACACCCACGATTTTACCGCCCGCATGCCAGTTCCACGGGGGATAGTCATGGTGACCACAGGCTGTCATGTTTGATCCGGCAAGTGCCGCAGCGAGCCAAAGCTGAACCAGCATAGAAATACTCCCCCTCAAATCTCCCAGAGTTTAGGTGATTGAGCCGAGTTGATTTGAATAAAAACGCCCTCGCAGAGCGAAGGCGTTTGAGCAAATACCATATTGATTGATAACGGTATTAGCGCTTCTTTTGCGAGCCTTGCATGATCAAGCGGAAGAAGAGCGGGATAAAGAAGATGGCGATAAAGGTGGCTGCCAGCATGCCGCCAATGACCGGCCAGCCGAGGGCATGGCGGCTGGCCGCACCGGCACCGCTCGATGTGATCAAGGGGATGCAGCCGAGAATAAAGGCCAGCGATGTCATGACAATCGGGCGAAAACGCAGGCGCGCCGCCTCCAGTGCCGACTCGGCAATACTCATCCCTTCCTCATGCTTCATCACGGCAAACTCCACAATCAGGATGGCGTTCTTGGCCGCAAGCCCTACCAGGGTGACCAACCCAATCTGGAAGTAGACGTTGTTGGTGAGGCCCACGGCCCAGGTGGCGAGCAGGGCCCCGAACAGCGCGAAGGGAACCGCAGTGATCACCGCAAACGGCAGACTCCAGCGTTCGTACTGGGCCGCCAGAATGAGGAAAATCATCACTATGCCGAAGCCAAACGCCATGCCGGCACTGCCGGCAGAGGCTTTCTCCTGATAGGCAGAGCCGGTCCACTCCAGTTTGGCATCGTTGCCGAGGGTACTGTTCGCGATCTCTTCCAATGCGGCAATGGCTTGTCCTGAACTGTATCCCGGTGCGGGTTGCGCCATGATCTTGGCGGCAGGGAACACATTGAAGCGCTCTACCAACTCGGGGCCGCTGGCGTCGCGTACCGTCACCAGGCTGCCAAGGGGGATCATCTCGCCCTTGTCGGAACGGACATAGATGTTGCGAATGTCGCCCTTCTTGGCGCGATAATCCGCTTCTGACTGAAGCTGGACCCGATAGGTACGTCCGAACTGGTTGAAGTCGTTGACGTAAACCTGACCAAAGGTGGCCTGCATGGTGTCGAACACCGCATTGATGGGCAGCCCCAACGCCTTGGTTTTTTCCCGATCAAGATCCAGATAGACCTGAGGAACGTTGGCGCGATAGGTCGATGTGACGCTGGCAAACTCAGGCCGTTCTCTGGCTGCGGCCAGGAAATGTTCAACCTCTGCCGAGAAGGTCTTAGCATCGCTGCCGCTGCGGTTTTGCAGATACCCTTCCAGTCCCCCCGTGGTGGACATCCCCTGGATGGGCGGTGGATTGAAGGAGGCCACAAAGCCATCCGCCAGCCCCATCAGACTCATACCTTGAAAGGTATTCGCCAGGGAGAAGGAGTCTTGTCCTGCGTCTTTTCGCTCGCTCCAGTCCTTGAGGGTGATGAAGCTCAGGCCGCTGTTGCTGACCACAGCACTGGAGAGAATGTCGAAACCGGAGAAGGTGACGACATCCTTCACGTTCGGGTTGGCCATGGCGATTTGATCGAACTTGTCAGCCAGCGCCTGGGTGCGAGTGAGTGCCGCTGCGTCCGGCAGCATGATGGCAGAGATGAGGTAGCCTTGATCCTCATCCGGTACCAGTTCCCCCGGTACTTTCATAAACAGCAGATAACTGGCGAGCAGCATGGTCACTATGATGCTGAAGGCCAGTGCCACCCGGCGATTCAGGAAAGCCACCCCACGCACATATCCTCTGGTGAGCTGGTCAAAGCGGTGATTGAACCAGACGAAGAAGCGAGCGGGCTCCTGATGGCCGTCCTTGAGCAAAACAGCACACAAGGCCGGCGACAAGGTCAGGGCAATGATGCTGGAGATGACCACAGAGACGGCGATGGTGATGGCAAACTGTTTGTACATCACCCCTGTCATACCACCCATAAAAGCCACGGGTATAAACACGGCGCACAGGACCAGGGTGGTGGCGACTATGGGGCTGAACACCTCCTGCATGGCGAGGATGGCGGCTTGCGGTGCCGAGAGCTTTCGCTCGCGCATGCTGCGCTCCACGTTCTCCAGCACCACTATGGCGTCATCCACCACTATGCCTATGGTCAGCACCATACCGAACAGGGTGAGCAGGTTGATGGAGAAGCCCAGCAGCAGCATGCCGGCAAAGGTGCCGATCAAGGACACTGGCACAGCGATACAGGGGATCAGGGTGGCGCGGAAATTCTGCAAGAAGAGGTAAACCACCACGAACACCAGCACCATGGCTTCAAACAGGGTATGCACTACCTCCTCAATGGAGAGTTTTACGAACTCGGTGGTGTCATAGGGGATCTGATACTCGATATCCTGCGGAAACCGGGTTTGCAGTTGCGCCATGGTGGCGTGTACGGCATCCGCCACGGCGACGGAGTTGGCACCCGGTTGCAAATAGGTGGCGATACCGATGGCCGGTTTGCCGTTGGCGCGAGCGACTATGTCGTAATCCTTGCCACCCAGCTCGACCCGGGCAATATCCTTGACCCGGATTTTGGCGCCATTTGGCATGGATCGTATGATGATGTTCTCGAACTCTTTGACATCCTCAAGGCGCCCCTTGGTCTGCACCGTGTAAGTGAAGTCGATGGGCGTGCTGGTGGGCTGAGCCCCTATTTTGCCCGCGGCAAATTGGGTGTTCTGTTCACGGATGGCGCCAATCACATCGCCCGGAGTCAGCTGCAACTGGGCAAGACGATCCGGGCGCAGCCAGATCCGCATGGCGTAGTCAGTGCCACCAAAGAGCATGGTGTCGCCAACGCCAGGTATCCGCTTGAGCTCGTCGATGATGTTGAGCAGGGCATAGTTCGACAGGTAGGTCGTATCAAATGACTGGTTGGGTGACACCAGGGTGATGACCTGCAAGATGGAGGTCGATTTTTTCTTGACCGTGACCCCCTGCTTTTTCACCTCTTCCGGCAGTTGGGCCATGGCGGCCGAGACCCGGTTGTTGACGTTGATGGTGGCCTGATCCGGATCGGTACCGATCTCGAAGTAGACGTTGAGGTTCATCTGGCCATTGGAGGCGGAGCCAGATTGCATGTACACCATATGCTCAACCCCGTTGATCTGCTGCTCGAGTGGGGCTGCAACGGTTTGAGAGATGGCTTCGGGGGTTGCCCCCGGGTAAAAGGCCGTGACCGATACCACGGGGGGCGTGATCTGCGGATACTGCTCGACGGGCAGGGAACGCATGGCGGCCAATCCTGCCAGTACGATAATGATCGATATCACACAGGAAAATATGGGGCGCTCAATGAAGAACTTGGAAAACATACGAGCTCCTTACCTGGCCGCTGGCTTGCTGGCCATCTTGTCGCTGATCGCCTGCATCTCTTGGGCCGAGACAGGTTTGACTATGCTGCCGGGTCTGGCTTTCATCAGCCCCTCTACGATGTAACGCTCGCCTGCATCAAGACCGCTCTCGATCAGCACACCTTCTGCAATGGCCGGACCGAGTCTGACCGGGCGTGGCACCACCTTGTCATCGCCGTCCACCACCATCACCATGCGATCGGCCTGGGATTGCACAATCGCTCTGGCTGGCACCACTATGGCGTTTTTACGAATACCCAGGTCGATGGTGAGTCGGACAAATTGACCCGGTAGCAGGACCCCCTCTTTGTTGTCAAAGATGGCGCGGGCCCGAATTGTTCCCGTTTGCGGGTCGACCCGGTTATCGGAGAAGTTGAGCTTGCCCGCCCGGGGATAGACGGAGCCATCAGCGAGACGGATATGGGTACGCCAGTTGGTGGTGTCTTTGGCCTCAATCAATCCTTTTCGCACCGAGGTTTCAAAATTGAGACGGTCCTGTTCCGAGTAGGAGAAATTGACGTAGAGCGGGTTGTACTGGGTGATGGTGGTGAGCAGGCTGCTGTTGGCATTGGTTGAGATAAGGCTCCCCTCGGATTGGGAGCTCTTGCTCGCCATGCCATCAATCGGTGCCGTCACCTGGGTGTAGCTGAGGTTGAGTTCTGCTTCTTTGACTTTTGCCTGTGCGGCCTGGCGGCTGGCAATGGCCGCTTCGTAGTTGGCGATGGTGTCGTCATAATCTTTGCGGCTCACGACCTGGCGCTTGAACAGCGGTATGATGCGATCCCGATCTGCGCGTGCCTTGTTGAACCGGGCCTGTTCCTGAGCCAGGGCCCCTTTAGCCTGTTCCAGTGCCACCTTGTAGGGGGCGGGATCGATGAGGAACAGCTCCTGGCCTGCTGTCACGGGTTGCCCTTCCACATAAGTACGTTCAAGCAGGATGCCGTTTACCCGGGAGCGAACTTCGATTTCGCGATAACCCGCCGTCTCTCCCACCATCTCGGTCGTCAGCGGCACATCGGTCAGTCTGGCCTCGGCCACTACCACGGGCACAGGGGGGCGTACCTGGGCACTACTGGCGGGTTTGTCGCCGCAGCCAGCCAGCACGCTGACCAGTGCCAGAGCAATGCAGCCACGCTTGAACATACTTTCCCCGATGTTTTGCACCTTCATCATCACACTCCTGTTGGATGGACAGCGATCGCCCTGCCCACCCCTGTTCTGAACTGATGTCATCAACTGCATGATTAATAATTCAACTTATTGGATTACAAATAGTTTTTAAATGATAGAGCACAGACATTGAACCCAAGCTGCTCGGTGTTGAATGTTGTCAGCTCCAATGAGGAGATGGGCGGCAGGCCAGCGACAATGGTTATCCTGGTGGTGCGGGCGCACTCCATTATGAGCATTGCTCATGATCCGGGCGGTTTGTCGGGAATTATAAGAAGGAAAGGGGAGGGGGAAGTGGGGGCTGGGTCACAGTGGGGAGTCAAACGTCCCCACTGTGTGAATTTATCAGGCGAAGGTGGCCCAGATGGGAGCGTGGTCGGAGGGTTTTTCGATACCGCGCAGCTCGTAGTCGATGCCGGTCTCGGTCACTGTGTCCTTGAGGGCGTCGGAGGCCATGATGAGATCGATGCGCAGGCCGCGGTTCTCGTCAAAGCCCTTTGAACGGTAGTCAAACCAGGAGAAACGCTCGGACTCCGTGGGGTTGGCTGCGCGGAAGGTGTCGGTCAGGCCGAACCCTTTCAGGCGTTCCATCCATTCGCGCTCGATGGGCAGGAAGGAGCACTTGCCCTCTCGCAGCCAGCGTTTGCGGTTTGCCTCGCCGATGCCGATGTCGAGATCCGTGGGGGAGATATTCACATCGCCGATCAGTACGAGTTGATCATTCGGGGTGTGGTGAGTTTCCAGATAGTGCTGCAAGTCCTCGTAGAACTTCTGCTTGGCCGGGAACTTGGTCTCGTGATCCTGGTTCTCCCCTTGCGGGAAATAGCCGTTCATCACCTTGATGAGGGAGCCATCCTCCCGTTTGAAGGTCGCCATGATCATGCGGCGCTGGGCATCTTCCGGATCGGTAGGGAAGCCTTTTTGTACCTCGACCGGCTTCTGCTTGCTCATGATGGCCACCCCGTAATGGGCCTTCTGACCGTGGAATTCCACGTGATAGCCCATGGCTTCCACGTCTGCCAGCGGGAAGGCCTCGTCGTGTACCTTGATCTCCTGCAGGCCGATCACATCCGGCTGGTGTTTGTCGATGATGGCTTGCAGCTGATGAAGGCGGGCGCGCAGGCCATTGATATTAAAAGAGATGATCTTCATGTCCGGGATGCTCATGTCATTTTTATAAGTCGCTATTGGACTAGGAATCCGCCGCGGATGCAAGTTCAGGGGCCGGCTTGGTCCCGCTTGCATGGGCGCTTGCCCCGGCGCCATCGCTGGCCGGGGAGGGCGGCGCCACTCAACGGGTCATCTTTTTCACGAACACCACCACAAACAGCGCCAGCGTGAAGCTGCCGGTAAAGGCCTCGAAGGCGGCGAAGATCCGCGACAGGCCCACGGGAGTGAAGTCGCCATACCCCAGGGTAGTGAAGGTCACCACGCTGTAGTAGAGGCATTCGAGCAGGAAGATGGCATTTTGCTTGAAGGGGGCGCCGGGCTGGTAGATAAGGTGCTCACCCTGGAAGTTCAGGCCGAAGAAGAAGTAGAAGATGCTGCAGATGAAGATGAGCAGCAGGGAGAAGAGCACCACCCGCATCGGCGCCTCGCCGTAGCCGCAGAAGAGGTCGACTATCCAGGAGGTGAATCTCTGGATTGACCAGAGCGGCAACTGCAGGCGGCGCATGGTGAGCTCCCGCTGTATGTAGCGGCCTGACATGGTGAAGATGCCTTGCGCCTCCGAGGCTTTGCGCAGATCCCGGTAGGTCTCTTCCGCCTCCTTGAACCAGATGCGGGCCTGTGCCGGATCCCGCTCGCTGCGTCCGCGCCGCTCCTGCATCAGTCGTTTGCCGGTGTTGAGGTTGTCGAGGCGGGTGTTGTGCCAGCGGATGCCGAGCAGATTGACGTCGTCGAGTTCGGCGCAGTGGAGGTTGGCATCACTGAGATCCGCCTTCATCAGGCTGCCGCCCTTGATGCGAATGCCGTAGAGGTGGGCACCTTGCAGGTTGGCCCGATAGAAGTTGCACTGCTCCAGCAAGAAGCCCTGCGGTGCCCCCTTCTTCACCAGATTGAGCCCGGCCAGGTTGGCACGGGCCAGTTGCAGGCCGTGGCACAGACCGTCCTGATGAATGTAGTGCTCAAGCTCATGCGCCGTCTGGGGATCCTGATGATCGGCGTGGGGATCGTGCCATCGGCACAGCTCATGCTCCCCTGCCTCCTCGCTGCAGTGACGCCCGTCCGCCACCAGATATCGACACATCGCCATTGCGGTTCTCCTCCCCTCGCCGAGTCTGTATCAGCATAGGCGAGGGGAGCCGCTCTTGGGTCAGCTGAGCTGGGTAAACTCCTGACGCAGCTTGCGAAAACGATCCTGCTGGGTGGGGTTGAGGGGGATGCCGTCCAGCACCTCCAGCGTCTCCTTGCACTCGGCGCCAAACTCCGGGCTCTTGCGATTCTTCTGCATCAGTTGCAGCAGCACCTGGATCTTGTTGAGGGCAGCACCTGTATTGGCGGGGGCGCGGCGCAGGGCCTCGCGAAAGTGGCCGAGGGCCTGCTCCAGCTCACCGCTCTGATAGGCCTTGATACCGAGATCGTTGAGCTGCTGGTAACGCTGACGCCGCTCCAGCACTGTCTTGTCATCGCGGGTGGCCTGGATGCAGGTGGTGAGTAGCCTGTCTTCATCTTCCGCCAGCAGTGCCTGCAGGCTCTCGGCGTATTCGAATTCGCCGAGCTGGTAGAGGGCCAGTATGGTCTCGCCCAGCAGGCTGGGGGGCATGGTGGCCGGTTGGTCGAGCCAGTTCTGGTTGGCGCGATAGAGCATCTTCTTGCCCTTGAGCAGCTCCCCCAGGGCGATCTGCACCCTGGCCTGGCAGATCTGCTCGAACACCGGGTAGTTGAACTCCGCCATCATCAGCGAATCGCGGATGCGAGACAGGGCCGAATTCACCTGTTTCTGCAGATTGGCGATGTGGTAGCTGTCGTTGCTGTTGAGGGCGTACAGGGTCAGAGTCTGGATATAGGCCCCCAGATAGTGGGGGGTGCGATGGATGGAGTTGCGCGACAGGTCGATGAGGGACAGCAATACATCCTTGGCCTGGGCGTAGTCGTGGCGTAGCAGGCACACTTCTGCCAGCCGGCGGGAGAGCTGCACCGACTGGGGCGAAATATCCACCGCTCGCCTGAGCTCCTGCTGGGCCAGCTCGCTATTGCCAAGGGCCAGCTGGGATTCTGCCAGCCACATGTGGGCCTCCACCATCAGCGGGGTATTCTTGAGGGTAGCCTGCAGGTGGCTCACGGCCTCCTCGTTCAGGCCCAGGGTGTGGCACGCCTTGCCCAGCGTCAGCCGGGCCCAGCTGTTCTCCTGGCCAGCCAGCAGTTGGCGCATCAGGCTGCGCGCCTCCTTGGCCTGCCCCAGCTTGAGCTGGGTATCGGCTTGCAGGCAGCGGCAGAAGTTGGCAAAGCGGGGCACCGCATCGGCCCGTTCTGCACAGACGGTCAGCAGAGCAGGCAGATCGTCCTTGGCAAGAGCGGTGAAGACGCTCTCCAGCGCCTGGCGGCGGGCGAGGGCACGCTTGAGGCGAAACGAAAACTGTTCCTGAGAGAAAGGCTTCATCAGGTATTCGTCGGGCTCGGCCTCCAGCGCACTCAGCACCATGGCGCGGGAGCTGTCAGCGCTCACCATGATCACCACGCTCTGGGGGGGGATGAGATGCTGATCCCGCAGGCTTTCCAGCAGTTGACGCCCGTTCTCGCCGCCCCCCAGTTCGTAGTCGAGCAGATAGATGTCAAAGGTCTCTTTCTGACAGCGGCGCCGGGCCTCCTCGGCCGCATTGACGTAGGTAATGCGGTTGATGCCCAGGTTGATCAGCATGGCCTTCATCATCACCTGAAAGGATCGCTGTTCGTTGACCAGCAAGATGCGTTTGGGCTTGGGCGGGGCTTTTTTCTCTGGTTCGGTGTCAGGTGTCTGCATCTGTCAGGGTCAAGGCGCTACGGGCGGATAACAGAAGTGTGCCACCAAAGCGCGCAGACAGGCAATTGAACATGGGCAGGCCCCGCTGTTTTTCAGCGGGGCCATACGGCTTATGGCTTTTCTTGCACCAGATAAGGGGCAAACTGGGGAGTGAATTTAGCGGTAAAGCCCTGCTCCGTCTTGATGATGAGATAGGCCGCCAGCTGGTGTGCTTTGGCGAAGGCCATAGCCTGCTCAGGCCCCATCACCATGAGCGCTGTATCGAGGGCATCGGCTTCCAGCGCTGTGTTGGCCATCACGCTGGCGGAGACCAGCTTGTGGGTCACGGGGGCGCCTGTTTCCGGGTCGATAATGTGGGAGTAACGCTGGCCATCGAGCTCGTAGTAGTTGCGATAGCTGCCTGCGGTGCTGAGGGCCATGCCATTGGGGGTTACAACATCGGAGAAGGCGCCGGGTTGATCCGCCGGCTTGACAATGGCGACGCGCCAGGGCTTGCCCTTGTTGTTGTGACCTTTGCTGCGCACTGCGCCCGCCACCTCGATGAGGTAGTTGTGGACTCCCCTGCTCTCAAGCAACACGGCAATTTCATCCGAGGCGGCGCCTTCCCCCAAGGTAGAGAGATCGAGGTAGAGATCCGGGATTGCCTTGCTGAGCAGGAAGTGGTCCCCCCGCGGGGTCAGGGTCAGCTTGTCGATACCCACCTTTTGACGCGCCTTGGCGATCTGTACATCACTGGGTTTTTTGAGCGGGCGCATGTCCGGCCCGAATCCCCACAGGTTGACCAGAGGGCCCACTGTGACATCCAGCTTGCCCTGGCTGAGGTGTCCCGTATCAATGCCCTGCTGCACTATGATGGCCATGGCAGGCGGGATCATCATGGGCTTGTTGGCTGGCCCCTGGTTGAAGCGGGAGATGAGGGAGCTCTTGTCATAGGTGGAGATCTCCTTGTTCATCCGCGCCAACAGGGCATCCAGCTCACGCTTCAGCTCTGCTTCACCGCCCGGATAGAGATCGTTCACCGTCACCACATAGTAGGTGCCCATGGTTTGACCCTGAATGCGGGTCTGGGTGGGGGCTGGCTGGCAGGCGGTCAACATCAGCACCAGAGGTAACAGCAGGCCACGCAGGGCCGACATGGAGGTGAACGACATAAGCAAGATCTCTATCTCAAACAGGGCGTTGTGCCATAGGGGCGCCAGCTTAGCCAAGAGGTTGGCGGGTGGCGAGCGTCTGGCGCACAAAATTGCGGACAAAATTAAACACAGGTGGGCCTATGACGAGGCGGGTGCGTATCCATTCAGGCTCAAGGTCTGTTGTTAATAAGGTCAATCTGGTGACTTGACCCGCAGCTTTGCACTAAAGCCATAGCCGATTGACAACACTTGAGTAGAATAAGGTCGATTTTGACAGCATCTTTGCCCGTTGTGGATCACAGCCTGAGGCAATTGTGTTGCCATCTATTGCCAATCAAAGGAGAAGATGATGAAAAAGGCGATTACCCTGCTGTTTCTGAGCACCCTGGCTGCCCCGGCTCTGGCCGATGAGTGCGCGTTGGTCATCGAAGGCAATGATGCCATGCAGTACAACCTCAAAGAGATGAGCGTACCGGCGACCTGCAAAGAGGTGACAGTGACCCTCAACCACACCGGCAAGATGCCGGTGACCGCCATGGGCCACAACTGGGTGCTGTCGAACACCGCCGACTATCAGGCTGTCGCTACAGCCGGCATGAGCGCCGGTGCCGACAACAACTACCTGCCCAAGGATGATCCGCGGGTGCTGGCCCACACCAAGATGATTGGCGGCGGCGAGAGCACCAGCGTGACCTTCAAAACCGATGGTCTGGCCGGTAAAGACCTCACCTTCTTCTGCTCCTTCCCCGGCCACTTCGCCATGATGAAGGGCAGCTTCAAGATCGGCTAAGCCGCTTGTTCTGGTTGTCATGAAGAAAAAGCCGGGCTGCCCCGGCTTTTTTATGATGCGCAAATCTTGTGTCGATCGCGGATGTAGATGAGCCAAGCGATTGAATAAAAGATTCATTTCGTGATCTGGCAAGGAGTGGCCGCGCCTTGGACGGGATAAAATAGGCCGCAAGCGAGGCCTGCTGGCCCGGACACTGAATGGATGTGAGTGATGAGCGCAGTCAAATGGGTTGTCAGCTGTTGCCTGATGCTGGTGTGCGCCCTGGCGCTGGCGGCTGAGCCCCCGGTCAAGAAGAGCCGCAACGGCATCTGCCACCCCCAGGGCGGCACCTACTACAGCCGCACCAAGCACTATGTTCCCTACGACACCATGCAGGCCTGTCTCGACAGCGGGGGCCGCGCCCCCAAACGTTGATCCCGTCTCCAATGGCCTGCGCGGGCCTCTCCCCTATCTGGCTTGCAGGGTAAAGAAGGCGATGGCGGTCTTCTTCTGGCACTCCAGCCGTATGCTCTCCTCGCCGGTCACCACCAGGGTGTCGTTGACCGCCACGGTATGATCCTGAACCGTGAGCTGACCGCTCAGCAGATGGCAGAGGTATGTTTTGTCGGCCTCCAGAGTCAAGCTGAGGGGAAACGGCAGATTGAGCACCCGTACGTTGGCGCTGATGCGCGCAGGGTCGTAGATGAGCCCCAGATCCGTCACCTCTTTTTTCAGCAAGGCGCAGTGGGTCTCGTCATCCCCGCTGAAATGGGCCGCCTCCAGGGTGGCGTAAGGGTGGCCGTTGAGCACGAAGCCGGCGCCGCTGACGGGCAGCAGGATACGCTGATAACCCGGGAAACGAGAGAATACACCGGCTTCCTTGATGGGGGCCGAGCTCAGCCGGTAGTCAAAGTCGAGTTTGTCCAGAGTCGCTCCCCTGGGAGAGATGAGGATCTGGGCTGTGGTGCCCTGCTTGTTCTTCCAGGGCATCTTCAGCTGGTCCGACTCTTTAATCAGGGTGATCACAATGGCGCCTCGGCAGATGGATGAGAGAAGTGGTCAATGAGGCCAAGTGATACCATTCCGCACGGCGGCTCACAAGGCGGCAGGTATCCGCGGCCGTCCGGTTGCCCACTATTTCAGCACTCTTTCGCTGCGCAGGCCGGCTGTCAGGTTACCGGCCTGCCTCTGCCACCCGTTCTGCTCAAGAAGACGCCACTCGACCCGGTCTAGGGGAAGGCAATCGTCAGGGTGTGATCACAGCGCTGTTAAACGGACAGGGTGTCGTTACACTGGCAGCTCCGTTGTTGTCTGGAGGCCCTATGAGCCACAAAATCATTCTGGATACCGACCCGGGTATCGACGACGCCATGGCAATTCTGTTTGCCGAGGCGCACCCCGCCATCGATCTCATCGCCATTACTACCGTCTTTGGCAACGCCACCATCGACAATGGCACCCGCAATGCACTCTGGCTCAAGCAGAAGTACGGCATGAAGGCAGATGTCGCCCAGGGCGCGGCCGCGCCGCTGCTGCGCGATCCCGTGGGGCCGACCACTGTCGTGCACGGCCCGAGTGGTTTCGGCGATGTCGAGGCCGGGGAGGTGAACCTTACCCCGGATGCCCGCCCGGCCTGGCAATACATAGTCGACGCGGTAAAAGCCGCCCCCGGCGAGATCACCCTGGTCACCATAGGGCCGCTCACCAACCTGGCGCTGGCGCTGCAGGAGGTACCGGAGATCACCGGGTTGGTGAAGCAGGTGGTAGTGATGGGCGGTGCCTTTGGCGTCAACGGTCATCGCGGCAACGTCACCCCCTATGCCGAGGCCAATATCCACGACGATCCCGATGCCGCCGACCGGGTGTTTACTGCCAACTGGCCCGTGGTGATCATAGGGCTGGATGTGACCCAGCAGAGCTTCTTCAGCAGTGGCTATCTGGATGCGCTGCGCGATGAGGCGGGCGAGCCGGGCCGCTTCCTGTGGGAGGTGAGCCGTTTCTATCTGCGCTTCTACTCGGAGCGCATCGGCCTGGATGGTTGTCACGTACATGATCCCTCCGCCATCGCCTACGTGATCGATCCGACTCTGTTCACCCTGAGAAAGGGGCCTGTGCGGGTGATCAACAGTGGCCCCGCCATCGGTCATACCCTGCAAAAGTTCGATGACAAATCCCATCCTCATGACGGCTGGGCCGACTATCGTGCCCAGCATGTGGGGGTGGCTGTGCGGGATCAGGCGCTGCTGGCGCTCTATCGCGACACCCTGGTGGCCTGGGGCAAGGATTGCTGACCTGCGTAGGGTGACCGAACGCAAGGTGAGTCGACGGCTGTGATCCGCGCCAAACATTCCGGCAATGGGGCCGCTTATACTGTCTGACAGCAAGACGTCAGCGGGGTGGAAATAGCCTGGAGTGACGTGCTGACACTGAGTCGTTAGGAGGGAAGAGATGGCCTGGTTATCCTTGTTGGTGGCAATTGCCCTGATCGGGTGGTTGATGACGCTGGGGCGGGGAGCCCTGTTCGAGATCCGGTTGCAAGCGGACAAGGTGGTGGTCAAGCGGGGCAAGGTATCCCCCGCGTTTTTGGCCCAGGCCCGGCAGATCCTGCACCACGATCCCGTGCGGGGCCGCATCCTGGGTCAGCGGGATGGGCATGGGGTCAGGCTGGTCTTCTCCCGTTCGATCCCTGAGCCAGTCGCCCAGCGTTTTCGTAATATCTTCCCTTACGCCGATTACCACCAGTCAGCTGTGCCCACCCAAGGTCCCAAGTCCCGCAAGGGCTGACGCCCTGATGGCACACAGCAAACGGGCCTCCATGGGAGGCCCGTTTTTTATGGCTAAGGTCGGCAGTCGTGCTACTCGTGCAGCTCGCGCTGGGCCTTGACGGCTGCCGGTTTGATGGCGGCGCCTTCATTGCCCCAGGAGGCGCGCAGCGTATTGGCCAGCTCGGCCATCTGCTCGTCGTTGAGGGTCCATCCATAACCTGGCATGTGGTAGCCGATATGGCCCTGGGTGATCGGGGTCTCGGCGCCGTGCAGCAGCACGTTGAGCAGGCTGGCCGGGTCATCGGCCAGCACAGTCTGGTTGCCCACCAGTGAAGGAATGACGTGGTCATTGCCCTCACCGTTGACCCCGTGACAGGTCGAGCAGTACATGGCGTAGTCTGCCTTGCCGCCCGCGCTGGCGTAGGCCCGGTTGCCCTGGCTCACCGGCGTGTCGTCACTGAGCTCGGTGAGATAGGTGGCGATGCTGGCCAGATCGGTGTCGCTGAAGTACTGACTGCTGTGAGTGATCACTTCCGCCATGGGGCCAGAAACGGCCTGATGCTGGCTGAGGCCGGTTTTCAGCAAATCGATGATCGCCTGCTTGTCGTACCGGGCACCACGGATATTGGGGGCATACCAGCCATCGAGCGTTGCACCGCTCAGATAGAGGGGGTCTGCCTCGGTCAGGGCCTTTTCCTGCATGCCGAGCCCGCGCGGGGTGTGGCAGCTGCCACAGTGACCGGCACCTTGCACCAGATAGGCGCCACGATTCCACTGCTCGCTCTTGCCCGCTACCGGGGTGAAGCGACTGTCATCGTGATAGAGCCAGTTCCAGCCCATCAGCGGCCAGCGCATATTGAGCGGCCAGGGGATGTCGCTCTCCTTGTTGGCCACCGCCAGCGGGGGAACCTCCTTCATCAGGTAGTGATAGAGATCTTCAAGATCCTTATCGCTCATCTTGGCGTAGGCAGTGTAGGGCATGGCCGGATAGAGCTGGTGACCATCCCGGGCCACCCCTTCGCGCATCACCTTGATGAACTCCGGCAGGCTGTAGTTGCCGATGCCGTGGGTCTTGTCGGGGGTGATGTTGGTGGCGAACACTGTGCCTATGGGGGTCGGGAAGCCCTTGCCACCGGCAAGCGGGGCACTGGCCTCGCTGGTGTGGCAGGCGGCGCAATCCCCCAGCTTGGAAATATACTCGCCCGCCGACATGGCGGAGCCTGCCTGTGCGGGTTGGGCCGCCATGGCTGCCAGCAGGGCGGTGGCGGTCAGTGACAGGGTGCGGATCATTGGGCACCTCCTTTTTGCATGGCGACCAGCTCGTTGACCGCGCGCCAGGCCTGATCGATGGCGGAGTGGGCGTAGGGGCTCCAGTCCGAGTCGGAGTTGGCGATAGTGATGTTGCCGATAGGCTGACGACCCAGCTCAATCCATTTTTCGCACTGCGCTTCGTCATCAAACAGGGTATTGGTGATGTAGGAGTAGCCGTGGGACCAGCGGTTGACCGTGATGGCGAGGATGTCCTGCTCATGGTTGAAACCGGCGCTGCCCAGCATTCCCTGCAGTTGTTCGCGGATCATCTGTTCGTGCTGCTCGAACGGCATGCCGAGGATCATGGCGCGTCCCTTGCGGGACTGTTCGCGAGCCGACAGGCCGCTGCCCGGCAGGGTCGGCACATAGACCATGTGCAGGCACATGGGCTGATCCGGATTCTTGGGATGCTCATAGCCGCCGAGGTTGACCGGGTAGTCCAGCTTGACCCGGCTGTAGGGCGCCGCGGGGGAGTAGACCTCGTGCACTCCCAGCTTGACGAAGGATTGCCAGTTCTTGATCACCACCTTGGTGTAGACCAGCGGCGCCTTGGCGTTCTGGCGCAGCGCCTCCTTCTGGGGCTCTGCCATCTCCGGCACCATGTAGGGGATCATCATGTTGTATCCAGCCATGACTGACTGTTTGGCCCGCACCCTATGGAGCTTGCCCTCCTTGATGTAGGTGACATCCACCCCAGTGCTGCCATCGGTGCGGCGGATGTTCTTCGCCTGCAGCGCTGTGCTGCCAAGGCGTAGTTGCACCTTGTGCTCCGGCAGATCGAGCTTGCCGTAGTCAAACTTGGCCAGCACCACATCCTGCATGGTGTGGCCCGGCGCCACCTGCGGGATCAGCTTGCGCACCATCAGGCGGGTGAGGCCGGCGTTGCCATCCGGGAAGTGGAAGATGTAGGGATCGTCCAGCTCCGCCTGCTCCTCGGCATCGAGAGGAGTGAGGTTCATGCCGCCAAAGCCAGGCAGGGCACAGAGGCGCGCATCGGCGCAGGCGGTGGCATCGATACCGACCGCCTGGAAGTCGTTGGTGCGCTGCTGGAAGTAAGTGATTGCACGCTCGCTCAGGCCCACCTTGTCTCGCAGGAAGCTGGTGTAGCTGTTGCGGGTCATCCAGAGATCTTTCTCCTCCCGGCTCATGCCACTGAGGTAGTCGATCTTCTCTTCGTGCAGGGCCAGCAAGGCTGCACGGTCGTGCTCATCGAGCGGGAAGTCACCGATGAATTCGGCCAGGGGGCGGCCGTTGAGGCGATCCCGGGGGATGTCATCGGCCACGTTGTGGCCAGGGTCACCGCTCACCACCTTGTTGACGCCAAAGTGCTTCTCGTCGAAGTAGACGCCGCGGCTCAGGCCCAGATCCGGATAGAAGGTCTGCTGGAAGCCGGCGGCCAGTTCGTCGATGTTCACCTCGAGCGTCTTGAGCAGGCCGAGTGCGATGGGGCTGTAGACGGAGCGCGGCGATTGCAGGGATTCGCTGCCGCCGTAACCCAGTCGCAGGCCATCGGGGGTTGTAAACTCGTTGCGCTTGGCGTGGCCGCCAAAATCGTCGTGGTTGTCCAGCAGCAGGATCTTTTTATCCGCGCCGAGCAACTGTTGATAGAAGCAGGCGGCGGCCAGACCGCTGATCCCGGCGCCGACGATCACCAGATCGTACTCCCCCTCGAGGGGAACATTGGCGAAGTCATACTGCTTGCCGTCGCGGGCTATGCTGTGGGCCGGTTCAAAGGAGCCTGGGTGGTTGCCCCGCAACCCTGTGAGGGCAGGCGGATAGGCAAGCGTCTTGTCGGCCAGCGCCTTGCCGCCCTCTGCCGCCTGCAACAGATTGATGGGGGCGATGCCTGCCGCTATGGTGATGGCTACGCCGTTGAGAAAGTCTCTGCGTGTGATACTCATGGCAATCCCTGTGGTATGAAGAGTCAAATGGGGAATGGGATAGGTCGGTTTCGTCACTGGCTTGGCAACGAAGGGGCGCAACCTAACGCCATATCCGGATGGAGTCCATGGGTTTGATAATAACTTATTAAACAAGATGATGACGGTTGTGATGAAGCAGACCCGATGAAATGCATGAGACAGGTATGTTCAGGAGATAGTCTCACCAAGAGCATGGAATTAACCTGAGCGTATTTTGATTAATTAAGGGTCTGTAAGAGTCTTTATATCTGCTTTTTATGTGGTTATTTCCATTGTTGAAAACAGGGCCGCTTGCAGCTGATGTAAATACAGGAAAAGTCATTTAACCGCATTAAATAAAGGGTTTAAAACTGATTGTTCACTTGCTGAGCTAATTCTGATTGAAATGAAATCAATGCTGCTGGTGAATAATTGCACATCCTTGTGAAAATGGCGGCTGTCAAGGCATTAACATACATCACAGGTCACCTCCAAACAGAAAACAACTTGCAGATTAATTTCCCACCTTGTTTACATCCATTCTCAATGCAATATAATGATGCGCTTTTTTTATACCTTTACGCCTGCGAATGATGAGGACACTGCATGAGACCTTTTGAATTAAAGAGGGGCTTGGGTGCTTTGCTGTTGATCGCATCGGCCAGCTTGCTGACCGGCTGCGACATGGCGTTGATGAACCCCAAAGGGCAGATTGGTCTGGAGCAGAAATCACTGATATTAACCGCCTTGGGGCTGATGTTAATTGTGGTGATCCCTGTGATTATTATGGCAGTGGTATTTGCCCGTAAATACAGGGCATCCAATACCGACGCCAAATATACCCCGGATTGGTCTCACTCCAACAAGATTGAAGCGGTTGTCTGGACCGTTCCCGTCATTATCGTCGTCATTCTGGCGACCATCACCTGGAAAACGTCCCACGAGCTGGACCCTTACAAGCCGCTCGATTCAGAGGTCAAACCGATCCTGGTTGATGTTATTTCCCTCGACTGGAAATGGTTGTTTGTCTACCCGGAGTTGGGGATTGCCTCGGTCAATGAGTTGGCCTTCCCGGTCAACACGCCGGTGAATTTCCGGGTGACGTCTGACACCGTCATGAACTCCTTCTTCATTCCCAAACTGGGCGGGCAAATTTATGCCATGGCCGGTATGCAGACCAAGCTGCATCTCATCGCCAATGAGGCCGGGAAATATGACGGCATCTCCAGCAGCTATAGCGGTGCCGGTTTCTCCGGGATGAAGTTCAAGGCCATCGCCACGCAGGATCAGGCAGGTTTCGACGCCTGGGTCGCCAAGGTGAAACAGTCACCCAAGCAGCTCACCACAATGGCGGAGTTCGATGCTCTGGCCAAGCCGACCGAATACCATCCGGTGGAGTATTTCTCCAGCGCCGATCCGTCACTGTTCGTCAACCTGATCAACAAGTTCATGGGTGACATGGGCCACGGTGAGCATAAAGGGATGGCGCACGGCGAGACCATGGATCACACCACCATGGATCAGCAAACAATGAACCATGACGCCATGGCGCATGACACACAAATGGATCATGCCGGGCATATGACGATGCCGACGGATGACAACTCTGTGAAAGCGGGATCCGAGGAATAACTGATGTTTGGAAAATTAACGCTCGATGCCATTCCGTACCATGAACCCATCATCATGGTGACTGTGGCCGGTATCATTCTGGGTGGCCTCGGCCTTGCCGGGCTGATCACCTATTTTGGCAAGTGGCAGTATCTGTGGAAAGAGTGGTTCACCTCGGTCGACCACAAGCGTCTGGGGGTCATGTATCTGATCCTCGGCATGGTCATGCTGCTGCGCGGCTTTGCCGATGCGGTGATGATGCGTACCCAGCAGGTGATGGCCTCGGCCGGTGGCGATGGCATTTTGCCGCCCCACCACTACGACCAGATCTTCACCGCTCACGGTGTCATCATGATCTTCTTCGTGGCCATGCCGCTGGTAATAGGTCTGATGAACATAGTGGTGCCACTGCAGATCGGTGCCCGTGATGTGGCCTTCCCCTTCCTCAACAACATCAGCTTCTGGTTCACCGCCGCCGCCGTTGTGTTGATCAACGTCTCCCTGGCGGTCGGCGAGTTTGCCCAGACCGGCTGGCTGGCGTATCCGCCACTCTCTGGTCTGGAATACAGCCCGGGTGTCGGGGTGGATTACTGGATCTGGAGTCTGCAGATCTCGGGGCTGGGTACCTTGCTGACCGGCGTCAACTTCTTCGCCACCATCATCAAGATGCGTGCCCCCGGCATGACCATGATGCGCCTGCCGGTGTTCACCTGGACTGCCTTGTGCGCCAACATTTTGATCATCGCTTCCTTCCCGATCCTGACCGTCACTGTGGCACTGCTCACCGCTGACCGTTATCTCGGCACCCATTTCTTTACCAATGACATGGGTGGCAACATGATGATGTACATCAACCTCATCTGGGCCTGGGGCCATCCCGAGGTATATATCCTGGTACTGCCAGTGTTCGGGATCTTCTCGGAAGTGGTGGCCACCTTCTGCAAGAAGAAGTTGTTCGGTTACACCTCGCTGGTGTGGGCGACCATCGCCATTACCGTGCTCTCCTTCATCGTCTGGTTGCACCACTTCTTTACCATGGGGTCCGGCGCCAACGTGAATGCCTTCTTCGGCATCACCACCATGATCATCTCCATCCCGACCGGGGTGAAGATCTTCAACTGGCTGTTCACCATGTACCGTGGTCGCATCGAGTTCACCTCGCCCATGCTGTGGACCATAGGGTTCATCATCACCTTCACCATAGGTGGCATGACGGGGGTACTGCTGTCAGTACCGGCTGCGAACTTCGTGCTGCATAACAGTCTGTTCCTGATCGCCCACTTCCACAACGTCATCATCGGCGGAGTGGTGTTTGGCTGCTTCGCCGGTATCACCTACTGGTTCCCCAAGGCGTTCGGCTTCACCCTGGACGAAACCTGGGGCAAGCGCTCCTTCTGGTTCTGGATTGTCGGCTTCTTCGTGGCCTTCATGCCGCTCTACGTGCTGGGCTTCATGGGCATGACCCGTCGGGTCAGCCAGCAGCTGGATCCGGCCTTCCACCCCTGGCTAGTCGTGGCCGCCGTGGGTGCCGGCCTGATTGCCATTGGCGTCTTGTGCCAGGTGATCCAGGTGGTGGTCAGTATCCGTGACCGCGAGAAGAATCGCGATCTGACTGGCGATCCCTGGGGTGGCCGTACCCTGGAGTGGGCGACCTCTTCACCGCCGCCCTTCTACAACTTCGCCATCGAGCCGACCATCACAGGTCTGGATGCATTCTGGGAAGCCAAGCAAAACGGCACCGCCTATCAGCAGCCCAAGCAGTATGCGCCGATCCACATGCCCAGGAACACAGGGGCGGGTGTCATCATCGCAGGCTTCAGTGCTCTCTTTGGCTTTGCCATGATCTGGCACATCTGGTGGATGGCGATTGCTGCCTTCGTCGCCATGATTGCCACCTGGATCATCCACAGCTTCAACGATGATGTGGACTACTACGTGCAGGTTGACGAGATCGAACGCATCGAAGGTCAGCATTTTGCCAACATCAACAAGGGGGCGTGACGCCATGGCGACCGACGTTCTACATCACACTCACGAGGGTGCCCATGACCATGGGCACCATGATGCCGGAGCCAACAAGGTATTCGGTTTCTGGATCTACCTGATGAGTGACTGCATCTTGTTTGCATGTCTGTTTGCAACCTATGCAGTCCTGGTCAACGGCACCGCCGGCGGCCCCAGCGGCAAGGATATTTTCGAACTGCCGTTCGTGTTTGCCGAAACCATGCTGCTGCTGTTTAGCAGCATCACCTTCGGCTTTGCCATGCTGGCCATGAACAAGGGCCGTGCCGCTGCCGTCAATGGCTGGCTGCTGGTGACCTTTGTGCTGGGCGCCGGCTTCATCGCGATGGAAATCTACGAATTCCATCACCTGATTGCCGAGGGTTATGGCCCGGATCGCAGCGCCTTCCTCTCCGCCTTCTTCACCCTGGTTGGCACTCACGGCATCCACGTGACCAGCGGCCTCATCTGGCTGATCGTCATGATGGTGCTGGTGGCCAAGAAGGGGCTGACTGACCGCACCCGTTCCCGTCTGATGTGCCTGAGCCTGTTCTGGCACTTCCTGGACGTGGTGTGGATCTGCGTGTTTACCGTGGTCTATCTGATGGGAGCAATGTAAATGAGCACTCATAGCGTTGACAATCATGGCGCCAGCCACGGCAGTGCCAAGAGCTATCTGATCGGCTTCGTACTGTCAGTCATACTGACCGCCATCCCGTTCTGGATGGTGATGGACGGGGGCTTCACCCACCAGACCATGCTGATCACAGTGGTGGCCATGGCGGTGGTGCAGATCTTCGTGCATCTGGTCTACTTCCTGCACATGAACACCTCGTCCGAGGAGCGCTGGAACCTGGTGGCACTGGTGTTTACCGTGCTCATCATCGCCATCGTGGTCGTGGGTTCCCTGTGGATCATGTACAACCTCAACATCAACATGATGGTTCACTGAGCAGGTTGGCAATGATGATGAAGCAATACCTGCAAGTGACCAAGCCGGGCATCATCTTCGGTAACCTCATCTCGGTTATCGGCGGATTCCTGCTGGCGTCCAAGGGGAGCCTGGATGTGCCCCTGTTCATCCTGACCATGGCCGGTGTCTCACTGGTGGTGGCCTCCGGTTGTGTGTTCAACAACTACATAGACAGGGACATCGACTGCATCATGGAGCGTACCAAAAACCGCGCTCTGGTGAGGGGGCTTATCGCCCCCGGCGTCTCGCTCTGGTATGCGAGCGCGCTCGGTGTTGCGGGCATTGCACTGCTCTACTGGGCGGCCAATCCGTTGGCCGCCTTGCTGGCGGTGCTGGGCTTCATTGTCTATGTGGGGGTCTACAGCCTCTACATGAAGCGCCATTCTGTCTATGGCACCCTGGTTGGCAGCCTTTCGGGTGCCGCGCCACCCGTCATCGGCTACTGCGCCGTGAGCGGCCAGTTCGACTCGGGGGCCCTGATACTGCTGGCGATCTTCAGCCTGTGGCAGATGCCGCACTCCTATGCGATTGCCATCTTCCGCTTCAAGGATTATCAGGCGGCCAACATTCCAGTACTGCCGGTGGTGAAGGGGATTGTCGTGGCCAAACACCACATCACCCTCTACATACTGGCCTTCATGGTGCCGACCCTGATGCTGTTCCTCGGCGGTTACGCCGGTTACAAGTATCTGATCGTGGCCACTGCGGTCAGCGTCTGGTGGCTGGGCATGGCGCTGTCGGGTTACAAGCAGGCGGTCGATGACTCCCTCTGGGCCCGCAAGCTGTTCATGTTCTCCATCGTCACCATTACTTGCCTGAGCGTGATGATGTCGGTGGACTTCCAGCCGGACGCGACGCCGGTATTGGTGAGCATGCTGCCGTGATGGCTCGTGTTGCCGGACCCCAAGGCTGTGATGCAACACAGGAAAATCAATAGAATCCAGAGCCGGGAACCCTCCCGGCTCTGTTATTATGAGGCCCGCCCCACGGGGCGCATTGTCGGCTTTTTCGGGTGTGGCGTGCCTTGTCATCCGCCCCTTTTCTCTTCTCTCTCTCTTTGACCTATCGAGGCCATCATGAATGATTTCACCATGACGAGGGGCGAGCGCCGCGCCACCTGGGCGCTCGGCTCCGTCTTCTCTTTGCGCATGCTCGGCATGTTCATGGTGCTGCCGGTGCTGACTACCTATGGCATGTCACTGGCCGGCGCCTCCGAGGCCCTGATTGGTCTGGCCATCGGCATCTACGGCATGACCCAGGCGCTGTTCCAGATCCCGTTCGGCCTGCTCTCTGATCGCATCGGCAGAAAGCCCTTGATCGTCGGCGGCCTGCTGATGTTTGCGTTGGGCAGCGTGATCGCGGCACTGACTCACTCCATCTGGGGCGTCATCCTCGGCCGCGCCTTGCAGGGCAGCGGTGCCATCTCGGCCGCCGTCATGGCGCTGCTGTCAGATCTCACCCGTGAGCAGAACCGTACCAAGGCGATGGCTTTTATCGGGGTAAGCTTTGGCATCACCTTCGCCATTGCCATGGTGACGGGCCCCCTGATTACCCATGCGCTGGGGCTCTCCGGCCTGTTCTGGCTGATAGCCTTGCTGGCCCTGGGGGGCATTGGCATCACCCTCTGGCTGGTGCCGACCCCGACCAGTCATCTGCTCAACCGCGAGTCCAGCATGGTCAGGGGAGGGATGCGCACCGTGCTCACCAACCCGCGCCTGCTCAAACTCAACCTCGGCATTTTGTGCGTCCATACCCTGCTGATGTCGAGCTTCGTGGCGTTGCCGCCACTGCTGGAGCAGGCCGGTCTGCCCCGCGACAGTCAGTGGCAGGCCTATCTGTTCACCATGCTGGTCGCCTTTGTGAGCGTGGTGCCGTTCATCATCTATGCCGAGAAGCACCGCCAGATGAAGCGGGTATTCCAGATCTGCGTGCTGGTGATGCTGATCGCCGAAGTGGTGCTGTGGCAGGCCGGGTTGCAGCTGTGGGGCCTGCTCGCCGGGTTGCAGCTCTTCTTTATCGGTTTCAACGTAATGGAAGCGCTGTTGCCATCCCTCATCAGCAAGGAGTCCCCCCCCGGTTACAAGGGCACCGCCATGGGGGTCTACTCCACCAGCCAGTTTATTGGCGTGGCTCTCGGTGGCAGCCTGGGCGGGCTCTTTTACAGTCTGGGAGGCGGTGCACTGGTGTTTGGTTGCTGCGCCCTGCTGGCCCTGATCTGGCTCGGTGTGAGCCTGACCATGCAGGAGCCCCCCTATGTGAGCAGCCTGCGCATCGTGCTGCCGGAAGGTGTGGAGGCGAGTCCGGCGCTGGAGCAGAAGATCCGCGCCTGTGAGGGGGTGAGCGATGTGATGCTGGCCAGTGCAGAGCGCTCTGTGTACGTGAAAATCGATGCCAAGCGCCTCACTCGCCAGGATCTGGAGCAGTTGATCGCCGCCTGATCTCTTTGTGCCATCGATAAAGAAGCCCGCCAATTCGGCGGGCTTCTTGTTTGGTTTTTTATGAGTCAGGGCAAGTGCTCAATCAGCCTTGCAGCTTTGCTCCCGCATCAGTGTTTGCCTGTCGCCCAGCAGCAGGGTGCTGAGGGCCTGATTGGCACATTGGACACTGCCCAGCTGAACATGGAAGTTGCTCTGCTCGACTCTGACCAGACGGGCCGCCTGCCCAAAGGCGGCCTGCATCTGGCGCGTATTGCTGAAAGGGGTTATGGGGTCATACTCTGCCCCCAGTACCAGTGCCAATGATCCAGCTGGGAGCTCAATCTCTCCGGCGTCCACAGTGGGCACTGGCTTGCGGGGATAGGGCCAATCTGCACAGGCATGGAAGCTGTTATCCAGCATAAAAGCCCCCGCACCTTGGAAGCTGGCATCTTCCGGATCCAGATCCTGCCAGCGGTAAGATTGGCCGTTGTCGGTGCAGTGAATGGCGGAGAAGAAGGGACCGCCCATGATCTCCTCGTAGGGATTGTTCCCCTCTTGCTCTTTGGCGAGACGAGCCAGCAGTTCGCTGGCATCGTCCTGCAGCCAGAACGCCAGCTGGTCGTAGCCCTCTTGCCCGGTGAGCGCATCTCCCATGACCGCCTCCCACTGCTTGTGATCCAGAGTATTGCCTTGGTTATCGACATACAGGCCCTTGTCGCGCACCTGCCGGGTCACCTCCACGCTGCGTTGCAGCGCCTGGGCGCCAAAGCGCCAGTTGAAGACACGGCCCGCATTAGCGGCATCCTCTTGGAAGATGGCTGGATAGCGATCCTCGCTCGGCGACATGGAAGAGTCGACGATCACATCGGCCACGTGGCTCGGGTAGCGCTGGGCGTAGAGAGCTGCGAGGCGGGTGCCATAGGAGAAGGTGAGGGGAGTGATCTTGTCATGCCCCAGGTGTTGGCGCAGGCGATCAATGTCCTGCACTATGGCCTGGGAGCCCAGATGGGGGGCGTAACGACGAAATGGCTCGTCGCAGCGTTCCAGTATCAGTTTGCTGAGAGCCTTGCCGTGATCGCCGCTGTTGTTCAGCGCCGACAGGGCGCCCTTGTCCCGTTCAATGAATAATCTGGCGAGCTCGCTTGGGGTCATGTCAGGTTTGACGCCGTCTTTGTCTTTTAGCAGGCAGCTTCTGAGCTCGTGTCCTAGTGCACTGTAACCAGCCCCTCTGGGGTCCATGGTGACGATATCGTAATGTCTGAGAATGTCAGGATCGGCATTGCGCAGCGCGGTGAGCAGGGGGCCCATCCTCGGGGTTGCTGAATCGGGGCCGCCCGGGTTGAAAAAGAGGGTGCCGTGATAGCCGCCGGTGGCGCGATAGTGCACATAGAAGAGATCGATAGTGTCACCCTTGACCTTGCGGGTCTCCTGCTTGACCTGACCCAGGTCGATGCCGTTTGACCAGGAGGGCGTCGAGAACCGGGTTGTGCTATCTGACCAGGAAGGGGATGAGAAGCGAGTCGTGTTGCCGGAGAGGAAGGAGCTTGCTGTGGTGGGCGCAGGGCGCTTCTCCCATTTGGTCTGTTTGACATCGACCCACTCCTTGTCGTAATCCAGCGGTACTGTCAGGTAGTGGCAACTGAGCTGACTGGCGATGTCATCTTGCTGCCACTCTTGCTGCAATTGGCGGCAGACGACACCTGTGTCATAGGCGGCGGTGATATGTTGCCCCTTGAAGGGAGGCTCCTCTTTCTTTTCCAGTTCGCAGCCCGCCAACAGGGTGGGTGCCAGTAGAGAGATCATCAGCGTGTATTTCATCGTTTGTTTCCATCGTATTGCCTGAACAAGCGGATGGTAAGCGAATGAACAAGATGAAATGCAGTGATTAATTGTGTGAAAATATTGCTGTTGTTTATATCAAAAATAAATGAAAGGCATTAAATAAGAATATAGATAGTAACTGTTGTGTGCGGAACCATTATTTTCAATTTTATCACCCCTGCGTTATTAATTTAAAATGTGTAATTAAACAACAATTTAGGTGATTTTTTTTTGGGTTTAGTTACCTTGTCTGCCAGGTTGCCAATATAGTTTTCAATATAGGCGACTTGATGATAGCCGCTATCTGCGGCTGCTGTTGCAGCCTGTATTTTGGTTGCCTTTTCGCCACGCTGGCGGCCTCTTGCTTTGGATGATAAATAATATAATAGTGAGCTGTCGCCATCCGGGCGAGAGCGGACCAAATAAAAATGCCCACTCATGAAGTGGGCATGTTTATTTTCTGGCCGAGTGCTGGCTATTAGCGCTCCAGCAGGGGGGCGGAGCGGTAACTCCAGAGGCCATAGGTGCGCAGCGCATCGCGGTAGATGCCGAGCAGTTCGCTGTCGCTCACCTTGGCCAGTGCCGAGAGCGGCTTGTCCGGGTAGCTGACGCTGTCTATCTGGATCCCGGCGGGACCGCTCTGCCAGCAGGCGATCTCCAGCAGGGTCTGGCCTCGGCGCACGTGGCTGGCCGAGCTCACCAGGGTCGCATACTGGATCTGGTGACGGGCCAGGGCATAGCCGCTGTAGAGGGCATTTTCCACCGTGCTGGTGGCGTAGTTCTCCTCAATGATGCGCGAGCGATCTACCCCTTTCTTTACCAGCCAGTCGGCCATCAGCTTGCCTTCGGTCTGGCGGTTCTGGGGCACACCACCTGTCAGTATGATCAGCGCAGACGGATTGGCCTGGGCCAGGGAGCGGGTGGTCTCCAGCCTGCCCAGCAGGATCTCGTGCATGCTGCCATCCGGGTTGAGGGCATACCCCAGGGTGACGATGGCTTGCCGCCCCTTTTTCTTTTCCCGGCCCTGACGCTCCTTGAGCGGAGTGGCATTGACTCTGTCTATGGTGTCGAAGATGCGTTTCAGATCGGCGGCGCGGCCGCTGTTGAGCTCGCTCACCCGCTTGAAATAGTCATCAGCCTTGCCCTGATTGCCTTTGAATCGCTGCCAGGTGGCGAGATAGGTGTTCAGATCCAGATCGTCTGGCGCCGTGCTGAGACCCTGCTCGAACAGTGTGATGGCCTTGTCCACGTTGCCGTTGTAAATCTGGGCGTTGGCTGCCGAGATCAACAGGTCGGTGCGGTAGGGTTCGAGCTGATAGGCCTGCAGCAGCAGTTCTGTGACCTGCTCCATGTTGCTCGGCATCTTGGCGGTGAACCCGGCAGTGGAGATGCGAGCCGGCGACTTGAAGACCTGCCAGGCATCCGCCAGCAGTTGATCAACCACCTGGCGCTTGCTGATGTACTGATCGTAATTTTGCTCCTTTTGCAGGGAGCGCACAGGGGCCGCCCAGGCATCGGAGGGGATAAACACTGGCAGCGCCAACAGGCTGGCCAGAGTCAGGGCAATCGCATTTTTCTTCATCATGGCGTTCCACCGAGGGTTAAGGGCACCAAGCCATTCCATCACCCGTAGGGGCTTTTTCAATAAAAACATCAACTTGGTGATTGCTTACTCTACTCCCTTTCAGATGAAAAAAACGTGAACCGCTTCGGTTATCGGGGGATGGGCTGTGGTGGTGCGGTCAAAGAGAGCAGCAAGGTCTGTGATGCAGAGCAAGAACCAATACCCATGCAGATACCGGGGCAGGGTGTGCTTGTCACTTGCCCCCCGACGTTTTGCCGGGGGGACGTGCTGTCGGTGCCGAGGTCACTCCGGCTTCGCGACCTTGTCGAACCAGGCTTTCCACTGGGGGACTGCGGTGGCGAAGGTGCCGCGATGGGTGGTCGGGCCGGTCGAGATGGCCTCGACGTTCTGGTTGCCCGATCCCATGGATTGGGCATACATCATCGCCATGCGACCGACTCCCGGTGTGATTGCCTCATCGGTTTCCCCGTAGTAGTTGCGTACCGGCGACTGTATGACCCAGCGGTAGGCGTGTGCTGAGCCGATCAGCTTGCCGAACGCCGAGTTGGCAAAATAGTGAGGGTCGAAATAGGCCGGGCGGATCAGCTTGTGCAGATCCGTGGTGATGTCGGACGGATTGAAGGGCTCTCTGTCATAGGCCTTCTTGGCAATGTCGTAATACTCGTCGGTCAGCAAGGAGCGGGCGAGCCCGGGTATGCCGTAGTAATGCTCGTAGGCAAAGGATGAGAGGATCATGATGCTGTTGAGCCAGACGGCATCGAACTTGCGCGGGTAGACCAGAAAACCCTGCATCAAGGCGTAGACATCCAGCGGTGCGCTGGCGGTGGCGGCGCCATCGACCTTGACCCCGGCTGCTTCGAGTTTCTCGAGGAAGGCCATGGTCACGAATCCCCCCTGTGACCAGCCCGCCAGAAACAGCTTGTCGCTGACGATCTGCATGTGGGCGAGCACGGCGCGGCTGGCCATCAGCAGATCAAATGTGGCCTGTTGATGGCTGCCCTTGACCATATAGCCTTCCGGCTCGGTCGAGGTGCCGAGGCCAAAGTAGTCGGCACCGATGAGCAGGTACCCCTGACCCACGAACTGCGCGATCATCAACTGGGTTTCCGGTGACTGATCGGCAAAGGAGGGCACCTCATTGTGACCATAGACGGTGCCGTGCTGATAGGAGACGGTTGGAAAGGCCTGGCCACCGGTGTCAGGCACAGCCAGCAGGCCAGAGGCCACTGTAGGCTTGTTGCCCATCTCGGGGATGACGGAGTGGTAGCTGATGCGATAGAGGCGCACGGCATTGCGCGCGGGAGTATACGAGACAGTGATGCCGGCAAAGGCCGGTGTGTCACGGGTCAGGATCTTGTTCAGCTGATCCTGATCCCAGCGTGCAATCAGCTGGTATTGGATGCCTGATGTTACCTGAACCGGCTCGCTCTGTTGAGCAAACGCCTGTGACACGCCTATGTGCAAAAGCAGGGTAAAAATACCGAGACGAATCCAATTTCTCATCCTGAAGACTCCATTTTCCAGTAAAGATACGCAATGTGGCGCTGTTCATTGCCCGGCTTTCTGCGTCTGCAGGTCCTGGGTGTGCCAGCGAGAACACAAGGCAGAGACAGAGCCTGACCACCGTCAGTTTATTCCTGTTAGCCAGCCCAGTGTGATCCATCCGCGCCATGGATGCGACCCTCTTGAGGCTTGATTGCTCACTGCTCATGTCAAGGGCTAAACCCGAAAGGGACAGCAGCGCGTGGTGATAATCGGTTCCCGATCATCCAATGGCCTGTTTGTTGATGGCACCCGGCATCTGGAGGGGGGGGACATGACAAGGCGAGGCCGCATGGCGCGACCTGCCTGGTCAGGCTGATGCCCGCTTCTGCAGATGGGGGGCGATGATATGGCGGTTGGGAGCGAGCTCGGGTTGCTGCATCCGGGTCAGCAGCCGCAGGGCAGCCTGGCGGCCTATTTCCCGTGCCGGTGAGCTGACGAAGGTGAGGGCAGGATAAGTGAGCTCGGCCTCTGCCACGTCGTCAAAGCCGAGCAGGGCTACTTGCTGGCCGATGTAGTTGTCCTTGCCCACTGTGCGTCCGCTCGCCTCCACCCCGTAAATGCCGCCGAGCGCCACCTCTGGGTAGTGACAGAGGATGGCCGTCACCTTGGGGTGCTGGTGCAGCAGCTGGGCTATGGTGTCGGCGGCGCTGCGCTGGGTGCGCTCGCACTCCAGTACCCACTCCGGTTTGAAGGGGAGGCCGTATTGCAGCAGGCTGGCGCAGTAGCCGCCGATGCGCTCGGCGCGGGTGAGGGAGTCGGCCCGCCCGCCGACGTAGGCGATATGGCGGTGGCCCTGCTCGATTAGATAAGTGGTGGCCTGCTGGGCGGCGTGAGTGTTGTCGGGGCCGATAAAGTCCACGTCATCCCGATAGTAGGAGCGGGCGGCGCACACCACCGGCAGCTGTGAGCCCAGCAGGGTCTCCAGGGTTTTAGCCGCCGCGCCGCGCACCGGATTGAAGATGATGCCCGCCACCCCCTGCCGTGACAGGGACTGGATGCTCTGCTGCAATCGCTCCGGGCTGTGGCCGCACTGGGTCAGAAACAGCAGATAGCCCTGCTGCTCCAGCACCTCGCTCACCCCGGCCGTGACCTCGGTATAGAAGGGATCCGTGATGTCGCGCAGGATCAGCCCCACCAGGTTGGATTGCTGGCTGCGCAGGTTGGCGGCGGCACTGTTGGGCACGTAGTCGAGCGCTTTGATGGCCTGCTGAACCCGCTCGGCGGTCGCCGGCGAGATGCGCCCCTTGCCATTGAGCACCATGGAGACGGTAGTGACCGAGACCCCCGCCAGCTGGGCCACGTCGGTGATCTTGGCGTTTTTCGAGACGAGTGATTTGGACGACATAGGTTTGGACGGCATGGGTTGTGACGACATAGTGCGAGTGCTGCAGCCATGGGCAAAGAGACCGGAGAACCACAGCATACCCCCTCGTATACCCAAGTGAAACGTTACATCACAGCTGCGCCGATCTGGCTCACAGATTTTAATCCACTCGCCATTCGGGCCTGCCATTCTGTGATCCTGTCGGCACTTGTGAGTTGATAAAACGTTTTATCATCCACAAAACCTGATGCGGTCTCTCTCCCCTGCCTGCCCTCCTTGAGTGCAGTACGGGAGATCGGCATCGAGACGTGACCTTCACTTCACAAGGATCAGACACATGGCCAAGCCCCAAGCCAAATCCACCATCTGGGAGTTCCTCCAGAGCCTCGGCAAGACTTTTATGCTGCCGGTCGCCCTGCTGGCCTTCTCGGGCATTTTGCTCGGTGTCGGCAGTTCGCTTACCAGCGATGCGGTCAAGCAGAGCATGCCCTTCCTCGACAATACCGTGCTGCAACTGCTGTTCCTCTGGATGACCAAGGTGGGGCTGGTGGCCTTTATCTACCTGCCGGTGATGTTTGCGGTGGCCATTCCGCTGGGGCTGGCGCGAGAAGAGAAGGGGGTCGCGGCCTTTGCCGGTTTCGTCGGCTATGCGGCGCTCAACCTCTCCATCAACTTCTACCTGACCGTGGCCAACGTGATCGGTGATGCAGCGGCGGAGAAGGCCTACGGGGTGAAATCGATCCTCGGTATCAGCTCCATCGACACCGGTATTCTGGGGGCCATCATCGTCGGGGTGATCGTCGCCAAACTGCACGCCCGTTTCTACACCTACAAGATGCCCGATGCGCTCGCCTTCTTCGGCGGTGCCCGCTTCGTGCCTATCATCACCGTGCTGGTACTGGGTGTAGTCGGTCTGGTCGTGCCGTTCGCCTGGCCCTGGTTTGCCGCTGGCATCAATGGTATCGGGGCGCTGATCTCCCACGCCGGTCCCTTCGGCCCCTTCCTGTTCGGTACCGGTGAGCGTCTGCTGCTGCCGCTCGGCCTGCACCACATTCTGGTGGCGCTCATTCGCTTTACCGAAGCGGGCGGCACCCAGCTGGTATGCGGTCACGAGGTGAGCGGCGCCCTCAATATCTTCTACGCCGAGCTCTCTTGCGCCGACACCAGCGGCTTCTCGGTCTCTGCCACTTCGTTCCTCTCTCAGGGCAAGATGCCTGCCTTCCTCGGCGGCCTGCCGGGTGCGGCGCTCGCCATGTATCACTGCGCTCGCCCAGAAAATCGCGGCAAGATCAAGGCGCTGCTGGTCTCCGGCGTAGTGGCCTGCGTCATCGGCGGCATCACGGAGCCGCTGGAGTTCCTGTTCCTGTTCGTGGCACCGGTGCTCTACGTCATTCACGCCATCCTGACGGGTCTGGGCTTTATGACCATGGGGCTGCTTGGCGTCACCATCGGCAACACCGACGGTAACATCATCGATTTTCTGGTGTTCGGCGTGCTGCAAGGCACCGCCACCAAGTGGTATCTGGTGCCGGTCGCGGCCGCTATCTGGTTTGCCATCTACTACAGCGTGTTCCGCTTCGCCATAGTGCGCTTCAACCTGAAAACTCCTGGTCGTGAAAAAGAGAGCCGGGAGATTGAGACGAGCGAGACCGCCCAACCGGCGGGCAAGAAGGTGGGCAACAGCGGTTACAACGGTGAGGTGATCCTTAACGCCTTGGGCGGGGCTGATAACATACTCGCGCTCGATAACTGCATCACCCGCCTGCGGATGTCGGTGCAGGACATGAGCCGGGTCGATGACAAGGTATTGAAAGCGAATGGCGCCATCGGGGTGATCAAGCTCGACGAGCACAACCTGCAGGTGGTGATCGGCCCTCAGGTGCATCTGGTGAAAAACCAGCTGCAGAGCCTGATGGGGGCCTGAACCGGCCAATGACATCCGAACGGGGGGCGCAAGCCCCCCTCTTTGCCTCTCCCAATATGTCTCCTGTTTATGGAGGGAGAAAATTAATGCGCAATATTGATTACTTCGACCGCGTGGTCGATCGCCACGGCACCTACTGCACCCAGTGGGACTATGTGGTCGACCGCTTCGGCCACGCCGACCTGCTTCCCTTTACCATCTCCGACATGGATTTCGAGACTGCCCCCTGCATTCGCCAGACCCTGGCAACGCGGCTCGAACACGGGGTATTTGGCTACAGCCGCTGGAATCACGGCGACTTCAAGGGGGCGGTGAACGACTGGTTTGCTCGCCGCTACGGGGCAGAGCTCGACCCCGAAACCCTGGTCTATGGCCCCTCTGTCATCTATGTGATTGCCCAGCTGGTGAGCCTCTGGTCGGCGCCGGGTGAGGGGGTGCTGGTACATACCCCCGCCTACGACGCCTTCGGCAATATGCTGGCCGCCAACGACAGGGTGTTGCTGCCTTGTCCACTTAAAAAAGAGCAGGGGCGTTACCAGATCGACTGGCAATGTTTCGAGCAACAGGCGGCCCGCTCCGATTGCCGGATTTTGCTTCTGTGCAGCCCTCACAACCCCACCGGCCGGGTCTGGACGCGGGATGAACTGAGCCGAATGGCCGCTATCTGCCTGCGCCACGGAGTCAAGGTGATCTCGGACGACATCCATATGGATGTGAGTTTTGCCCGCTATCTGCCGTGGAGCGAAGTGGCGCCGGACGATCACTGGGCGTTGGTGAGCTCGGGCTCGAAATCCTTCAATATTCCCGCCCTTGGCGGTGCCTACGCCTTTATTGCCAACGCAGCGGCGCGGGCCGCCTATCTGCAGCGGCTCAAGGCGGCCCATGGTCTCTCATCGCCGCCCATTCTGGGGGTGCTGGCCCATATCAGCGCCTATCGGGACGGGGCTGCCTGGCTCGATGTGCTCAAATCCTATCTGCACGGCAACCTCACTCATGTGGCGACGCGGCTTAACGCAGCCTTACCCGCCATCGACTATCGTGTGCCCGAGGGAACCTATCTCGCCTGGATTGACTTGAACGGCCTCGGTATCGACTCCACCGAACGGATGGATGCGCTGCAAACCTTGCTGGTGGAGAAATACCGGGTCGCTATCATGCGCGGCGACACCTACGGCCCGGAAGGCACAGGCTATATCCGCCTCAACGTCGGCTGTCCGCGATCTAAGGTAGATAAAGGCCTCGACGCCCTGATTGGTGCGCTGCAGGATCTGCTTGCCGGATAGAGAACCGCCGCCCTCGGGCGGCGGTTGTTATTTCGAGGCCGCCTTTTCAGGCTTGTAGCGGGTCTGCTCTATTTGATCGAAGCGCAGGATCAGGGTGTCGCCACCCTTGAGGCGGTAGGCGCAGTGGGAGTTGTTGCAGGCGATGCGGATATGGGGTTCATCCCCCAGCAGAGGGGATTGGCTATGGGCCTCGGTTAGCGGCCAGTTGCCTTGTTCTAGGTGGGTAATTTGGCTACGAGCCAGTTCTTCTCCCAGGGGTTTGATATGTTCAGATGCCATGATGACCAGCAAGGGAGGCACGACAAAAACAGCGAGCTTGATAATAGAGTTTCTTAGCCAGAGCATGGCGTTGAAGGTAAAGGGGGCCGGATAGTTATTGGCGATTTTTCCCCCCTTCAGCACGAGGGGGCACAGCACAAAGAAGCGGATAATCCACCAGGAGAGTGTTAGCCGCCACTTCACGGCAAACAGCATGACAAAGAGAGCAAGAAACAGCATTCCTAGCGCAGCGAGTAATGGAAATACATAGGGTAAAAGCAGCTGAATTAGCAGATAAAAACCGGTAAAAAGCGTAATGTCGGCGGATAGAGAAAACTCTGTTGAGTCCAGTCTGAATTGCCCCAGATAACCTTGGTAATAGCGCATCCCCACAAAGTACACAGTTGCCGTCAGCAAGGGGATTAGAGCGCATAGAATGCCGACAAATCCCAGCATGCCTTCTTTATCTTCATCCTCGTCCTTTGAAGCCCGCAGTTCTTGTAGATGTTTCTTAAGCCATTTCCGCTTCAAGGCGGTTAAATCTATCTCCATGTGACTACTCCCTGTCTCAAGTGAGTTGGGTTGTGTTCATCTATTCATGAGTCCCAGTTCGTGTCATATCAATGAAGAGAGGACGATGGTTTGGGGCTATTCAACGGGGCTCTTCGGTACGATACAGCACCTTGCCGCAGGCGAGGCAGGTATGGCGAAAGCGGTTGTCGTACCAGCCGGTCTGGGGGTAACCCAGTACCTTGTCCGAGCCGCAGGCACAGCAGCGGACCCCGAGTGCATCGTCGGTGGTGCACTCGGGGTGGGCGTGGCGCCTGTCCCAGAAACGCATGGCATAGAGGCTGGCCGCAAGGGAAAGCAGGCCAAACAGCCATAAGAGGTCCATGATGTGACTCCTTGGTGAGAAAGCGAGATAAGGGGCCTGGATCAGAGAATGGCGCGGCTGCGAAACAGCACCTTGCCGCAAGCAAGGCAGGTGTGACGCAGGCGGTAATCACCGGAGCCGGTCAGCGGGCTGAACAGTACCTTGTGGGAACCGCAGGCGTAGCAGCTGGCGTTCTCGTCATCCTCGGTGGCGCACTCGGGATGCAGGTTGAGGTACTCGGCCAAGGTGGGCAGCTTGTCCCAGTCGGGCTGAGTGACAGAGCGGTTCTTGAGGATGATGCCGGCGGTCACCAGACCCGCCAGGGTGAGCAGTACGTCCGTCAATTCCATGTTGTGCAAGGCTCCGTCCATGTGCGGTCGCAAGGCCGGCTGGCAGGCGAAGGCACAATATGGCTCCTATCTTATATTTCCATGGGCTGAGTGCGCTATCCCCGTCCGGGTAACGGTTAGCGGGTTGGTGCTTGGCTCCTGCCTGGCATTGAGAGTCTATGGATTGAAATAAACGAAGGGGCCCTCGGCCCCTCCTGCTGCACACCGGATTAAACGCCCTCGTCAGGCTACCTTGCTGCCCGTTAGAGTGCGGGCCAGCAGCCCTTCCGGGTTGTGGATGGCCTCCCTGGTCTTCACATCGATGACCTCGATATTGGCGAAGCGCTCCCGGTTCTTGATGGCCACATCGTGGGCCAGGATGACACAGCGAGCGTTGGCTACGTCCTTGGCGCTGATGCGGTTGATGATGCCGTTGGCGCCCTGGGTCTCTACTTTCAACTTGATCCCGGCCTTGGCGGCCGCCTTTTGCAGGCTCTTGGCGGCGAGGAAGGTGTGGGCCACCCCTGAGGGGCAGGCGGTGATGGCGAGCACGTCCGCTTCCCCTTCCGCTTCGATGATCTGATCGCCGCTGTCGGCGGCTGTCACTGTCTCATCCTCGGTCACCGGCTTTTTCAGCAGGTTGACGATAATGGCCGTGGTCAGGGCGCCGAGCACGGTTCCCAAGATATAACCCATCTTGCCTTCGACCACAGGTAGCACTATCCAGCCACCCCAGGGGGCATGGTTGATGCTGTGCATCATGAAGCCTGTGATGTTGCCGACGATCCCGCCTGCGACTATGGCCGGAATGACCCGTACCGGGTCGGCGGCGGCAAAGGGAATGGCCCCCTCGCTGATGCCTATCATGCCCATGATGGCGGCCGCCTTGCCCGCTTCACGTTCTTCCTTCTTGTAACGACGCGGTGAGAGCAGGGTCGCCAGCGCCATGCCGAGCGGTGGCACGCAGATGGCGATGCCGACCCCGCCCATCAGCCAGGGCTGGGTGTTGACTTGAGTCTGGGCGAACAGGGTCGCCACCTTGTTGACCGGGCCGCCCATGTCAAAGGCGGTCATGCCACCCAGGGTGGCGCCCAGCATCACCTTGCCGGATCCCGCCATGCTGGAGAGCCAGTGGTTCATCCCCTCCATCATGGCGGCGATGGGCGCCCCTATCACCCACATCACTATGCCGCACACCAGGAAGGTACCGATCAGCGGATAGATGAAGATGGAGCCGAGCGAACTCATGGAGTCTGGTAGCTTGATGCGTTTGAGCTGATTGACGATGAGGCCGGCGATAAAGCCCACCAGGATGGCGCCAAGAAAACCTGTGTGGAACTGCTGCACCGCTATCCAGGAGCCGATCATGCCGGGTGCCAGGCCCGGCTTGTCCGCCATTGAGTAGGCGATGTAGCCGCCGAGCACGGCGGTAAAGAGGGTGAGCCCTGCTATCCCCATGTCGGCCATGTCCTTGAGCACGCCCGCCTCGGGCACGGCGCCCTTGCCGCTCATCATCACGGAGAGTGACAGCAGTACGCCCCCCGCGACTATGAAGGGGATCATGTGGGAGGTGCCAAACAGCAGGTGCTGCTTGAGGGTATTGAGCTGGGCCTTGATGCTGCGATCCTGGGGCTCGGGCGCTTGGACTCGCGGTTGAGCTGTTGCCTCGGCGCGCACCGGCTGCTTGCCGGCAACGCCGACAGGCGCCGTGGCCGCCAGCAGTGACAGCACCTCGGCCTTGTTGGTGGCCGCCTGCATCTGGGGGATAAAGCCGGGTTCCAGCAGCTTGGTGGAGAGCTCGGCCAGCACCTCGATATGGTGATTGGCGCCGCCCGCCGGGGAGGCAATCATGAAGAACAGTCTGGAGGCCAGCCCATCTTCGGCGCCGTAGTCGATCCCCTGCCGGCTGATGCCGATGACGATGGCGGGCTGCAACACGGCTTCGCTTTTGGCGTGGGGCAGGGCAACTCCCTGTTCAAAACCCGTGTTGTCGAGGTTTTCCCGTGTCCAGAGGTCGCGCACGAACTGATCCTGATTGCCTATCTTGCCGCAGGCTTTGAGCCGGGCGGCCAGTTCGACAAACAATCCCTGCTTGTCGTTGGCCGCTATGTCGAGGCAGATCAGTCCTTCATCTATCAAGGTGGTGAGCATAGGTGTCTCCTGGCTCTGCGAGCCCTGGTGATATGAGTAACGAATGGAGCAAACGATTGACCTGCCTATTGTTTCGCCCAAGCTATGTCACCGAAATCGGATATATGTGCCCTTTACTGGATTTTTGTGTCAATGCCCCGGCCCTGTGAGCAGGCTCGCACTTTGATTGTCAGGTGAGAGCTGGGCTGAATGGATTTAAATCTTTTTAAAAACAAGTACTTGATTATTTCTCTGGAATGATGGGCAAGAGGCGTTGCGGCTCCGCCCTCTTGCAAAAGGGGAGGTTGGGACGGGGTTTTGAACCCTTTAACCGTCTCTTGAATGTGAGCCGTTTGGCAAAAGTGCTGCCGGGGAGGGGGATCTTCTTTTGCCGTCTATGTCTGTATTGGCAAGCCGGGGCAAGGAAAGGAGGCCAGGCACAAGCTGTCGCAGAGGATTGGCCTCTTTGGGTATATGCATAGACCCTTGATATTGCAGCACAATCTGGGTGGGCAGAATGGTCATCTGCCAGCTTGGGGAGCATGGGCTGCATGGCTTCATAAGAAGCTATCACCCATTTTTTAGATTGGTTTAGAGATAATCAATCGTTTATTTCGTTGGGCAGTTATGGGGATCGGGGTGTCTGACTAGGTGAGCAGGTTGGCCAATAGCGCCGTCAGCCAGTCTTAACCTTGTCATGCTAACCCAATGATGTAAGGAGACATTCTGATGGAAACACTTGACCAGAAGATCGACACCATGCGTGAAGAGTTCAAGCAACAGGAGCTCAAGCAGGCCCACGACAAGTGGCAAGCCAGAGTCGATGAACTGCAACAGATACGGGCAGGGGAACGGCAACCGGATGAACTGGATGAGTAGCCGCTGATCCTGTCACTGGCCGATAGCCAAGCCAGTTGTCATCGTCATCAAGCAGAAAAGTACAACCCCCACAGCCCGCAAAGGAGGTGGGGGTTTTTATTAGTCAGGTGGTACACGTCATGCAGGGCAGGCTAACGGTGAAGATGATTTCCAAAGAAAAACAACAAGGGCCATCAGTGATGGCCCTTGTGCGTTTATTCAGTCATTGAACCCGTGCCGGGTTCACGCCTTAGCAGCGGTTGCCGGCGCGGGCGACCCGGCCTTCGGCCAGCAGCTGGTAGTGGCCGGTGGCAGCAGGGATAAAAGCGGACTGACCCTTCTCGAGGCGCAGCATCTCGTCGCCCTGCTTGAGCGTCGCAGTGCCATCGATGGCAAACAGGATCTCGGCACTGGCGGTGGTGAGCTGATGCTCGCCTGCCGGATAGACGCTGAAGGTGAAGTCCGGCACCGGCACATCGAAGTGCTGTACGGCACCCTCTACGCGGGGGGCCAGCAGGATCTGGTCATCTGGCTTGGGCAGGCAGCGGGTGCAATCCAGCAGCTCGGCCACGTCTATGTATTTGGGGGTGAGACCGGCGCGCAGCACATTGTCAGAGTTGGCCATGATCTCGAGGCCGGTACCGCGCACATAGGCGTGGGGGGTGCAGGCATCGAGGAACATGGCCTGACCCGGCTGCAAGGTCACGACGTTGAGCAAGAGCGGCGAGAAGAGTCCCACGTCCCCCGGGTACTGGGCGGCCAGGTTGGTGATGAGGGCAAAGGTTTCTTCATCCTGATGTGCGCTGGCGTAGGTTAGCAGGCCAGCCAGTGCCTCATCTTTGCGCTCACCGCTGAGGATCAGCAGCTGGTGGAAGAAGTGCTGCAGGCCAGCTTCATTCCGTGACTGGCGCAGCGCCTCGGTCAGGTCGGTCAGCACTGGCAGCGCCATGCGATCGAACAGCGCCAGGATGGCGGGAATGGCACGAAAGCCGTTCATCGCCTGATAGGGGGTGAGAGCAAACACCAGCTCCGGCTTGTGATTGGGGTCCTTGTAGTTGCGATTGCCCGCCTTGATGGGGATGCCAGCGGCTTCTTCTTTGGCAAAGCCCGCTTCGGCCTGGGCTTTGCTCGGGTGTACCTGGATGGAGAGGGCCTTCTCGGCGCACAGCACCTTGAACAGGAACGGCAGGCTGCCGAAGCGGGTGACGGTGGCCTCACCCAGCACGGCGGCCGGGGCGGCATAGATCACCACCGAGAGCTTCTGGGCACTGCCCGCCAGGGTCACCTCGGAGCAGCCGTTGGGGTGGGCGCCCATCCACAGCTCGGCCTGGGGTTTGCCCGTCGGATTGGAGATGCCAAACAGGGTGGTGAGGGAGTCATGGCTGCCCCAGTCGTAACCTTGAATCGGATTTTGCATTAACAAAAAAGAGGGCAGATCGCGACTGCTCATAAGGGATGCCTCATTTAGTGTGAAGAAAGTCGGGTGAAGAAAAGGGTGGCATTGCTGCTGTGGGCCGGACTATAACATGGGCGGTTGTGGCCGCCGCAACCGCTTGCCTCTCTCTCTTTGATCAGGATCAGCATGTCACTTATCTTCAGCCAACTGCTCGATGGCGCCCTCCATGAGCAAGCTCCTTTTGAGCAGATCTGGTTTGCCCAGGATCAGGGGGTGCCGCCCAGTTTCAGCTATCAGGTCAACTTTCCCCGCCTCGAACTGGTGTTCAGCGGCGAATACCTCAACCAGGTCTGGGACAAGGAGCTGGGCTGCAAGGAGATAAGCGTACTGCCGGGGCAGGCGCTCTATATTCCCCCCAACGGTTGGAACAAGCCGCAGTGGACCACGGACTGCTCGGTGCTTAGCCTGCTGTTTGGCAAGCGCCAGCTCGGTTTCAGCCTAGTGAGCAAGCGGCGGGAAGACCCCGATTTTTTCGATGTGCAAAAGCACAGCATAATGGCGCGGGCCGGCCACGTGATCGAACACATACTGGCGGCGCTCAATGTGCTGACCGAGGATCCCGGCCGCTCCCCCACCGACAACCACCTGTTGCAGGCGCTGCTCACCAGTGCCCGCCAGCTGCTGGCGGAATCCGCCGCCGAGCGGCCAAGAGGGGCAGACCTGTTTCATGGCATCTGCATCTATATCCAGGAAAACTTTCACCGCCCCATCACCCGCGACTCCATCGCCCACCGCTTCAATGTGTCGGCCAGCCATCTCTCCCACCTGTTTCGCGAGCAGGGCCACATGCGCCTGGCCGATTACATCAGCTGGGTGCGGATCGACAGGGCCAAATTCATGCTGAAAAAGTACCGCTTCCGCCTTGAAGAGGTGGCGAGCCGCTGTGGTTACGGCGATGTGAACTATTTTTGCCGGGTGTTCAAGCAAAAGACCGGGCTGACCCCCTCACAGTACCGCTCCCTGAGTCAGCCGCAAGGGCAGGGGGATAGGCTGGTGGTATGAGTCATGCCGCCGTCTGGGCCCGAGTACAACAGGGTTGGATGGCGCCGAATGTATGCAGGGGCGAGCGAGCCGGCCGCATTGTGATCCAGTACTCGACTATGGTCTGACATGCGTGCTCGCCATTTGATTATGAAAACGAATGGGCTAAGATGGCCGCGCGCAACTTACAGATTGATAACAAACGGAAGTTAGGAGATGCCGATGGAAAGCAAAGTAGTTATCCCGACCCAGGGCCAGAAAATCACAGTCGATGCCAACGGCAAGCTGCAGGTTCCCAACCATCCGATCATTCCGTTTATTGAAGGGGATGGCATCGGTGTGGACGTGACTCCGGCCATGTTGAATGTGGTCAATGCCGCGGTCGAGAAAGCCTACAAAGGCGAGCGCAAGATCGCCTGGATGGAGATCTATACCGGCGAGAAGTCGACTCATATCTATGGCGAAGGTGCCTGGCTGCCGGCCGAAACCCTGGATTTCATTCGTGAATACTGCGTGGCCATCAAGGGCCCGCTGACCACCCCGGTCGGTGGCGGTATTCGCTCCCTCAACGTGGCCCTGCGTCAGGAGCTGGATCTCTACATCTGCCTGCGCCCGGTCCGTTACTACGAAGGCACCCCGAGCCCGGTCAAGCGTCCTGACCTGACCGACATGGTGATCTTCCGCGAAAACGCCGAAGACATCTACGCCGGTATCGAGTGGAAGGCGGACAGCGACGAAGCCAAGAAGGTGATCGCCTTCCTGCAAAACGAGATGGGCGTGAAGAAAATTCGCTTCCCCGAGTCCTGCGGCATCGGCATCAAGCCCATGTCCAAGGCCGGTACCGAGCGTCTGGTGCGTGCCGCCATCGAGTATGCCATCGACAACGATCGCGACTCCGTGACCCTGGTGCACAAGGGCAACATCATGAAGTTCACCGAAGGTGCCTTCAAGGATTGGGGCTATGCCCTGGCCCAGAAAGAGTACGATGCCCAGCTCATCGACGGTGGCCCCTGGTGCTCCTTCAAGAACCCGAAAACCGGCAAGACTATCGTGGTCAAGGACGTCATCGCCGATGCCTTCCTGCAACAGATACTGCTGCGTCCGGCCGAGTACGACGTCATCGCCTGTATGAACCTCAACGGTGACTACATCTCCGACGCCCTGGCCGCTCAGGTTGGTGGTATCGGTATCGCGCCGGGTGCCAACATCGGCGACGGTGTGGCTCTGTTCGAGGCGACTCACGGCACTGCGCCCAAGTACGCCGGTCAGGACAAGGTCAACCCGGGTTCGCTGATCCTCTCTGCCGAGATGATGCTGCGCCACATGGGCTGGGTCGAAGCGGCCGATCTCATCATCAAGGGCATGGAAGCGGCCATCGCCAACAAGACGGTCACCTATGACTTCGAGCGTCTGATGGAAGGCGCCACCCTGCGCTCCTGCTCCCAGTTCGCCCAGGACATGGTCGATCAGATGTAAGCGGTAAGACTAAAATGCAAAACCGGCGCCATGAGCGCCGGTTTTTTATCGGTGAAGAGTCAAGTGGCTTACTGCGCTTGCTCTGCGTGTTGCTGATAGCGCTGCTGCCATTTGCTGCTTTCGGCTTCGTCACCCTGGGTCTGCCAGAACTCGCAGATGGAGTTGGCGAGCTCGGATGCCATGGCGTGATCTCCATCGCGGCGACTCATCAGATATTGTCCCAGCCAGCTTTGATATTGTTTCATTGCCCGATCTCCTTATCTAAGGTGCCCTTGGGTGTTGCCCGTCTGGTAAAACAGCCTCTCGACTGCGACCAGACCTGACTCAACCAGGTCACTGTTTTTCTGCGCACCTCTGTTCGTTGTTATCACCGGATTGGGTGGCGATCTCGCCGGATAACGGTGCGAACTGGGCGCAGATGTCAAAAAACGGACCCTATCTTATCACAAAATAACCAACTTGGGGGGATTGGCAGCCGCAGGAGGAGACGTGGCGTGCTCATGTTCAAGGCAAAGGATGTGCCATCTTGCTGATCCATGAAGAGAAAAACCCGCCAGAGTGGCGGGTTTATCGGGTGAAAAAAGATCAAATTTTGGCGGTAGTCAGGTATTTTTCCATCTCTTCGGCGGGCACCATGCCGCCGCCGGTAGCCCATACCAGATGGGTGGCCCGGGCCAGAGTAGCGGTATCGAAGCCGCGATCCGCCGGCCATTCGCGATCGGCCGCGATGCGCCACGGGCCCGGCATGCCGGCCAGGGCAGAGGGTTCGAGTTTGATCTGCTCATCCCGCGCCAGCAGCCCCAGCAGGTTATACATCTCCTGATCGCTCAGGGTGTAGAAGCCATCGAGCAGTCGCTCCATGGCGCGGCCGACGAAACCGGATGCACGCCCCACTGCGAGGCCGTCGGCGGCGGTGAGATTGTCGATGCCCAGATCCTGCACCGCAATATTGTCGTGCAATCCTGTGTGGACCCCCAGCAACATGCAGGGGGAGTGGGTCGGTTCGGCAAACAGGCAGTGTACGTGGTCACCGAACGCGAGTTTCAGGCCAAAGGCCACGCCACCCGGGCCGCCGCCGACGCCGCAGGGCAGGTAGACGAACAGCGGGTGCTCGGCATCCACCTTGATGCCCATCTCATCGAACTGCTTTTTCACCCGCTCGCCCGCGACCGAGTAACCAAGGAACAGGGTGCGGGAGTTCTCGTCATCGATAAAGAAGCAGTTGGGGTCGCGTTCGGCCTCCTTGCGACCCTGCTCTACCGCCACCCCGTAATCTTCGGTGTATTCCACGACTATGACGCCGTGTTCGCGCAGCTTGCGTTTCTTCCACTCCCGTGCATCGGCGGACATGTGGACGGTGACGGTAAAGCCGAGTTTGGCACTCATGATGCCGATGGACATGCCGAGGTTGCCGGTGGAGCCTACCGCAATGCTGTACTGGCCGAAGAAGTGGCGAAACTCGTCCGTGAACAGTTTGCGGTAGTCATCCTCTTTCCGCAGCAGACCGGCTTTGATGGCCAGCCGCTCGGCATGGGTCAGCACCTCATAGATACCGCCACGAGCCTTGATGGAGCCGGATATGGGCAGGTGGCTGTCTTTTTTCAGCAGCAACTTGCCGGTTACCTCGACGCCGTAACGCGCATTGAGCGTTGCCTGCATCGCCGGGATGGCCGCGATCTCGGACTCCAGAATGCCCTTGCTGGCACGGGTCTCCGGGAAGGCTTCGCACATGTAGGGGGCGAAGCGGGCAAGCCGGGCTGAGGCATCCGCCACATCGCTGCCATCCAGTCCCACATAGGGCAGGCCAACCGCCAGCGTGCTGGCCTTGGGGTTGAACCAGGTCACGGGCTCGAGTGCCATCAGGGATTGCACCAGCGGGAATTGGTTGGTGAGCTGTTGTACGTCGATGTTTTTCATAGTGTTCTCGGTCTTGTTACACGATACAGGAGAGCAGGAAAGTACCGGCCAGCGCCACCAGGGAGGCGACAAAGGTGGCGGTAGTGTAGTACTTGAGCGTTTCGTTCAGAGTGGCGCCGCAATACTGCTTGACCAGCCAGAACAGAGAGTCGGTTACCATGGTGCAGCCAATGGCGCCGGAGCCGATGGCGAGCGTCATGATCTCGGGGCTTATCTCGGGGTAGTGCACCATGATGGGGGAGACGATGGCAGTGGCCCCCATCATGGCGACCGTGGCCGAGCCTACGGCTGCGTGCAGCACTATGGCCACCAGCCAGGCCAGCAGGATAGGGTGCATGTCCAGCTGGGAGAGGATGGTCGCCAGGCTGTCCCCCAGGCCGCTCGCCTTGAGCACTCCGTTGAAGGCGCCGCCTGCCCCTATGATGAGCAGGATATTGGCGATGGAGGAGAAGCACTGCTCGGTCTGGTTCAGCAGCCCTTCCATCTTCATGTGCTGACGGATCCCCAGCACGTAGTAGGCGGTGAAGGCGGCGATAAACATGGCGGTGATGGGGTTGCCGATGAACTCCAGCAGGGTATAGAGGCCACTTGCGTGATCCATGTTGAGCTCGGCCACCGTCTTGGCCAGCATCAGCAGTATGGGCAGCAGCACGGTGAAGAGGGAGGCGCCCAGGGTCGGGAGGGTCACCTCATCGCGCGCCTCTATATTCGCAAAGGCGGCGGGTACCTCCTTGAACGGCACCCGTTTACCGAGCAGCTTCAAAAACAGCGGGCCGCCCACCAGGGAGGCAAACAGCCCGACCGCGAGGCCATAGACGATGACGGAACCTATGTCGGCACCCAGCTGATTGGTGACGTAGAGCGCGGCCGGGTGGGGCGGCACTATGCAGTGCACGGCCATCAGGGCGGTGCAGAGCGGGATGGCCAGGGTCAGCAGCGAGGTTCTGGTCTTGCGGGCGATGGAGAAGGCAAGGGGAATGAGCAGCACCACACCTACTTCGACAAACAACGTGATGCCGCACACCAGACCGACCAGCACCATGATCACCTGAGGCGAGAGCCAGCGGCACTTTTGCAGGGCGAGACCTATGCGCTCCGCCGCGCCAGATACTTCCATCATCTTGCCGAGTATGGTGCCAAGGCCGATGACGGCGGCGAGAAAGCCCAGGGTGCCGCCTATGCCCTCTTCCATGGCGTTGACCATCTTGACCGGGTTCATCCCCATCATGGTGCCGACATAGAAGCTCGCCAGCAGCAAAGCCAGGAAAGGATGTACCTTGCCCTTCACTATGGTGAAGACAATCAGAATGATGCTAGTCAGCAAGGTACCGACGACCCACACTTCAGAATTCATACTGCGCCTCTATGTGTCATGAGTGATGATTAGGCGCCTATTGAATGAAAATGACGGGCGGCTGACAAATGATGAAAATGGCGTCTTGGATGATCCAGATTGATGCAAAGGTGCCACATTCATCACATTTATCTTATTTGATGAAATTTGAGTTGTTTGGCTGCATCCAAAGGCGGGTTTTCTGGCTATCATCTGTGCGTTTTTTGGGGCGAAGAGGCGTGCCAGATGTATACCGAAGACAACTACGTATCGAGAAACAAGCTGCTGAACGGTTATCAGCTATCCAAGCTGCATACCTTCGAGGCGGCGGCTCGCCACAGCTCGTTTGCCCTGGCGGCGGATGAGCTGGCGCTGAGCCCCAGTGCGGTGAGCCACAGGATCAGTGCGCTGGAAGAGGAGCTTGGTTTCAAGCTGTTCCAGCGCTTTCACCGCAAGGTGATGCTGACCGCAGAGGGACAAAGAGTCTTCTGGGCGCTCAAGTCATCGCTGGAGTTCATCAATCAGGAGATCCTGGAGATCAAGCATCAGGAACTGTCCGGTTTCCTGACGGTCTACTCCCGCCCCTCCATCGCCCAGTGCTGGTTGGTGCCCAGGCTCGCGGATTTTTCTCGCCTGCATCCCCAGATCGATCTCAACGTCATGACAGGTAACGAGAACATCAATCTGCACGGCTATGGCATAGACCTGACTATCTATTTCGATGACAAACTCCCTGAGCGGCTCGCCATCCACCCGCTGATGGATGAGTACATGGTACCGGTCTGCAGCCCCGAATATGCCGAGCAGCATGGGCTGCTGGACAATCCTGACCACTTGCCTCGCTGTCGCCTGCTGCACGACAGGCAGGCCTGGGGCTATGACTCGGACAGCGATGAGTGGAGCAGTTGGGCTCGCCAGTGCGGCATCTCCCTCGACGCCTGCCAGTCGAACATGGGGTTCGATCGCTCCGATCTCGCCATCATAGCTGCCATGAATCACGCCGGGGTCGCCATGGGCCGCAAGAACCTGGTGAGCAAGCGGCTGGCCAGACATGAACTGGTTGCCCCTTTCTCTGGCATGGAGGTGCGCTGCGAGCAGCGTTACTACATAGCAACCTTGCCCAACCGTCAGTGCCCCAAGATCCAGGCCTTTGTCGACTGGGTCTGCGCCCAGGCAGGGGAGACACAATAAGCGGCAGGGCCAATCGCCGTTTTATTCCTCGTCTGGCGTGCAGGATGGAGGGCGAATACCCGGCAAAAAACGGTGTAGATGGCATGAGAGGAACCGGAGAACTCGGGGAAGTTTGTCTCATATCTCAGCGAGTTAGCAGAATGAACTGTCAGTAAAGGCTCAATCGTTCGATACGGGATGGAAACAGGATACAAATAAAAAGGGCCACTTCTTGCGAAGCGGCCCTTTCCAAACGTTTGGTGGAGCTGGGGGGATTTGAACCCCCGTCCAAAATTACTACATCCTCGGTACTACATGCTTAGTCACTCTTTACATTCGCCAACCCGCTGCGGAGAGACACGCCACGAATTGACTAGCTCGATTGGTTTTAATGCTTCCGCCCCGAGCAGGACTTCCACACGATCCTGTGAAGGATGACCTTCCGATTCCCTAGGACACAGGCAAGCTAGGGTAGAAGGGCTCTATGCAGGTTATTAAGCTGCTAGTGCGTAGTTTTCGTCGTTTGCGACTATTTTTTTGCGGTTTGTTAACGAGGCCTACCGCACCTCGGCATGCACCTTGGGTTTCGTGAATCTTGTCGAATCCAGAATCAGCCCCAAGTTGTCAAAAGCGATTGTACGCAAAAATCCTGTCATGGCAAGGCGTTGATAGCAATCGACCGGCCTTGGCCGGTCGATTGCTGGTTTATTGGACGCCGCGCAAGCGCTGGCGGCGCACAATCAGCCGCGATGCTTGTTCTTCATGATGCGGGCTTTCTCCCGATCCCATTCGCGGGCCTTGGTGTCTTCCCGCTTGTCGTGTTCTTTCTTGCCTTTTACCAGGCCGATCTCGACCTTGACCCAGCACTCTTTCCAGTAAAGTGCCAGCGGCACTATGGTGTAGCCCTGACGGGCAGTCAGGCTCTCCAGCTTGTCGAGCTCATGGCGGCTCAGCAGGAGTTTGCGGGTGCGAGTCGGGTCACACACCACGTGGCTGGAGGCGGCATTCAGTGGCAAGAAAGTGGAGCCGAACAGGAAGGCTTCGCCTTGCATGAAGATGACATAGGCTTCGCTGATATTGGCCTTGCCCGCCCGCAGGGATTTGACTTCCCACCCTTGCAGGGACAGACCGGCTTCCACACGTTCTTCAATGAAGTACTCGTGACGGGCGGTTCTGTTGAGTGCAATGGTGCTGGACCCGGCTTTGTTTTTACTGTTCTTTTTGCTCATGACGGGCGCCTTTGGCAATGATTAGGAAGGCGCATTATACGTGGGTGGCGGCGGCTGTAAAACGCGCAACCGCTCAAGTGGCGGCTTTGTGAGCAGTTTCGGCGGTGATTTTGGCCGGGAAGGTGATTTAGAGGTGGGTGGCGGCGGCGGTAAAACGCGCAACCGCTTGAGTGATGGCATTGTGAGCAGTTTCGGTGGAGATGTTGGCCGGGACGGTGATTTAGAGGTGGGTGGCGGCGGTGGTAAAACGCGCAACCGCTTGAGTGATGGCATTGTGAGCAGTTTCGGCGGTGATTTTAGCTGACAAGGTGATAAAATCGGCCCGATTGGATGAGGAAAACCCATGCCCCGTATTACTCGCAGTGCCCTAGTGATGTTCAGCGCCGAACAAATGTTCCGGCTGGTCAATGATGTTCACGCTTATCCGGAGTTTCTGCCCGGTTGTGTCGGCAGCCGCGTTCACGAAACCGGCAATGACTACATGACGGCCTCGGTGGATGTGGCCAAGGCGGGAATTGCCAAGACGTTTACCACCCGCAACCAGCTCGATGCCAACCGGCAGATCAAAATGGAGCTGGTGGACGGCCCCTTCAGCAAACTGGCTGGCTGGTGGACCTTTACGCCGCTGGATGTGGATGCCTGCAAGGTCGAGTTCGACCTCGATTTCGAATTCACGTCCAAGTTGATCGAGCTGGCATTTGGCCAGATTTTCCGCGATCTGGTGGGTTCCATGGTGCTCGCTTTCTCCAACCGCGCCAAGGTGGTGTACGGTGTCTGATTTACTCAATATCGAGGTGGTGTATGCCCTGCCCGAGCGCCAGACGGTGCTGCGCATCCGGGTTGCCCCCGAGACGAGCGTGCTGGCTGCCATCGAGCAGTCCGGCATAGTGACCAAGCACCCAGAGATCGATCTGTCGGTCAACAAGTTCGGTATCTACAGCCGTCCGGTCAAGGGTTCCGAGTTGCTGCAGGATGGGGATCGCATCGAGATCTATCGTCCGCTCATTGCCGATCCGAAAGAGATGCGCAAGAAGCGGGCAGAGAAGGCCAAAGAAGAAGGGCGCGCCGATGTGGTGACTGGCGGCCGGCCCAATACCAACCGCAAGCGAGGGGAATAATGGCTCCCGTTTGTTCGTCATCACTCCCGGATTGACACCTGCAAGCCTCTGCTGTAACCACTGCAACCTCGATTATGTCAGGACTGCTGCCATGCAATTTACCGCTATTCATAACCAGCTGCTCTTTTATGTGGCAAACCACCATCAATGCAATGTGACTCAACTTGGTCGGTTCATGGGTCATACGCTCAAAGCGGCTGAGAGGACAGCATTGGCCGAGTTGGTCGATACCGAGATGATTCATCTGGAGCGAAACGGGATCTATACGTTGGCGACAGAGGGGTTCTGGTTTCTGCTCTATCTCTATTTCAGTCAGCCTCAGGCTCTCCCCGGTGACGTGCGCTTTTCCAACTGGAATTACATCGCCTATGCCAGGCTGTTGATGCAGGGAAAACAGGCAGTCTGGCATCAGCGTGAGTTGCGTGAGGCAGACAGGGAAGTGTTCGGCGCCATGGGCGCGACGCGAGTTTTTGGTTACCTGTCCCTCAAGTTACAGCAGGTGATTGCAAGATGCTGGCATGAGGAAGAGTTCCTCAATGGAATCCCTAGTTACTCTTGGGGAGAGTTGTGTTCGGAGGGGGATAGGCCAGTGATGGCAGATCAGCTCTCCTATATGCAGTTCGAGCAGGATTGTCTGCTGACGCTGCAGACGTCTGACTATCCGGGAGGTCCGAGCGAGCTTGTCGATTTGCTGCGTGGCTATAAAGGTGATGGGACCGGGCAAGCGGCCGCGTTGGAGCTGGCGTTGCTGACATGGCGTGTTCGTGCCAGCCAGAAGGGTTTTTTCCCCGGTGGTTTGACCGTGATTTGGTTCGGTCTGCTTGCAGTTGTGGGGGGAGATATCTTCAAGTGGCACAAGCAGGCGATGACATGGGCGAAAAAACAGCATCCCTGGCTGGTGGAACCCTTGTTGCTACTGGGCGAGAAAGGTCGGATGCCGCCCGCTATCTTGATGCGAGAGTGGCGTGGTCCTGTTGAGGCGTTTACTTCCCAACCTCACATAGCTTGGGGGCAACTGTGGCTGGTGCTCTGTTTGCTATGGCAGGCCCAGCAGTCAGGCGTTGATGTTGGCGAGTTGGCAACCTGGCAAGTAGAGCCCCTTTTAGCGGCGCCCCCACAGCACCTGTTGATGGCGCTGTGTCAGGATTTGCTGCGTCTGCTGCTGGATAAGTCAACGTCCCTTGGCATCTTTGCGATTCATCGCCCTGCACAGTGGGAGCGTTGGCTCGCCAGCTTGCCATCGCCACAGCAGGAAGTAGGTAAATGTGAACGGCTGGTGTGGCAGCTTGACAAGCGTGGCGACGAGCTGGTTTGCCGCTTGCAAAAGGAGAGTGTCAAAGGCGGCTGGAGCAGTGGTCGGGTGATTCACAACCTGTGGGATATCGACAACCTCTATCCCGAGGTGGCTGACGAGCAGGATCTGCGCATTGCTCATAGCATGCGGCATAACTACTACTGCGCCCCTGATCTCGGTACATTGCGGATATTGGCAGAACATCCCCGCCTGCAAACCAGTGATGGCACGCCCTTGGCCCTGCTGTTCAACTCACCACTGGTCACCATTGAAGAGCGTGAGGGTCGCTGGCAAGCGACCCTGATGAGCGACGGTAAAGCGGTATCGGTAACCAACCGCAAGAAAATTACCCCGATTGCCGCCGATCTGTGGCAAGTGGAGGCGGTGCCAGCCAAGGTGCAAGAGCTGTTGCCCCATCTTGCGCGCATGCCTGAACTGCCAGCCGAAGCGCTGCCTAAATTGGCAGATACCCTCAACAATCAACCAGACCTGGATTGGATCAGTGAGCATCCGGCGCTCTGCAGTCATACCCGGCTAAGCCCTTGTCCCATCGATGCGGTGATGTTGGCTGATTTGCAAAAAGAGACCCTGAACCTGCAGCTGGTTAACCAGTTGGCGGGGGGCAAGGCGATCCCCTTGGGGCTGGGGGCGGAATTCATTAAAGATTGGCAAGCCCCTCATCACTATTGGCAGCGGTCATTGAAGCAAGAGCGCGCCCTGACCAAAACAGTGGCCAAGGCGTTGGAATTGGTGGGCAAGGGCCCCTGGTCGCTGAGCGGCGTTGAGATGATCCCCATGCTGGAACGGTTCGCCGCCCTTGATGAACTGGGGGTTCGCTTGCAATGGCACAGCGACAGCCAGAGGATGCATCTGATTGGCGAAGAGGCGCTGACTCTGCGAATAGAGCAACAGCAGGAGTGGTTTGCCATCGACGGCGAATTACAGGTCGATCAGCAGCAGGTGCTCGATTTACGGCTGTTGTTGCGGCAAGTGGCCGGTGGCCGGCGCTATATCACCATTGAGGGTAAACAGGCTCAGCTGATGTTGAGCGAATCACTGCTGGCGCGGTTGACCACCTTGGCGGCGCTGGTGGATGACAAGCAGCAGGTCAGCCAGCGGCTGGCCTATCCACTGATGCACCTGCTTGAGCAGAGCGCGGTCAGCGGAGATGCAGGATGGCGCGGGCTGACCGACGCCTGGCGCCAGCAGGCCAGTTGTCCGGCCGAGCTGATGACATCGCTGCGCGATTATCAGAGGGTGGGGGTGCAGTGGATGGCCAATCTGGCACAGCACCGCTTCGGGGCCTGTCTGGCTGACGACATGGGGCTGGGCAAAACCATCCAGGCGTTGACCCTGCTTCGGCTTAGAAAAGAGCAGGGGCCTGCGCTGGTGATCGTGCCCACTTCGCTGTTGACCAACTGGTGTGACGAGGCGGCCCGTTTTGCCCCTGAGCTGACGGTACAGGTGCTCAATGAGCAGCAAGACAGGGGCGCAGCAGTGGCCAATCTGGGGCCGGGCTCCCTGCTGTTGACTACCTATGGGCTGGTGTCCAGCCATGCCGAGCTTGGCGAGATTAAATGGGCCACCATAGTGGCCGATGAGGCGCAGCAGATTAAAAATGCCAGCACGGCGCGCGCCAAGGCGCTGTTCAAGCTCGATGGCGAGTTTCGACTCGCCTTGAGTGGCACTCCGGTTGAAAACCATCTCGGTGAGCTCTGGAGCCTGTTCAACTTTATTAACCCGGGTCTGCTTGGTAATAAAACCCATTTCAAACAGAGGTTTGGCAAGGCGAGTCGTGATCCGGCCCATCTTGCCCAGTTGAAAGGAGTTATCGCGCCCTTTGTGTTGCGGCGCCTCAAACGCGAAGTGTTGGCCGAGCTGCCAGAAAAAACCGAGATCGTTCATCACATCCAGCTCTCCGGGCCGGAACTTGCCCTGTATGAGGCGAGCCGGCGCGAAGCATTAAGCCAGATGGAGAGTGGTGAGGGGCACAACCTGATGTTGATGCTGAGCAACCTCACCCGGTTACGGCGTATCTGTTGTTCACCCGCCTTGCTGCTGCCCGATTGGTCGCAGCCACAGAGCAAACTGGATGCGGCGATGGAGCTGGCGCTGGAGGCCATCGACAACGGTCACCGGATCTTGATTTTCAGCCAGTTTGTCGATCTGCTGACCCTGCTGCGTCAGCGTTTGGCCGATGTGGCGCTCGATTACTGCTATCTCGATGGCAGTTGCAACACCAAGCAGCGGCAACAGGCGATCGCACGTTTTAAAACCGACGCGATACCGCTCTTTTTGATCAGTTTGAAAGCAGGAGGCACCGGGCTCAACCTGACTGAGGCCGATACGGTTATCCATCTCGATCCCTGGTGGAATCCGGCGGTAGAAGATCAGGCCAGCGATCGGGTTCACCGGATGGGTCAAACTGAGCCGGTCACCGTCTATCGATTGGTGTGCGAGCAGACGGTGGAAGAGAAAATTGTGGCGCTGCATGCCCAGAAGCGGGAGCTGGCCGAAGGCGTGTTGGGCGATCAGCATCAGGTGGCACAGATCGATGCTGAGGTGATCAAAAACCTGTTATCGGCGAACTGATATCTCTGGCCGCGTCTTTCAGGATGGGTATTGAGGAGCAGAGCTTAAAGACGTTGCAGGCGCTCGTTTTCCACCAGCTCGATACCATGTTCCTGCTGGCTGAGCACTATCATGGCGTGGGCGACCTGGCTGGCGTCGATGGCGCGCCAGCGGCGCAGCTTGCCGATGAGCAGGGGACGCAGCAGCGGATAGAGTGCCTGAAAAAATTGCTCGGAACGGCGTGGCGGCTGGCGGTTGCCGAGCAGCATGGCGGGGCGCACTATGGCAAGCCGTTGCCAGGATTGTGCCAGCAAGGCCTGTTCCATCTGCCCCTTGGTGCGGGGATAGAGGGCCGGTGAGCGTGGGTTGGCTCCCAGACTCGAGACGACGATGAGGCGTTGACAGCCGTGGCGGAGAGCGAGCTTGGCAAAAGCCAGCACATAGTCGTGGTCGACCCGACGAAATGCGTCGTCAGAGCCTGCCTGCTTGCGGGTGGTGCCCAGGCAGCAGAAGGCGATGTCGACAGGGGAGGGCAGGTCCAGATCCGCCAGTTGTTCGAAGTCGGCTGGCAGCCAGTGATGCCGGGGCTGGGGAGCACCCGCCTTGCGACAGAGCAGGGTCAGTGAGTGAGCGGGATCGAGTTGGCGGACAAGGGCTGTGCCGATCAGTCCGCTGGCACCGGCAATCAGGATCTGGCTCATCAAGCACTCCTTGCGAACGAGATAAAACAAAACCGGCGCTGGGCCGGTTTTGTGAATGCGATCAGAGCGGGGTGTGGAAGGCCGCAGGTAACGGGAAGTCGCCGGTGACCGTGGCCAGCTTGTCGTTGGCGAAGGTCACGGTGAGCTCTTTGCGCTCTTTTTCGCCGCGCCCCGGCTGGAATTCATAGAGGTAATACCAGGTGTTCGGGTCAAAGCCATCGCGCAGCATGGCGGAGCCCAGCACGAACTCGACCTGTTCGCGGGTCATGCCCTGGCGCAGTTTGTCGACCTGTTTTTGTTCCACATAGTTGCCCTGGGGAATATCGATGCGATAGACCAGGCTGCAACCGGACAGGGTGAGGGCGGTCAGGGCCGCGGCAATCAGGTGTTTCATCCGCATATCGAGTTCAGATCATCCATTCAAGTCTTTTACGCTGGCCGAATCATACCTACTCCCTTGGCGGAAGTAAAAGCCATGGAAAAAATAGCCAGAGGGCGCCTGGCCCTCTGGCCGATGGGATCACTCCTCAACGGTGGGGATGGGGCGGACCAGTCGCAGCATGACGCTGGATAATCCTATTCCGCCAACGTTGAAGGTTTCCCCGCTGCCGGCAAAGTTCAGAAAGTCGTATCCTTCCCCCCCCGAACTGTCTGAACCAAAGGCGATGTTGGCCAGTGCCCAAAGTTGTTGTTCAGCTGCGCGGCATGCAGTTTTGACATCATCGGGAGCCTCGATCCACTGCTCAGCTACCTTATCCCACTTGGAGGCTGCGTCAGCACACAGGGTGTCTTTGTCTGCTGCTATCTGTGATTGGAGCGATGTCGCAGGGTAACCTTGTGCCGCATAAATGGCCGGCTGGCACTGGTTGTTGTAGAGGGTAAACAGTTCCTTGATGTCGGGTGCCCGCCAGGGTTGTGCGGGTGTACCAAGCCGGTCGTTGGCCTGCTTGATAACGCCCATCAAGGGATTGTCTTCAGCATTGGCGCGGGTTGAAATAAACGCGGGTGTGCCCTCGCAACCGGTGCCATCGGTACTGGCGTGCTGACCATAGGGGCAATAGAGCCACTGCAGACCTGTGGCTCTGTCGTTGACCACGTTCAGCTTGCCCTCGGCCGTGTCGACCTGCTCGCTGACGAAACGGTTGTGATCGTTCTGATAGCCAGGCAGACACTCGCTGGCCTGGCTGGTGACCGGCAACAGGGTGGCGATCAGCAATAGGGGGGGGAAATAGCGGTGCATTTTATTCTCCTGTGACCTTGAAGCCATCGCTGACCAGCATGACGTAATGGGGTTGATACTGGCGGGCGATACTGCCTCTGAGGTCAGAGCCTGGCCGTACCTTGTAGGCATCCGGCCCGCCATCATCCTGGCTCCAGGTGCCGACCGGGCGGCTCACTGGCATGACATCTGCCGTCCAGAAGCCGTAAAAGATACCTTCCAGCTTGTTCCATTTGCCGTAGGTGTATGCCAGGCCGGAATAGAGCGGGAAATAACGGGTATCGAGCGCAATGGGGTTCTCTTTGGTCAGGGTCATGATGCCGTAGAACTCCTGCTGGCTCGGGGCGCGCCAGTTATCCAGGCCGCACAGCTTGCTCTGATTGACCTGATTGACCTGACGTTTCAGGTTGCAACGGCTTCTATCACTTGCCAGGGTGCCACTTTGCGGGTCATAGCAGCTGCCGTTGAAGGCGTTGTCGCTCTGGATATCGTCATAAGCAAACAGGCTCTTGTCATCGTGCAGGGAGGATTCCCCATCCTTGTGTTGCACCTTGGTTTCCCATACCAGTCCGCTCAAGGCATCAACCACGCAGGCGAAGGGCAACTGTTTGTAGGAGAGGTCTTGCCGTGGCAGGGGTTGTCCCTGGCTGTCCAGCTTGATGTAGCGAGCGCCAAGCACCCCATCCTGATTGCTGTTGACGGCCTCACCGCTCAGGGGATCGCAGCGATTGTCCAGATCCCGTCCCCGCTTGCCGTCATCGTCTCCCATGCTGTGGGTGATGCGGGTATCGGCCACATGCAACTGGCCCGTCCGATAGTGGAGGGGGGCGCTGATGGTGCCGCCTTCGCTCATCACTCTTATCTGGTAGTCCTGATAGCGAGGGAGACCCTTGAGGGTGATGCGAGTCTGCTGGCTGCTGCCTTGCTGTTCGGCGTTTTCAATATGCTCAAACGGGGTTTTCCCCCAGCCAATCCGATACTGACTCGCCCCCTCCTGGGGTTGCCAGCCAAGGGTGACCCAGTGGCTGCCATCCTGATCACGGCCCTGGCCCAGAATGGCCAGGCCGATCACTTGATCTGACAACACCTCGCGCTGACAGACGGGGGATAGGGGGCTGTTGGGGTAGGGGGTGACCCAGCTACCCGGTGTGCTGGTACCGGGATAGAGAAGTGCATCGCTTTCCGAGTTGCGGATAAGACCGGCCGCCGCCTTGATGATGTGGGAGATGTTCTTGTCTGGATTGGCATTCAACAGGGGGCCCAGCCCGCTATTGTCGGCGATGGCGGATTCCAGTTTGAACAGGTCCGGTATCTGATTGTTGCGGGACACGGTTGAATATTCATTGGCCATGTTGATCTCCAGCCAGCTCAGCAGTTGCTGGCGAAAATCAGTGCCTTCGATCAGGTTGACGGGTTGCTGCCAGAGCTCCCCCTCGGCCTGCAGGGCGACCATGGCTGCCAGCAGCTCAACCTGATGCCTCGGCAGTGCCTTGAGTTTTTGATCCAGCTCCGCCAGGGTCCAGGCTTGCCAGTCCAGGAAAGAGCCCATGCCGGCACTGAGTGTGGCTTTGAGCAGCAGGGCTTGCTGGGCCGTGCTGGTATAGCCCACTTGCAGGCGCGGGAATTCGCTGGCGGTGAGGATGCCGTCCCGGTTGCCGTCCTGCTTGACCAGTTCGCACAGGGATCCGAGTACGGATCGCAATTCCACTTCGCTCTTCTCATCCTGTACCACCAGGGTGAGGGTGTCCTGCATCAGGTCGTCGCTGGTCTCGCTCTCGCCAGGCTGGCAAGTGGTGAAGGTATTGTTGAGGTCCGGCAGTGCGAGGGTGAGGCTGTACTGGTTGCCCTGTTTGACGGGCAGACCGTCAAGCACCTGGCCATCCAGGGCCCTGACGGGGAGTCGCTGTGGCCGTATTGGGCGTTCCGGTTTGAAGTAGTTCTGGTTAAGGCCATCGTGATTGGGCTTGGCGCCTATCTCTACCATGACGGTCGGCTCACCAAGCCTCGAGGGGAATATTCCCTGCAGGGTCAGCTGTCGATGAGGGTAGAAGGTGGCGTGCAGCTGATAGGCCGGGGTGCGGGTGTCGAGGGCCGCCATGGCTTTGACCGCAGCCGCCAGCATGGTCTCCGTATCGACAGGCAGTGCCGTCCCTTGCTGGACGGCATAGTTCAACAGCCCTTCTCGCAGGTCAGCACCTGGCTGAACCTGCTGGTAGGCGACCAGGTGCTCGGCCAGCTGGGTGATCTCGCTGACAGGGAGGGGAATGTCGCCATCGAGTACCAGTTGCAGCAGTGCGGTCAGCTCGCGGGCCATGCCGTGATTGAGCTGTGGATCGCTGACCAGCTGCGCCGTGACATCCTGCCTGCCTTCCCGTTTTTGCAGTGCCGTGGTGAGGCTCTGGTATGCCAGCAGCATGGGGGAGAGGTGCAGATGGGGGGCCTCCTGTTCGGTGATGATGCCATCCCCATTCTGATCCTGCTTGAGCAGTTGCTCCAGCGAGGGCAGCTGACTGCTGAGGATAGACGCACTCTGCTGGCGGTTGCTGGCGGTCAACCTCAGTGGTTTATCCTGAGGCCACTGGCTCAGCTTGAGTTTGAACCCAAAGCTGCCGTCGGCCAGGGCGCTCTGAGTCACGCACACCTTGTCGGCGCAGAGCTGGATATCGAATTGGGCTCCCTGCTCGTGTGTGATGGAGAGCGCACCCGCCAGATCCAGGCTGGTGGGTTTGGTGGCAGGATCTGGTGCCTTGTCCGGTTGATCCGGTGGTGTAGGCGGGGTCACAGTGCCTGTGTTGCCTGTGTTGCCTGTGTTGCCTGTGTTGCCTGTGTTGCCTGTGTTGCCTGTGTTGCCTGTGTTGCCCGTGCCGCTGCCGTTGTTCCCGGTGTTGTTGTCCGATGGCGGGGTCACAGGATCCGGGGGGGGAGGCGTGGTTTGACTGCTGCCGTTATTACCACTGGTGTTGCCGTTGTTTCCTTCCTGATCCGGGGTACCCAGCTCGGCCTTGCATGCCAGCAAGGTTGCGCAGCAGAGGGCCAGGATCAGGGGTCGCGTTGTCCTGAACAAGATCGACTCCATTATTGTTCTATAGGTGAATAAGCTGCCGAACCAGTCTCTTCTTGCGAGTTGAACGATTAGCGCAGTTTTTTTTGCTGTTAAAAGTGTCAAAAACGAAAATTCACTCTGCGAATTATTTCATTTTATGATAATGATATTGATTCTCGTTTGCGATCTCAATATTATATTGTCGCTGTTTAATTTCAGGCATAAAAAACAGGGACAATAAAATGAAGATGCGAGTTTGGGATTACCTTGGGGACTATCTGAAGGATGACACCGGCGCCACGGCGATCGAATACGGCATTCTGGCGGCGGGGCTGGCGGCCGGGATCCTCGCCATCTTCGGCTCGGACGGGATCTTCATCACGGCCTTGAAGGAGAAGTTCACCGCCATAGTGGCGGGGTTGAACATGGATGCCGCGGGCAAGTGACAGCGCTCGGGCAGTGGCTGGCCATATTGATGGCGTGCTGGTGTCTGGTCAGCGACTTGTTTGAGCGGCGTGTCCCCAACCTGGCTGTGCTGGTACTGGCACTCTGGGCGCTTTGGCTGCTGCCGTTCAATCCGCTTTCGCTGACCCTGGCCCTGCTGACACTGCTGCTGGGGCTGTTTGCCTATCACAGGGGCTGGTGCGGGGCCGGTGACAGCAAGTTGCTGGCGGTTTGCCTCTATGGTGCATCCGGACGCTGGCCCGAGTTGCTGCTCTGGATGGCATTCTCGGGTGGCGTGCTCAGCCTCGTATGCCTGGCTTATGCCCGTTTCCGGCCATCTCCCGAGCCCGTCACTGTGCCTTATGGATTCGCCATTTTGTGGGCGGCGAGTCTGACCACTCCTCTATTTATGTAGTCACACCTATGAAGAAACTCCTCTCTCTTATCGCTGCACTGCTGGTGCTGGCGGCGACGCTGGCTGCCTTCTGGCCGGTTGAACCGGCGCCGCAGAAGACAGTTCCACCGCGAGACCTGACATCGGAATCGACAGCTTCCGACAGGGTCGCCCAGGTGCTGGTGGCCGCCCACAGGGTACAGGCCGGCTCCTTTATCCATCCCGAGGATCTGGTCTGGCAAACCCTGCCCGCCGCCGAGGAGATGAATCTGCCGGGGCTCTTCCTGTTCGGCTTTACCGATACCAAGGCACTCAAGGGAAGTCTGGTCACCCGTACCCTGGAGTCGGGGCAGATTGTCTCGTCTGATGATCTGGTGCGCCCGGAGCAGAGCCACTATCTCTCCGCCATGATGGCGCCGGGGATGCGGGCTGTGACCCTGGCGCTGGGGCGGGAGGCGGCCAGCCATGGCCTGATCCGGCCCGGCAACCGGGTGGATGTGATCCTCACCAGCAAGCATGCCCGTCAGCACAATGCGCAAGGGGCCGAGGTGACCAGCAACCAGTCGGCGGAGATCATTCTGATCGACATCAAGTTGTTGGCCATCGATGCCCAGGTGACCGATATCGCCGCGCTCAACGGCACTGCGGCGGCGCAGGACAACTTCGATCAAGTGGCTGTGACCTTCGAGCTGGCCCCGCGGGCGGCAGCCCGTCTGCTGCTGGCCCATCGATTGGGAGAGCTGGCACTGGTACTGCGCTCGGCCCAGGGTGCCCCTGCGGGCAGCGAGGCTGTTGCCCTGCCTGAAGGGAGCCTGATATGGGCCGAGCAGGTGGCCAGTGGCCAGAACCCGAGGGCCATTCCGGGTCACGGAGTCCGGATCAGTTATGGCGACGGCAACGACCGTAACCGCCAACCTTAATCAACCCAGAAAGGACACGATGTTGCGAACATTCGCCATGGTGCTCGCCCTGCTGCCGTTATGGGCAGTGGCGGCAGAGAGCCTGACTCTCACCCCCGAGCAGTCCACCCTGCTCAATTTCGATGAACCCGTGCTGGATGCCTTCGTCGCCAACTCGGAGTTGGTGCGGGTACACAGCCCCTCTGATCAGCAATTGCTGATCTATGGTCGCAAGGTTGGCCGCACCGATCTGGTGGTCACCGCGCAGGATGGCCGCACCCTGGGTCACTACCGGGTGCAGGTGGTGGCGGATCTTGCCCCCCTCAAGCAGCTGGCCAGGCAGCACTTTCCCCAGAGCCGACTCACCTTCAGCGAGTCTGGCGGCGCCATAGTGGTGGCGGGGGAGGTAACCAGTCCGCTGCAAGCCCACGAGATCCTGGCCATGGTGGAGGCGTTCGCCAAAGGCATTCAGCCTCAGGGAGTTCCCTCTGGCCCAGTCGCCCCCGCTCAGCCTCAGAGCGGTAATCAGGATGAGGGGGCGGCGGTCGCCGGTGGTGGCAGCGGGCAATATGCGAACGTCATCAACCAGTTGCGTCTGGCGGGCTCGGATCAGATCAACATATCGGTGCGCATCGTCGAGATGCAGCGCACCACCAGTGAACAACTGGGATTGCGCTGGAGCGCCATGGGGGAGTACTTGCAGCTGGGTGTCTCGCCGGGCAACCGTTTCCCCAACCCCGCCGAGCGGGGCAGTTGGGGCGGCAAGAAGGATGTGGTCTACATCAACGCCATCATAGATGCACTGGTGGAGAACAGCCTGGTCAATGTGCTGGCCGAGCCTAACCTGACGGCCAAATCCGGTGAGGCCGCCACCTTCATGTCCGGTGGTGAGTTCCCCTTCCCGGTGGGCAATGGGGATAACGGGCCCGAGATCGAATTCAAGAAGTTCGGCATCTCGCTGGAGCTGACTCCCACCTTGCTCGACAACAACCGCATCAGCCTGACGGTTTCACCCGAAGTGTCGACCTTGAGCCGCGAGAACAGCGTCTCCATCGCCGGGGTCGTGGTGCCGGGCATAGAAACCCGTCGCACCACCACCACCATAGAGCTGGCGGATGGCCAGAGCTTCGCCCTGGCGGGCCTGGTGCGTACTCATCGCAACCAGAGCAACGAGGCCTTGCCCTTCCTCGGCGAGATCCCCGGGCTGGCCCCCTTCTTTGGCAGCAACAGCTTCAAGAACCAGGAGAGCGAACTGGTGATCATCGCCACCGCCCGCCTGGTGCAGCCCACCAGCGATCCCCTCTCCCTGTCGACGCCGCTGGATCACTATCGGGCGCCGAGCCGGTTCGAGCGGCTGTTCTTCACCGACATGGGGTCAACCGAGCGACCTGGTGCGCAAGCGACTCGCCTGTTTGGCAACTACGGCTACAGCTACTGAGGGAAGTGACCATGTTAAGAGAGACACTGTTGCTGGCCCTGGCGTTACCGCTGATGGCCTGCACCACCCAACCCCCTGCCGCCACCCTCAAGGATCAGCTGCAGTTCCGGGTTGCCCCGTCGCAACTGCAACAACAGCTGCAATGGCAACTGGCCCCGCTGGCCAACCGGCTGGAGGCAGGATCCCTGCACCTGACGATCACGGGCCCGCAACCCGGTAGCCGGGAGCCAACTCCGGAAGCTCTGCGCCAGCAGTTGGCCCAGTGGCTGGCGCTGGAGACCCGCCTCACCTTCATCCCGGCGACCCGGCAAGCGTATGAGGTCGAGCTTGACGCCACCTTGCAATCCGACACCTGCCGCTATGCCAGAGGCGTATCTTTGGCATCGCCCGGCGCTTGTCTGGTACTGCGCAACCAGTATCGCGCCCAGAGTCATGGGGAGCACTGGGCCCGCGGCGCCCGCTATGACGGCAGTGGCAGCGCCCTCGATGCCGGTGCCGTGCAGCGCCTCTATCAGGGCAAGGCCAAGTCGGCCAAGAAACAGCAGACGACAGGGGAGTAGTGCATGAGTGAACAAGCCAAACAACTGGTGGCTGTCACCCGCCAGCCGGCCCTGCATGCCGGGGTCGGCCTGGTGCTGGCCCAGCTGGCCGAGGTCGAAGCCCGACAGATCCCGGGCTCCCTGGCCGAGGCCAGGGCCTACTGCCTGGCGCAAGGGGCCCCCGATATCCTGCTGGTGGAGGTGGAAAATCCACAGACGCTGGCGGCCGATCTGGCCGCCCTTGCCGAGTGCTGCCCGCCCCAGATGCGGCTGGTCCTGCTGGGGGAGAGGGGGGACGTGACCCTGTTCCGCTGGCTTATTTCGGTGGGAGTGGATGATTACTATCCGGCGCCGCTGGATCCCGATGCCCTGCGTACCGGCCTGCTGCGTCTGCTGGGGGTGCCGCTGGTGACCTCATTGCGCAAGGGGCGGGTGATCTGCGTGGTCGGCGCCGCCGGTGGCGTGGGCACCAGCACTGTGGCTGCCAATCTGGCCATGGCGTTAGCCGACCAGCATCACCGTCAGGTTGCGTTGCTGGATCTCAACCTTCGTCACAGCCGTCACCCTATTTTGCTGGGCAGCGACTATGCCCCGCCCGGTGAACAGTGGTGGCAGGCTACCGATCGGCTCGATGGCACCCTGCTGGCCCACACTGCCCATCAGCTTGGGCCAAGGCTCTTCCTCTTCTATGACGAGGGGCAGGAGCTGGTGCTCGGTGCCGAGCAACTGGTGGCGGCGGTCAACGTGATGGCGGAGCACTACAGCACCCTCATTATCGATGTGCCGGATCTGCGCACCCATGGGCTGCGTGCCTTGCTGCAAGAGGCGGACGTAGTGCTCTGGCTGCACGATTTCAGTCTGGGGGCACTGCGGCTGCTGGGGCAATGCCCGCAAGGCGGGCCGGCCCAACGCCGCCTGCTGGTGGGCAACCACTGCCGTGGCAAGGAGGGGCGGGTGCCGGCGCAGGAGCTGGAGCGCGTCTGTGGTCAGCCCCACGCCGCCGTGCTGCCCTATGATCACGGCGCCTTTGTGCGCGCCGAGCGTGCCGGGCAGCCACTCATCCAGCAAAAGAGCAAACTGGCTCGCGCCCTGACCTTGCTGGCGGGTGAGCTGGTGGGGGCTCAGGTCACAGGGCGAGGGCGGCGCTGATGTTCGGACAAGCCAACAGCCGACTGCCGTCGGTGCCAGGGGCGCTGCTCACCCTGTCTGATGCCGCGCGGGAGGCCTTCTACGAGCTGGTTGAACCCTCGGTGGCCGCCACCTTGCCGCGCGCCGCGCTGCTGGAGCGGGTCACCCGTGCCCTCGCGCAGCTCTCGACCCGCCGCATGTTGCCCTATAACCGTCAGGAGCTGACCCTGCTTGCCCGTCAGCTGGTGGACGAGATGGTGGGCGTGGGGCCGCTGCAACCCCTGCTCGATGACCCCGAAGTCTCGGACATTCTGGTCAATGGCCCGGACAAGGTCTATGTGGAGCGACACGGCAAGTTGACCCTCTCCGGAGTGCGCTTTCGCGACCGCCAGCATGTGTTCAACGTGGCGCAGCGGATCGTCAATGCGGTGGGGCGGCGGGTGGATGAGTCCACCCCCATGGTGGATGCCCGACTGGCCGATGGCAGCCGGGTCAACGTCATTGCGCCGCCCATCGCCCTGTGTGGCACCACCATCTCCATCCGCAAATTCCCGAGTAGCCGCCTGACCCTGACCCATCTGGTGGAGAAGGGGGCCCTGTCCGATGTCATGGCCCGCTTTTTGGGGCTGGCGGCGCGCAGCCGCTTCAATGTGCTTATCTCGGGGGGAACGGGGTCGGGCAAGACCACCTTGCTCAACGCCCTGAGCAAGCACATCAACGACGACGAGCGGATCATCACCATAGAGGATGCCGCCGAGCTCTCCCTCGAACAGCCCCACTGGGTGCCGCTGGAGACCCGCAACGAGAGTGCCGAGGGCAAGGGAGAGGTGAGCGTACGCGCCCTGGTGCGCAACGCCCTGCGGATGCGGCCGGATCGCATCATTCTGGGGGAGGTGCGCGGCGCCGAGGCGTTCGACATGTTGCAGGCGATGAACACCGGCCATGACGGCTCCCTCTGCACCCTGCATGCCAACACCCCTGAAGATGCCCTGTTGCGGCTGACCAACATGTTGCAAATGGGGGCTGAACGGCTCTCCGATCAGATCATCCAGGCCCAGATCGCCAGCGCAGTGGATCTGGTGGTGCAACTGGAGCGGATGCGTGACGGTCAGCGCCGCATTACCGCCATCAGTGAAGTTACCTCGCTGGAAGGGAGCCAGATCAGGATGCAGCCGCTGTTTCGCTTCGTGCTGGAATCCGAGCTGCACGGCAAGCTGCAGGGGCGCTTCATTGCCCATCCCCTCTCGGCCGGAGTCGAGGAGAAAGCCCGTCAGGCGGGTTTGCTGACCGAGCTGCATGAGTGCATGGCGGGTGCCGGGGAGCCGGTGTCATGAGCACGCTCATTCTGGTGTGTCTGGGCTGGGGACTGGCCTGCCTGCTGCTCTGGCAATGGCAGAGCCGACGCGACGCCTGGCAGCAGCAGTGCCAACGCTATTGCCAGCCCGCGCAACACAAGGGGGCACGGCCTCTGCCCCACTGGTATCAGCAGATGGTGACCATGGTGGGCCAGGATCAGCTGACCCGCTGGACCTGGCAGGGCCCGGCGGGGGCGGCCCTTGCCTGCGTCTTGCTGGTGGCCAATGGCATGCCGTTCTGGCTGGCACTGCTGCTGGCGGTGGGCGGGGCTCTTTCCCTCGGGCTGGTGGTCTATCAGCAACTGCAACAGCGAGCGCTGGAGCGGTTTCGTACCCGGTTGCCCGAGGTGATTGACGGCATGATACGGGCGCTGCGGGTCGGGGCGCCATTGGCGGATATCTTCAAGCTGGTGGCCTGTCAGCAGCGCGGTCTGATGGCCCGGTTGTTTGGTCAGATGCATGACGAGTTGCAGGTAGGTCAGCCGGTGGCGCAGGTGATGCAGCAGGCGGCGAGCCGGGTCGCGGTGGCCGAGTTTCAGTTTTTGACCATAGTGCTCAGCCTGCAACAGGAAACGGGCGGCCGCCTCTCGGAGGTGCTGGCGCAACTGGTGGAGACACTGCGTGCCCGCCAGACCCTGGCGGCCAGCATCCAGACCATCACGGCCGAGAGTCGCAATGCCGCCAAGGTGCTGGCAGCGCTCCCCGTCATCATCTTGCTGGTGCTGTTCACGACCGGGCGGGAGCACTTCACCTACCTGATGACCACGGCCAGCGGCCAGTGGGTATTGGGATATGTCTCCATCAGCGTGGCGGTCGGGCTCTGGCTTATCCGTCGCCTCACACGCCTGCAGGGGTAGCTCATGACTGTCATGCAACTTTTCGGATTGGCGCTGGCCTGTCTCGCGTCGGCGGCGGTCGTTGGCTGGCACGGTTACCGGCAACAACAGCAGTGGCAGGCCCAGAGCCACCGCTATGGCCCTGTCCGTCAACGCAGGGATGCGGCGCGGGACTGGCTGGCCTGGTGCGGTCGCGGTTACCCGGTCGGCGCCCGGGAGCAGGCCCGCTTGCAGCAACTGCTGGCGCAGGCGGGGATCTTCTCCCGCCATGGCTTTGACCGGCTCAGGGCGGCCAAGTTATTGGGTGGGCTGGGAGGGGCACTGGCGGCCTTGTTGTGGCGTCTGCTGGCGGCACCCGCCGACGGTTTCACTCTGATGTGGGTGCTGGTGGCCTATGTGGTGGGGGCCGGTGTACCCGAGCGCTGGCTGCAGTGGCGTGCCCGCAAGGTGAAGAGTGCACAGCAGAAGGTGGTGCCAGATGCCATCGACCTGCTGGTGATCAGCGTCGAGGCCGGGCTGGCGCTGGATCGGGCGCTGCTGCGGGTGGGCCACTATCTGGGGGCGCTGGAGCCGGGCCTGGCCCGCCAGTTCCTGCGCACCCATGCGGAGATCCAGATGCGCGGCGATCAGGCAAGTTGTCTGGCGCGGCTCGCCTGGCGCACCGGTTTGCCCGAGCTGGACAGGCTCGCCAACACCTTGCAGATGGCCCAGCAGTACGGCTCGCCGCTGGCCGAGACAATGCGCACCATCAGTCAGGAGGCCCGCCAGATGCGGCGGCTGGCGCTGGAGGAGCAGGCAGGCTCCTTGCCGGGCAAGATCACCCTCATCCAGATGGCGCTCATCATGCTGCCCATGCTGGTGCTGATCATTGCTCCTACCCTCAATTTGTTGATCAACAGCCTGCGCTGAGCGGGCCACAGGATTTGAAATGCGATCACGACTTAATTGCTTGTTGTTGCTGGCCCTGCTCGGGCTGGCAGCGTGCAGCAACCACGGCAATACCCGCCAGCAAAGCCAGAGCAATGGCATGGCGGTGGCCAAGGCGGCGTTCGATTCTGCCCAGTATGACAAGGCAGAGCGGCTCTATCAGGCCTTGCTGGCTGACGATGCCACCCTGGAGGAGGCGCAGTTGATGCTGGCCCGTACCCGTTATCAGCAAGACAAGAAGCAGGCGGCGCGTGATGGCTTGCAGCAGTTGCTGGACAAGGGGGGCAAGCAGGGGGCTCAGGCCGCTCACTATCTTGGCAAGTTTCTGCTGGATGATGGTCTGAGCGCCGAGGCTGCACTGGCCTATCAGCAGGGACTGGCGCTGGCCGGACTGAACCGGGACGAGCGCGCGCGACTCAGCAATGGCCTGGGGGTGGCCAGCTTGCAGCAGGGGGCCTTTGGCAAGGGACGCCAGCAGTTTGAAGTGGCGGTGGCGGCGGCCCCCGACGAACCGGATTATCGCGTCAACCTGGCGCTGGGCTGGCTGATGGAGGGCAACAAGGTGGCTGCCCGTCAGGCATTCGAGCCGCTGCTGCACTACCAGAACCTGCCCCCCAGGGTGGAGATGAATTATGTCCTGCTGCTGCTGGCGGAGGGCAATGAACCCCAGGCTCGCCTCATACTGTCGCGTTTTCTTAGCGCCAGCCAGCTGGAGCACGACATCAGGCTGCTCAAGGCGCAACTGGGACGGGGGACGGGGGCGTGAGACGCGAGCTCGGTGTGGCCAGCATAGAGCTGGTGATCATCTTGCCGCTGCTGCTGGCACTGCTGTTGCTGGTGGTGGATGTGCTGCGGGTGCATCTGCAATACAGCACCCTGGAGCATGGCTTGCGATCCGTGCTCCGTGAGCTGCAGGCCGAATCTGCGGCAGGGCGGATCCCGTCGGCTGACGGGATACGCCTTCGCTTGCAACAACGGGGACGAGGGGAGCTGGATGGCGTGACGGTGAGCGTCATCCCCCATGTGTCGCTGGAGGTCATGCTGGGCCAGGAGGAGGGGAGCCCGGATCCTGCCAGCGAGATCCGCCTGCCTGCGGATCCCGTGCTGGAGGTGACGGCCAGGGTCCGCCCCCGTCTACAGCTCACCCCGAGCTGGCTGATTGACGATCGCGAGCTCAGCTATCAGAGCACCCTCTTGCTGCTCACCGACCGGCTGCCGGCCGGAGGGGCAGGATGAGTCGCTGCGCATGTCGCCATCGGCTCCCGGCGTCGGGTCCTGGCACCATGGGGGGCAGCATCAGCATAGAGGCGATGATGTTGATTCCCGTCTTGCTGGCCCTGCTCAGTTTTGGCAGCGAGGCACTGCAACTGCTGCGCCTCGAGCAACGCCTGCACAATGTGGCCTACAACGTGACCCAGATAGTGACCCAGCAGGGGACGGGGCAAAACGCCGCCGCCGTGTCGCAGCTGGCCTTCTATCAGCGCTTCGTGCAGGGCCAGTTGTCCGCTCTGCAAGAGGGACAGGCCGCCCTGACCATAGAGCAGTACAACAGCGCCAATGGCGAACTGGTTCCCCTGCTGCAGGGCACTGGCTGCGCCGGCCAGGGCAACTGGCCGCAATTGCGGGTGGGCACCTTGATGCGGGTGACCCTCTGCTATCGCCTCGGGCAGGGGGAGGGCGGCATGTTCAGCCGGTTCTGGGCGGGCCGCACCCTGGTCACCCACTTTATTCAGGAGATCCATTGAATGGGACTGCCCTTGCGCCAGGGGGGCGGGCTCTCTCCCGCCTTTGCCCTTATGTTGACAGGCGTGCTGGCGCTGACCGGCGTTGTCATCGAACTGGTCCGTGGCTACAGCGGCCAGAGTCTGCTCAGCGCCGCCGCCGATGCGGTGCTTTACTCTGCCGCCGACAGTGACACTGCCGCTGAGGATGCCGTTGCTCTGGTGCAGGCCAATCTGGCGGGCCGCCCCTTGCAGGTGGCCCCCCCCGGATTGAGCCAGAGCGAACAGGGATCCCGGGTTATTCTGCAGGGGCATGTACCCGCACTGATGGATCTCTCGGCCATTGGCGAAGGGGGTGACATGCCGGTGGCGGCGGCGGCCCGTGCCAGCAGTGCCCGTACCCGTATTGAGATTGCCCTGGTGCTGGATGTGTCCAACTCCATGTCCGGGGCGCCGATGAAAGCGATCAAGCAGGGGCTGACAGAGTTTGGCGAGGTGCTGTTTGGCCGCGAGCGGCGCAATCAGGACAGGGTTGTCAGCATCATCCCCGCCACCGGACTGGTCAATATCGGGGATCATCCTGAACTGTTTCATCCAGAGAGCCTGGCATTTCCCTTCGGGTTGCAGACGCTGGCCCATGAGCGAGGCTGGAGCAATTTGCTGACCCGTGACGTACCGGGGCGCCAGCGCAAGGCCTTCTGTGCCCGCCTGCCTGAGCATGTGGACGGCATAGACCGGCTGGCGGAACTCACCCCGGGCTGGATCCGCAAGCTGGAGCAGGCTCCCGTTGGCGAGACGCAACCCAGGTTGCACTACAGCACCAAGCCGCCAGCCATCAAGCAGTATGAAGATGGCACTCCCCTGCGGGCATTCGCCCCGAGGGAGAACCCCCTGGAGCGTTACCTGGAGAACCGGCGTGACAAGCTCGGCATCTTCGATGATGCCGACTGTGGGGTGAGCCCCATTCAGGCGCATCTGTCGACCCGGGCCGAGTACCGCCAGGCGCTCGATACCCTCTACGCCGCCTTCAACACCAATACGGCTGAGGGCGTGATGTGGGGCTGGCGCCTGTTGTCACCCCAGTGGCAGGGGCGCTGGGGACGGGGGGCAGCCGAACTGCCGCGCCCTTACGGACAAGCGGACAACCGCAAAATCATGGTGCTGTTCTCGGACGGCGAACACATGGGGCCCGAGGCGGCGCTGCGGGATCGCAAGCAACTGCTGCTCTGCCGGGAGATGAAACGCAAGGGGATCCAGGTCTATACGGTGGCATTCGAGGGAGATGCCCGCTTCGTGGCGCAGTGTGCCAGCGACCGTTCGCAGGCCTACAAGGCGACCAGTGGCAACATTCGCACCGTGCTGACCCGATTGGCCAGCGCCATCAACGATGTGGTGCTGACGAAATAGTGTGAAAAGAGGGGCCAGATCAGGCCCCTTTTCCTATCCGTTGGCAATGCGGTTTACATGGCGGCGCGGAAGATGGCGACTATCTCTTCGTGGCTCGCCTGTTTCGGGTTGGTGAAGCCGCAGGCATCTTTCAGGGCGTTGCTGGCCAGCACGTCGAAATCATCGGCCTTGACGCCGAGCTGCTCCAGACCGGCCGGGATCTTCACGTCCAGCGCCAGCTGCTTGATGGCGGCAATCGCCGCCGCAGCGCCCTGTTCATCGTTCATGGTGCTGACGTCAACACCCATGTAGCGCGCCACCTCTTTCAGACGGGCGGCACTCACCTGGGCGTTGTATGCCTGAACGTGGGGTAGCAGCACGGCGTTGCAGACCCCGTGGGGCAGGTCATAAAAGCCCCCCAGCTGGTGCGCCATGGCGTGCACATAACCCAGGCTTGCGTTGTTGAACGCCATGCCGGCCAGGAACTGGGCATAGGCCATCTGCTCGCGGGCGTGCAGATCGCCGCCCTGATTGACCGCGGTGCGCAGGTGTTTGGCGATGAGCTGGATCGCCATGATGGCGCTGGCATCGGTCACAGGGGTGGCGATGGTGGAGACATAGGCCTCGATGGCGTGGGTCAGGGCATCCATGCCGGTGGCGGCGGTGAGGCCGGCCGGCTTGGCCAGCATCAGCTCGGGATCGTTGACCGACATCAGCGGGGTGACGTGCTTGTCGATGATGGCCATCTTCACCTGGCGCGCCTCGTCGGTGATGATGCAAAAACGGGTCATCTCGGAGGCAGTGCCGGCTGTGGTGTTGATGGCGATGAGCGGCAGCTGCGGTTTGGCGGAGCGATCCACCCCTTCGTAGTCCTGGATGCTGCCACCGTTGGCGGCCACCAGGGCGATGCCCTTGGCGCAGTCATGGGGTGAGCCGCCCCCCAGCGAGATGATGCAGTCGCAGCCGTTGGCCTTGATCATGGTCAGACCCGCTTCGACGTTGGTCATGGTGGGGTTTGGCTTGGTTTCATCGAAAACCACGCTCTCAATGCCATGTTCCGCCAAGAGGGTGGTGAGCTTGGCGACCACGCCTATCTGGTTGAGGACACGATCGGTGACAATCAGCGCCTTGCGATAGCCATAACCCTTGATATCGGCCGCTGCCTCTTGCAGACAGCCCGCTCCCATCAGGTTGATTGCGGGAATATAGAACTTGAATGTCGCCATGATGGACTCCGTATGATTAGCCATTAAGTGGTATGCGGACGTCAAAATAGCATCGTCAGTGGGGATGAGAAGGGGTCAATGGTATCCTGTTTGCAACTTTATGGACTCGATCACGTACCGATAAACCGGGGCGAGACAGGGATTGACAAGGCCGCTTGCCCCTTTCTTGGCAGAAAAACGTTTTTCAAGAAATTCATCAAGTTAGCAAACGTTTTGCTCTGAATTTGTCACTTTCAATGCGTGGAAGTGTGAGGTGCTTCAAGGAATTGGAAAGCGCTTTCGACCATAGTTGGCGCCTCCCCAGAGAGGGGAGTGAAGGTTTGAAAGTACCATCAAGAATCATCTTAACTTGCGCCCTGACCATGTCGGCCGGGAGCAACCAGGAGTCCACTATGTCTGATGTTTTTCACTTGGGTTTGAAGAAAGCTGATCTGCAAGGCGCCACCCTGGCGATCGTCCCCGGTGACCCCGAGCGCGTCAAGCGCATCGCAGAGCTGTTGGATAACCCGGTGCACCTGGCCAGCCATCGTGAATTCACTACCTGGCGCGGCGAGATGGACGGCAAGGCCGTGATCATCTGCTCTACCGGTATCGGTGGCCCGTCCACCTCCATCGCGGTAGAAGAGCTGGCCCAGCTGGGTATCAATACTTTCCTGCGTATCGGCACCACAGGCGCCATCCAGCCGCACCTGAACGTGGGCGATGTGATCGTGACTACCGGTTCCGTGCGCCTTGACGGTGCCAGCCTGCACTTTGCACCCATGGAGTTCCCGGCTGTTGCCGACTTCGACTGCACCACGGCACTGGTCAACACTGCCAAAGAGATGGGCTCCAAGCTGCACATCGGTGTGACTGCTTCTTCCGATACCTTCTACCCGGGTCAGGAGCGTTACGACACCGTATCCGGCCGCGTCGTGAGCCGTTTCCAGGGTTCCATGAAAGAATGGCAAGCCATGGGCGTGCTGAACTATGAGATGGAATCTGCCACCCTGCTGACCATGTGCACCAGCCAGGGCCTGCGTGCCGGTATGGTGGCTGGTGTTATCGTCAACCGTACCCAGCAGGAAATCCCGAACGCCGAAACCATGGCGAGAACCGAATCTGATGCCATCAAGATCGTGCTGGGCGCCGCCCGCAAGCTGATCTGATAGCCACACCGAGTGGGGGGTGGGGGCCGTTGCGAAAGCGCGGCCCCTATCTTTTATCTGTCGTTCGCACCTTTCCTCTCCCGTCACGCCTTTCACTGATCCCGCCACACTCGCGCTTACGGCCTCTACTCATTGCCCCTAAAAAGGCGCAGCACAGCGGATCTGCATCGGCTCACCGCTCACCGGATGCACCAAATCCAGCTCGCTGGCATGCAGCATCAGCCGTGGCGTCAGCTCAGTACCTGGCAGTACAAGACCGCCGTAGAGATCGCAGCCGAGGATGGGGTGACCCAGAAGCTGGCAGTGGATCCGCAGTTGATGAGTACGGCCGGTCTCCGGTACCAGTCTGACCCGAGTCAGTAGCTGGGTTTCCCCATGTTCGCTTTCACGACAGAGGCGATCTTCCACCTCATAGCGGGAGCGAGCAGGTTTGCCGCTAGCGGCGCAGATCTTCATCAGCGGAAAGAGGGCCGGATCCTTGGCGATGGGGGCATCGATAAGCCCTTCGTCGTCAGCAAGGTGGCCGCACAGCAGGGCGCTGTAGGCCTTGCTCACCGCCCGCTGGCTGAATTGCTGGCAGAGCAGGGCGTTGATGGCCTTGTTTCTGGCCACCACCATGATGCCGGAAGTGCCAAAATCGAGGCGGTGCACCAGGGTGCAGCCGGGATAATCTTGCACCAGCCGGTAGTGGCCCGAGTCAAGGTTCTGCGGGTTCTTGCCCGACAGACTGAGCAGGCCGCTCGGCTTGTTCATCAGCAGCAGGTGCTCATCTTCAAACAGGATTTCGATGGCAGCCTCGCAGGGCGGGGCGATAAAGGTATCGACGATGACGGACATAGGGCGCACGGGTAGAAAACGGGGGGTGATCATACTCGAACCGGCTGCGCGGGGCGAATCGAGGGTGAGCCGATGACGTCCATTACGGCGAGTTTGACAGCAACTGCTTGATAAGATGGGCTGAGTCCGTTTTGTGACTCCCTCCCGAGTTAATCTCGTCAGGGGTTGTTAAGGTATGGTTCCCTGTCATGTTGCAAGGAGTCTGTCCATGGCGTTGCCCGTTATTCTCGATTGTGATCCCGGCCACGATGATGCCATCGCCCTCATACTGGCGCTGGCGAGTCCCGAACTCAAGGTGTTGGCGGTCACCACCAGTGCTGGCAATCAGACACAGGAGAAGACCCTCAACAATGCCCTGCGCATTCTCACCCTGCTCGGCCGTGACGACATTCCGGTGGCGGCAGGGGCGCCCAAACCACTGGCCCGCGAGCTTATCATCGCCGACAACGTCCACGGCGAGTCGGGCCTCGATGGCCCCACATTGCCGGATCCCGCCTTTGCGCCCCAGGCCATGACGGGCCTCGAATTGATGGCCAAATGCCTGCGCGAGAGCCCGGAGCCCGTGACCCTGGTGCCGACCGGGCCGCTCACCAATATCGCCCTGCTGCTGGCGGCACACCCCGAACTCAAGCCCAACATCGCCCGTATCGTGCTGATGGGCGGCGCCGCGGGGGCGGGCAACTGGACGCCAGCGGCGGAATTCAACATTTATGTGGACCCTGAAGCAGCCGATATGGTCTTCAAGTCAGGTATTCCCATCACAATGTGTGGCCTCGATGTGACCCACGAGGCGCAGGTGATGGACGAGGACATAGCGCGGGTGCGCGCCATTGCCAATCCGGTGGCCCGTTGCGTGGCCGGCCTGCTCGACTTTTTCATGATCTACCATAGGGATCCCAAGTGGGGATTTGCTGGTGCGCCGTTGCACGACCCCTGTACCATTGCCTGGTTGCTGGCTCCCGGTCTGTTTCACGGGGTCGAGTGCCGGGTCGATATCGAGACCCGGGGGTTGCATACCACAGGGATGACGGTGGTGGATCGCTATCAGCTCACCGGAAAACCGGCCAATGCGCTGGTGTTGCTGGGACTGGATCGCCCGGGTTTTATCGACTTGCTGGTCGAGCGACTGCGGTTTTTTGGCTGACGGCCATTGCACTATTGAGAGAAGGGACGGGAAATGTACAAAGCGTCGCTGGCACTGCTGGCCGGGTTGCAATTGACGGCCTGCTCCACGCCGTTCGAATCCATGTGGCAGGGGTTGGCGACCTGCGATCTCGACCATCTCTACCTCGACAGCGAGACCGGCGAGCCGGCCCACCCTCAGCTCAAGCACTTCACCCCCTACAAGGTGACGGACGGGTTTGCCTGGTACAAGACCCATGAAGAGTTGCATGGTCTGCCCATCAGTGGCTTTCTCATCCCCTCGTCCACTTTCGAAGTGCACGCCCTGTTTGTGGATACCCCCATCGCCAATGCACGCAGGCTGACCCACAATGCCTATGGCAGCGAGTTTGCCGACGAGCAGAAGCACAATGAGGGATTGGCCCCCTTGCTGCTGCGCGACCCCAACAACCCCAAGCGTTCCATCATCGACTGCACCCAGGCTGAGACCCAGGAACCGCTGCCGGAAGAGCCCTTCCCGGAGTAAGTCGTTTCCGCGTGCCGAGACCTGTGTCTGCCCGGGCAATATAAAAAGAGGCCAGCCTTGCGGCTGGCCTCTGTTGATCGTCACCGGTGCGATAGTGCCCCGTCAGTCGTTATGGATAACCCAGCGTTTGCTTGATGGCAGGCAGCTGGGCCTTGATCCAGGCTGGATTGGATAGCTCCCCAGTCACCGGTGCGATAGTGCTATGGATAACCCAGCGTTTGCTTGATGGCAGGCAACCGGGCCTTGATCCAGGCCGGGTTGATGGGACCCCAGTCGCTGATGCGATAGTGCCCCTGCAGGTGGCGCGCCCCTTCCGTCTGCTCGAAGCCGCAGCTGATATCGAGATCAGCCAGTGCCGCCAGCGTGTCCTGGGCGGTGCGCCGCGGCATGCCGGTGGCCGCCATGATGGCCGGGATTGTGTCCGTGCCGCTGCTTATCAGCCAGGCAACGTAAAGCCGTCGGTAGAAACTGGTGCGAGTCTTGCTCGGCTCTGTCATATCTCGTCCTCGAGCCGGTCGAAGTAGCGCCAGGTCGCGATGGCGGCTTTACCCATCACCAGTGCCCAGATACCGAACCAGAACCAGCGGAAGAAACTCCAGGTGGAGGCTTCAGGACCCGTACTCTCTATCTTGGTGACGTTGGGGAACATGGTGAACATGTTCACGCGCCAGCCGTAGGAAGTAATGATGGCCAGACGCTTCTCGAACTCCATGGACTTGGCTTTTGCCTGCACATCGGCCGCGTTGAACTTGAAGTAGAAAGGCCAGCCCCAGCCGGTATCTTCATTGCGAAATACCCGGATCTGTTCGCCCGGGCGTTCGGTATAGATGTAGTAGACATCCGTAGTAGGGCCGTCTGCCGGGTTTTTCTGGCTGATGGGGCCATCCTTGTCGGTGCGCTTCACTTCCACCCCTGTGATGGTGGCTATGGTGTGCTCCGGCAGGTAGTAGTCGAGCCAGATGGCGGAGACGAGGGCGATGAGGCCCAGGCCGATGAAGGCCGGTTTCTTGAAATGCAGCTTCATGGTGATCTCATGTGAGGGGAAGTGACGTGCCTCTACCATACTCACATTTGGTGCGACAGCCCAGCCCCCAATGAAGCCACATTATAGAAAAGCCGTTTAAAACAATAACAAATGTGTCCATTCATTAACACAAAGGCCCCGCAAGCGGGGCCTTTGTGTCGATCGCGCAAGCGGACGTCACAACTGGAACTGGGCCAGCTGTTTGCGCTGTTGCTCGGCGAGCTGTGACAGTTCGTGACTGGCGGCGGCACTCTGGCTGATGCCGGCCACACTCTGGTTCACTATTTCGTAAATATTGGTGATGTTGCGGTTGATGTCGGCGGTGACGCACGACTGCTCTTCGGCGGCGGTAGCCACCTGGGCATTGGCCCCATTGATCTGGTTGACCGCCTCCGTGATGCCACCGAGCAGCGCCTGCACCTCGCCGGAGAGCTGCTGGTTGTGCTCAAGGATGGTGAGGGTCTCCTGCATGCCGTTGTTGGCGGATTGGGACTGGCTCTGCAACTGCTCTATGATGGTCTGGATCTCCTTGGTGGAGTCCTGCGTGCGGGCCGCCAGCAGGCGTACCTCGTCGGCCACGACCGCGAAGCCGCGACCGGTTTCACCGGCGCGAGCAGCCTCGATGGCGGCATTCAGGGCCAGCAGGTTGGTCTGCTCCGAGATGCTCTGGATCACTTCGATCACCTTGCCGATCTGCTCGGACTGGGACTTGAGGCGCGCCACCACGGCAGCGGCGCTCTCCAGGCTGCCCGCCATGCGGCTGTTGGCAGCGATACTCTCCGCAAACAGAGCCAGCCCCTGTTCGACCCGGCTATTGGCATCCCGTGCCAGCCCATCTGCCAGGGCTGCGTTGTGGTTGACGTTGTCGGCCGTGCTGGCCAGCTCGGTCACGGCGGAGGCTACCTGTTCTGTCTCGCTGCGCTGCTGCTGGGCATTGGTCTCGGACTGGGTCATGACGGCGGCGAGCTCGGTGGCGGCAGAGGCCACGTTGCCGCTGATACCGGTCAGGGTATGGATTGTGCTGCCAAGCTGCGTCAGTGTCTGGTTGATGTCTTTGGCCAGCTGGCTCAGCTCGTTGCTGCCATCGGCGTTGGCCCGCACGTTGAAGCGCCCCTGGGCGACGGCGCGCATCACCTCCTGCAACTTGCCTATGGGGCGGACTATCTGGCCGGACAACCACCAGCCACCGAGCAGCGCCGTTATCAGGGTGGCACTCATCATCAGCAGGGTTCGCAACAGGGTGGCGTTGTAGTGCGCCTCTTCCTCGGCAATTTCGGTCTGGATCAGCTGGTTGATGCGCGCTGACATGGTGTCGATCTGCTTGATCAACAGCTCCCCCAGCTCACGAAAACGCAGCCGTGACTGCTCGTAGGTGGCGGCATCGCCACCTCCCTGATGTTTCTGGGCCAGCAGCGGCAGCATGTTGTTGCGAGTGTGGCCGAGATAAGCCTGCAGGGCGGCGGCCACCTGGCTGTTGTCCTGCTCGGCACCTGAGATCACCAGTCGGGACAAGATGGTCCCAATTTCCTGTTCCGCTGCATTGAGATCGTTTGGCAATTGGGCGAAGCGCGCCGGATCGTACAGGCCATAGATGGCGTTGGTGCGCATCCGGTAGGTGGCGTGGATCAGGGCAGCGATGTCGTCCTTGTGGCACGTCACGCTGGTGGTGGTCTGGTTCATGTCCGCAATGGCGCTGTCTATCTCCTGCTTGCTGATCCCGGCCATCAGGACCATCAAGAGGCTGGCGAGCAGAAGCGGAACAAGCACTTGAAGACGGATGGACAGGTTACTCAACGACATGGCAGGTCCTAACCCAAAAGAGGAGTGAGGCGGCATATTACACAGGCGCGACAACTATTGTCACAGGGTTTTATTGCTGAAATCATGCTGGCCGAAAAGGTTTTTTCTTGTGTTAAAAGAGTGTGATAGGCAAGATCTCAAGCTTGTTACCATGGAGGTGTAGTGTGTCCGACTGGATTGATCCCGCGATTCTGGCGCTGTTTGTGCCTACGTTCTTTTTTGTCTCTGTTACCCCCGGCATGTGCATGACGCTGGCGATGACCCTCGGCATGAGTCTGGGGGTGCGCCGTACCCTCCACATGATGTGGGGTGAACTGGTCGGGGTCGCGCTGGTCTCTGTGCTGTCGGTGATCGGGGTGGCGGCCGTCATGCTCAACTATCCGGCGCTCTTCTCTGCCTTCAAATACGTGGGTGGCGCCTATCTCATCTGGCTCGGCATCCAGATGTGGCAGGCCAAAGGCAAGATGGCCATACCGGCGGATCTGTCGGCCGGACAGGAGACACGCCCCCTTGGTCTGGCCATGCAGGGTTTTGTCACTGCCATCGCCAATCCCAAGGGGTGGGCCTTCATGGTCTCCCTGCTGCCTCCTTTCATCAACGCAGCCAAGCCGATGACGCCCCAGATCAGCGCCCTGGTGGCCCTGATCCTGGTGATCGAGTTCTCCTGTCTGCTGCTCTACGCGGGCGGTGGCCGTACCCTGCGCCACTTCCTCGCCAAGAGCGGCAACGTGACCCTGATGAACCGGATCGCCGGTTCCCTGATGTTCGGTGTCGGTGTCTGGCTGGCGCTCGGCTGAGTGCTTGTCGGCCAGTGAACGCAGTCCCGTGATGGGGCGGGTAACGTGTCTCGTCAGACAGTGACAGCAAGGCCATGACGAGCAACGAAAACCCAAAACGAAAGCCAACAGAGAAGCCCCGGCCGTGTCGGGGCTTCTCTGTTTGGTCGCCATCGAGGTTATTTTCCACCAGCGGGTATTCATACCAGCGTGAGTTTGTATCAGGCCAATATCTGGCAAGCCGGGTACATTTACTTACATTTTTTTTGTTTTCAATTGGCCCTTAATTCATCAGTCTCGAATGGCATTAGATGCATATTGTCGACGCTGTTCGCGACAGGGGTACCCCCTGCTGCTCGTTTTTATGGTCAAGGATTGTACTCAATGGTGAAGGTAATAGGCGCCGCTTTGCTCGCTTTTTCTGGCGGGGTTGCGGCCGGCAACGGGAAAAACCTGGATTTTTACAATATAAAGGAGCAGCAACTCACCAGGATGTTTGCTCAACATCAGAATGTGGCACCGGGTCAGTCAATAAAGGATTTCTCGCAACTGTTTCTCGAGAATCCTTATGTTGCCAATCGGCTGGTGGGATCGAGCGACCGGCAGGAAAAACTGGTGGTGGATTTTGGTGAGCTGGATTGCTTCACCTATCTGGATTACGTTGAGTCACTGCGACACTCAACGAGTGTGCATAATTTCATCGAGAATGTCATGTACACTCGTTATGTAAATGGTGAAGTCAACTACCTGACCAGAAAGCATTTTTTCTCTGATTGGGTCCATGGTGGCAATCAGGTGAAGGATGTGACCCATCTGGTCGGCAACTATGTGGTGACCGCCGCCAAAGTATTGAATCAAAAAGAGGATGGCAGTCACTATATTCCGGGGCTGGCGGTGAAGAACCGCGACATCACTTATATTCCTGGTGATCGCGTGGACGAAGACATGCTGAGCTTGCTGGAAGATGGCGATTATATCGGTATCTATACCAATATTGCCGGTCTGGATGTGACCCATACCGGTATTTTCATTCGGGGTGAAAATGGCCCCGTACTTCGCAATGCCTCTTCTGTTTCGACGAATATGAAGGTAGTGGATTCGCCTTTTATTGACTATGTGAAAAACAAGCCAGGCATTCTGGTTTACCGCGCAACAGAGGGCAATATCCGGTCATGATGGGGGCGGCTACAAGGGGACCAAGTCAGCCTTGATTGCCATGGCACCTTGAAATACGCCGCTCATACATGTCTTGGTCTATCCACAATACCCCCGGTCCTGACTGGGGGTATTGTTTTATACCGCAATGGCGATGAGGTTGTTTATCCCCTCTGCCATACCTTTGGCCACTGTCGGGTATTTACGCCGTCTTGAAGCGCCTGACCCAGGGGTTGGCACTGATACCGTGCAAGATGACGCTCAGTATGATGGTGCAGAGCACAGTGGCTATGATGGGTTCTTGTCCCAGCAGCGCGGGCTCGTGTTGCAACACCATGACGGCAAAGACAATGCTGGCGAGCCCCCTTGGTCCGAACCAGCCGATAAAGAGCTTGAGCTCAAAGGATTGACCCGTGCCCAGCAGGCTCAGCCAGACCGGCAGCATGCGCAGCAGGGTCAGGCTGGCGGCGGCATAGAGCCAGTATTGCCAGTGCAGCAGTATCGGCAGCATGGGCATCAGGGTGGCGCCGAACACCATCCAGATCACCACGGAGAGCAGGTCCCCATACCCTTCGCAGCTATCCATGTAAGCGTGTTTGTGCTCCCCCAGTCTGCGGCCCATCAAGAGCCCCCCGACGAAGGCGGCGATAAAACCGCTGCCCCCCAGGGTCTGGGCAAGCGCAAAGCAGAGCAGGGCCAGCCCCGGCATGGTGAGCTGGCGCCAGAGCGGCAGTTGCCAGCCGTTGAGGTAGGAGGTTTTCAGCAGCCGTATGGTGAGGCTGGTGAGCACCAGGGCCACCAGCAGGCCTATGCCTATCTCTTCCAGCAGCAAGGTCATGGCCAGCATGCCCGTGCCTGTGTGCTGTTCGGTGGGGGCGATGAGGGCGAGCAGCAGCAAGAGTACAGGCACGCAGATGCCGTCGTTGAGGCCGCTCTCCTGATTGAGCCCCTCCCTGATGGGGGCGGGCACGGCCGGATTGCTGACCACGGCCTTGCCGAGCGCCGCATCTGTGGGGGCGAGAATGGTGGAGAGGATGGCCAGCTCCAGCAGCGGCAGATCCGGGTAGAGCCAGAGGCCGAACAGGGTGCCCCCCAGCAGGGTGAGTGGCAGGCCGATGAGCAGCAATCGTATGGGGAGGGCGCGGTTGGCCGCCAATACCTGCCAGTTGGTGTTGGCGGCGTCATTGAACAGCACTATGACCAGAGTGAGCTCTGCCAGCAGCTTGATCCCCTCGCTATTGACCGAGAGTGACAGCAGACCGAGCCCGCCAGGTCCCAGCAGCCAGCCCATCAGCAGGAACAGCAAGGGGCCATTGATCAGTCGGGATTCGAAGCGACCTGCGATCAGACTGTAGATCAGCAAGAAGGCGGCAAACACCGCCAGGTTCTGGTAGATCAGGGATGCGTCCATGCAGCCTCCTGTGGCATCTGGCGTGGCTTGTCTCAGTCGGTCAGGCAGTCAGGATCAAACACATATTCACCGGCCAGCCAGCGCAAGATTTCGTTTACACACACCTGATCCTGAAATGGCAGGTAACGGCGCTTGAGATGGGCGATCTGCTCCTGGGTGAGCAGGGCCAGCCCTATGTCCTGAAACAGCGGCAGGTCTGCCTCTATCATCGCCGAAATCTGCGGCCCGCAGGTGGCATTGAGGGAGGCGTGCAGCGCCTTGTCAGCATCATACTGCTTGCCGAGCCGGTAGCTCATGGGCAGGGTGGCGAGCGGCAGCACAGAGAGCGCAGCCTGCTTCATGGGGTTGACTGCGTGGCCCGCGACCAGATCCACAAGTTCTGCCGGACGATTCTCGAAGGCGCGCAGGTGCAGGAAGCTGCTGGCCTTGCTGCCGTCGTTGACCGGGTAGTTGTCCCACAAAAAGGGTTTGCGCCCGAGCAGCTCGGTCACCTGTTTGAGGTGGGGGGCCGGGTATTCGCTGGAGCAGACCCTGGGGCCTGTCCAGAAAATCTCGAAACGGCGGTCGAGTTGCTGGCCTATATCCTCCAGATAGCGGGGGGGCATGGCGCCGAACACCTTTTCCAGCACGGGATCCGTGGAGTAGTAGCTGGGGCAGAAGATGAGACGGCCGGCCTTGCTGTGGGCCGCAATGTCGTGGGCTATGGTGAGCTGGTGGTGGGCCAGATCCGGGGTATCCCCCTTCATGTCATCGAACAGCACAGCCAGTATGTCAGGCTGCAGCGCTTCGTCGATGAGGCGCACCTTCTCCAACAGGGCCGGGCGCTTGCGATCATAGTCGTGGTGGGCACCCATGGGGCTCAAGCCCACCCCGAAGGCGAGGCCGTTGTCGCGGCACTGGCGGGCCAGCTGGCGCAGAGCCTCGAGCTCGGCTTCAGGCCAGGGCAGGGCCCAGTGCTTGCGCAGATGGCCATCTTCTTTCGGGGCATATATGTAGAAGCCGTAGCCGTGGCGTGGCAGCCATTGAGCGTAGCGGGCGCGGGCTTCCCAGCTCCAGCCCTTGCCAAAGAATCCCTCTATCAATCCCAGATTGGGAAACGGGGGTTGCAGGCCAGACAACTCGGTTTGGTAAGGCATAATGAACTCCCTGCTCGCAAAGGCGGGTCAGACGATGTGCGTCAGACCGGGTCTTCTTCCTGAAAGCGCACCCCTATCTTGCGGGGCTTGCCCTCTTCCATTTCGGCCACTGTCCAGATCAGGCCCTGCCATTCGACTTGGTCGCCGACGACCAGATTATCGCCCAACTGGTCGGCAAGAAAATCGCCAAGTGTCTGATCCGCCACCTCGCTCACATCCAGCCCGTAGAGCGGTGCCAGGTCCACCATATTGGCGGCCGCCTCCAGCAGGAAGTCACCGAAGAAGCGCGGGCCCAGATCCTGCTCAGGGGCCTGACTGAACAGCTGGCCGAGAGCAGGCAGATCTCGCTCGTGTCCTATGACGCAGAGAATGTCATTGGATTGCAGGCAGGTACTGCCCGAGGGGTGCAGCAACTCCTGATCCCGGAACAGGGCGCAGATGCGGGTACCCTTGGGCATGCGCAGATCCCGCAGGGGCGAGCCGATGCACCACTTCTCGGCGCTGAGGCGGTAGACGAAGGTCTCCCACTGGCTGTCCAGATCTATCTCAAGCCCGGATCGGTTGATGGGTGACGGCGGTGCCGGTACCTCAACCCTGGCCAGCTTTGATGCCAGCGGCAGCGAGCTGCCTTGCAGTATGAGAGAGACCAGTACCACGAAGAAGGCGACATTGAAGTAGAGTTGGGCGTTGGGCAGCCCGGCCATCATGGGGAAGACCGCCAGTATGATGGGCACGGCGCCGCGCAGCCCCACCCAGGAGATGAACCAGCGCTCGCGGGGCGCGAAGTTCTTGAACGGCAAGAGGCCAATCCAGACAGAGACGGGACGGGCGAACAGTATCATCCAGGCGGCGAGTGCCAGCGCCGGCAGGGCGATGGGCAGCAGCTTGTGGGGGGAGGCCAGCAGCCCCAGCACCAGGAACATGCCGATCTGGCTGAGCCAGGTCAGGCCATCGAGTACCGACAGCGTGGTACTGCGACTGCGCAGGGAGAGGTTGCCGAGCAGCAGGCCGGTGAGATAGATGGCGAGGATGCCGCTGCCTCCGATAGCCGTGGTGAGTGCGAAGATGAGCAAGCCACCACTGACGGTCAGCAGGGGATAGAGGCCCGGAGCCAGCCTGGCGCTGTTGATAAGTTTCCACAACAGCCAGCCGCCGCACAGACCTATGCCGGCACCGAGGCCAAACTGCTTGCCCAGTTGCAGCAGCAGGAAGAACCAGTCCAGCCCCTGTTGGTTGGTGGCAAGAATTTCGATCAGGGTGACGGTGAGAAACACCGCCATGGGGTCGTTGCTGCCGGACTCTATCTCCAGGGTGGCACTGACCCGCTCGTTGAGGCTGCGCCCGCCGAGCAGGGAGAAGACAGCCGCCGCATCGGTGGAGCCGACGATGGCGCCGATCAGCATGCCCTGCATCAGGTTGAGGTCGAACAACCAGGCGGCGGCCAGACCGGTCAGCCCTGTGGTGATGGCCACGCCGACGGTTGCCAGCGAGAGCGCGGGCCAAAGTGCGACCCGAAAAGAAGAAACCCGGGTACGCATGCCGCCGTCGAGCAATATGATGGCGAGCGCCAGGTTGCCTACCAGATAGGCGACCGAGTAGTCAGCGAAGTGAATGCCGCCAGGACCATCTTCCCCGGCCAGCATGCCGACCGCGAGAAATATCACCAGGATGGGGATGCCCAGACGAGAGGAGAGCGCGCTCAACAGGACACTGGCTCCCACCAACAAGGCCGCGACTAAAAAGAAACTGTTGATGGCGACGGCATCCAATGGCGAACTCCTTCTGTCAAAATGCAAAACAGGCACATTATATGCAGTTTGTTGGGCGCAGTGTGGCTTAATTGTGCATTTATTTGCAGTTTTTTACATTTTCAGTGCTGCCAGGAACTGGGTTTTTGCCTTGAAGATGGCGGGAAGGAAGGGAGAAGGAAGTCCTGTTCTATGTGAACGGGATCACTGAGCCTGCATCAGTATGGAGAGGGGGAGTTTTGCCCTCGTGAAAAACAGCAGGGGCGCCACAATGGCGCCCCTGGCGGGCTGAGAGGGCGATCAGTCGTCCTCGTCATCCTTGACTTCCCGTATCTTGTCCTTGTATTTGGGCAGCTGTTTCTCCAGCCGCTTCATGTCCTTGATGGCATTGAGAAACATGCCAAGCAGGAAGAGCAGTGGCAAACCAATCCACAGCCAGAGATTCATGGGGTTTTCCTTTCGTCAGGACAGGTGGTGACATAACGGGCCAAAATCTCGTCAAGATGGGCCAATATGGTCGATTGGCCTTCAATATCCGCCTGTTGCAGGCAAAGCGCCAGCGCATCCGGATCCAGCCGCTGCTCTCTGGATTCCAGCGCGAAGCTGATATGCCAGGGTTCGTAGGCGACACCGCTGCCGCTACCCACAGGTCTGGCATAAGGCAGGAAGAAGCCGAAGTCATTCATGTGGTCGGTCAGCCAGTCGCCGAGGTCGCTAAACCAGCCCCCGGCTTCATACTCCCAGGGCTCCAGCGCCAGCTTGGTACCGGCAGGCAGGCAGTCGGGATCATAGATGTCCAGATCCGTGCCCCAGTGATGGCGGCTGGTACCGGGCAGGGCGCTCCAGCGTAATATGGCGTGCAGCCGTTCGCACTCGCTCAGTTGCAGCGTATCCATAGGCTGGTTGTTGGCATCCAGCAGGGGGCGCTCACCGCGCCACTTGCCATTCCAGATGGCGAGCTGACGCTCGAAGCTGCGCCAGCTGGAGGCCGCCTGCAGGTTGTGCCCTTCGTGGGCGGCGGCCACCTGCATGTCGTTGAAGGCCGCTGCAGTGGCAGCGGTCAGGCGATGAGGCCCGCGTCCCACCAGAACAAGGTGACTCTCGTCGAGCCCCAGCAGTTGTTCCTGGGTCATGCCAGCAATCTCTCGAGTACCCCTTGGTACATCTCTGCCAGCAGATCCAGATCCTCGGCCTTCACGCACTCGTTCACCTTGTGGATGGTGGCATTGACGGGGCCGAGTTCAATGACTTCGGCCCCTGTGGGGGCAATAAAGCGCCCATCCGAGGTACCGCCCGTGGTGAGCAGGGCCGGTTGCTGGCCGTTGACCGCCGCTACCGCCGCCACTGTGGCCTCCAGCAGGGCGCCGGTATCGGTCAGGAAGGGCTGGCCTGAGAGGGTCCATGTCAGTTCGTAGTCCAGACCGTGCTTGTCGAGCAGGGCCTGGACGCGTTCACGAATATCCATGTCGGTCAGTTGTGTACTGAAGCGGAAGTTGAATTGAACCTGCAACTCCCCCGGAATGACGTTGGAGGCGCCGGTGCCGGCCTGGATATTGGCAATCTGGAAGCTGGTGGGGGGGAAGTAGGCGTTGCCTTCATCCCATACCGTCTCGGCGAGCTCAGTCAATGCCGGCGCCGCCTTGTGGATGGGGTTGGCCGCCAGATGGGGATAGGCCACATGCCCCTGCACGCCACGCACCAGCAGGTCCCCTGTGATGGAGCCACGTCGACCGTTCTTTACCACGTCTCCCACCACATGGGTGGAGGAGGGCTCGCCGACGATGCACCAGCGGATCTTCTCGTTGCGCGCTTCAAGGGTGTCGATGACACGCACTGTGCCATTGATGAAGGGGCCCTCTTCATCCGAGGTGATGAGAAAGGCGATGGACCCCTTGTGATCCGGATGCTCGGCCACGAAGCGTTCGACGGCCACCACCATGGCGGCGAGGGATCCCTTCATGTCGGCGGCGCCGCGACCGTAGAGCACGCCATCCTGGATGGTCGGTTCGAACGGCGGTGTGTGCCACTTCTCCAGCGGCCCGGCCGGTACCACGTCGGTGTGGCCGGCGAAGCAGAACAGGGGGCCTTCGCTGCCACGGTGCGCCCAGAGGTTGGTGGTGTCTTCAAACACCATGGGTTCGATGACGAAGCCAAGACGCGCCAGGCGTTCGCTCATCAGGGCCTGACACCCTTCATCCTGCGGGGTAACGGAGGGGCGGCGGATCAGATCCTTGGCCAGTGCGATGACGTCCGACATCAGCGTTCCTTAAAAAAGTTTAACGAGAGAAGAGGGATTGATAGTGATCAGCCTTGAAACCCAGGGTCAGCTCGCCGTCCCGATCCAGCAGTGGGCGCTTGATCATGGCAGGATGTTCCAGCAGCAGTGCGCGCGCTTTTGCGGTATCCAGCCCCTGTTTTGCTTCATCCGGCAGGGCGCGGAAGGTGGTGCCACGGCTGTTGAGCAGAGCTTCCCAGCCAAGCTTTGCCAGCCAGCTATCCAGCACGGCGGGATCCAGGCCATCGGCCCTGTGGTCGTGAAAGCGGTAGTCGATGCCAGCCTCGTCCAGCCACTTGCGGGCTTTCTTGATGGTGTCGCAGTTTTTGATGCCATAGAGGGTGGTGGCCATGGGGAGTCCTTGTCTGCGGGCGTGGGCCCTGAAAGCTGAAACTTGAGATCTGAACATGAAATCAAGGAAAGGCCCGATTCTGGCATTGTGGCGATCTCAAGGCAACGCTGGCGCTGCGACTCGGGGGATTTTACCAGGGGAGTCGCCAGCCAAAGGGGAAGAGTCAAATGCAGTGGCGAGGGGAAAAGAGCCCGGCGCACGGGGCGCCGGAGGGGATCATAGCTCGCAGAGGGATTGGCACCAGAGATGCAATTCTGACTCGAACCAGTTGAGCATGGCGTGGTTGTCGTCGCGGCGATGGCGGATGAGGCTGACCTCGAAGGTCGGCAGGGTAAAGCGGGTCTCGTACTCCACCAGATCCAGCAGCGGCATCAGTGGACGCAGCACCCTGGCTGGCGAGGTCAGCAGCAGGGGGGCATAGGGCAGTATGAAGGGCGCTGCCAGAAAACTCTGCACTATCAAGGGGGTATGGCGGGTCATGCCGTGCGCTGCGAGCAAGTCATCGACTATGCCCCCTTCGCTGCCACGGGGGGCGACCAGCAGATGCTGGGCCTTGGCGAAAGACTCTATGCAGAGCACCTGACCCTGAAAGGGATGGCTGCTGTGGGCGGCGCAGATCAGCTTGTCTTCAAACAGCGGGATGCGGCGAAAGCGACCGGGTACCTCGTCCTGCTTGCTGATCACCATGCTGACAACCCCTTCGTCGAGCTGGTCTTCGTAATCTGCATTGAGGGGCACCATGTGGATGCGCAGGTTGGGCGCTTGCTGCTGCAGTCGCCCCAGCAGGCTTGGCATCATCACATATTCCACATAGGTGTGGGCACCGATGCGCAGTACTCCCTCGAACTGGCTCGGGTCGTGCTGTTCGGGCTGGCTGAAGGTCTGCTCTATGTCGTGCAGTATTTCCCGCAGTGGCAGCAAGAGTGCCTGTGCCCTTGCGGTAGGCTCCATTCCCAGGGGGGTGCGGATCAGCAGGGGATCGTCATAGAGCAGCCGCAGGCGGGCCAGAGCCCGACTGACGGCAGGCTGGCTCATGGCGAGTCGCTCGGCGGCCTTGGTGGTGTTGCGTTCCTCCAGCAGGGCCTTGAGCACCACCAGCAGGTTGAGGTCGACGCCTCGTAAATTCATTCTGTGCATAATGGAATACTAATAAATCATTTCCTTAAGCAAGGCCTTCACTTTAGTCTCACTCCCCGTCGATGGTCAGCATGAAGCTTGGATAAATCAGCGATTTATACAAACCCATGTTGTCCTGTTACCTCTTTCGCGTGGTGCCGGGGGTGGCAAGATTCGACAGCCTGAACTCTTTACTCTGGTCATCCAGAGCGTTGCTTGCTTAGTACCCGCCTTTGAGGCGGGTTTTTTTTGCCTGCGGTTCAGGAAAGTGGGCCCGAAGAAGTACAAAACGCGCCAGCGGGCGCGTTATGGTGATGAATGTCTGGATCAGGGGGCAACAGGCCATTGGTAGTCAAACACCCTGGCACGCTCCCAAGGAGCGTCCGGCAGGCCGGAGGAGAGGCCGGTGTATTTGCCCACATCGTCCACCACTATGGTGGAGAGGATCGGCAACTGGTGTTCGGTGCAGTACATGCGGATGCGTTGCAGCAGGGTGCGCAGCTCATCCTGGCTATTCTCCAGCCCGGCCTGCCTGGCCAGTTTGGAGTAACGAATGGTAGTGCGTTCCTTTGCTGACTCGACGAGGATGTCCCATAGCTTGTAGTCGCAGGTTGTGGTGCCTGCAGTGGCTTGGTTTGTCATAACTCTCTCCGGCGCGAAATGGTCGCTGTATGTCGATGGGCATCTTGGCCAGTTCACTGGCCCCTGACGTTGATCCAGAGCAAAAAAGCCTGAGGTTCCTCGCCAGAATGCTTGGCAAAGGGATTCTAAAGCTTTGCTATTAGTTTAAATTTCCATTTTTTATTGTTTTTTTGGAGTTTTGTTCTGGCGAAGTGAGGCTCCGTCATGGTTGGCGACCAGGAGCAAGGAAAAACGGTGCCGTCTATGTCTGTATCCTCCTGTTGCTGGCTCATATGGCCCTTGACCAAACAGCGACCGGACCAACGATTGAACCCGCTTGTTTGCCGCTAGCAGAAGAGCCTGCCTTCACCGCCGCCCGGCTACTCCTCCTCTTTTGCCAGGTAGGCCAGGTGTGCCTGCGCTGCCAGATGCCAGCCATCGAGCCCAAGAGGGGCGGCAAAGCCCGGGCCGTCGGTCACCATGGTGTGGTATTCCCCTTGTTCCCCACACAGATCGAACCCCTGCCGGTTCGCCAGCGCCTTTAATTCAGTGATGGCGGATGCGTCCAGCACTCGGCCGACCCAGCCGGGTGCCAGCGTGCGGGTATCGACGCAGGAGAGGCGGGCGACGATGCCGCGCCCGAGCATGTCGCTCAGCAGCGCTTCGCGAGATTGCTGCCAGAGCGGTGTGTGTACCTCAAGCCCCAGCGGGCGGCAGCGTTCGCGGATCCAGTTGCTGGCGCCCCCCACGCTGTCGATATCGCCGGTCACCACCCCATCGAGTTTCCACTCCTGCCGCAAGTCGGCCAGTGCCCTTTCGTAGCTCTGATCGAATGGCGCCTCTATGGTGACCAGCTGATGGGGCAGGCCCAGCGCCTCGGCCTGACGGAGCACCAGCGGCAAGGGATGAGCCAGAAAACGGGGCGCAGGGGGGGCAAAGGTGACCAGTGCCACCACCTGATGCCCCTGCTCACGGGCATGACAGAGGGCCTGCATGGCATCTTTGCCGCCGCTCCAGAGCAGGATGACGCGAGACATGGAGTCGATTCCGATGGTGAAAGAGGGAGCATGCTACCCAGTGGCGGGGTCGCAGGTAAAGCCGTGGTGTGAAATCGTAACGGGAATAGACAGGGGGAGAAAAGAGCAGGCCCCCGACGTTGGGGGCCTGTGTGGCAATGGCGTGATAAACGCCGCTGCGATTAGAGCAGTATGCTGGTCAGTACGTAACCCAGGGCGCAGGAGCTGCTCACCCCGATCAGCCCCGGAATGATGAAGCTGTGGTTGATGATGAACTTGCCGATGCGGGTGGTGCCGGAACGGTCGAAACCGATACAGGCCAGATCGCTCGGGTAGGTCGGCAGCACGAAGTAACCGTAGCTGGCCGGCAGGAAGGCGATCAGCAGCTTGGGCTCCACCCCCAGCGCCAGACCCATGGGGGCGATGGCGGTCAGGGCGGCAGCCTGGCTGTTGACCAGCTTGGAGATGAGGAACAGCACCAGGGCGTAGGTCCAGGGCTGGGCCTGTACCACGTGGGACAGGGTTTCTTTGAGCAGCGGCATATGGGCCTGGAAGAAGGTTTCGCTCATCCATGCAACCCCGAACACGGAGAAGATGGCGACCATGCCGGCCTTGAAGACAGCCCCGTTGGCGATCTCACCTGGTTTGACCTTGCAGCGCATCAGAATGATGGCACCGGCGATCAGCATCATCATCTGGATCACCAGGTTCATGGAGAGAGGGCCTGTCTTGTCCTTGATGGTGAAGACGGGGCGCAGCCCTTCGTTGGCGCCAAGCAATACCACGGCAGCGATGGCGGCGAAGAAGATCCAGGTAGACCAGTAGGCCTCTTTCGGGAACTTGGTGTTGAGCAGAGTTTCACCGCCGCCATAGATGAAGGCGTGCTGCTCCGGATCCTTGATCCTGGCCTGAAACTCTTCATCCTTGTCCAGATCCTTGCCGCGACGCAGGCTCCACAGGGCCGCCATCATCACGCCGGTCAACGAGGAGGGGATGGCAATCATCAGGATATCCAGCAGGCCGTAAGCCTCACCTATACCGTGCCCAGCTGCCAGTATGGAGACCATGGAGACCACGGCGACCGAGACTGGCGAGGCGCAAATCGCCATCTGGGAGGCGACGGAGGCGACCGCCATCGGCCGTTCCGGGCGGATGTTCTTTTGCAGCGCTATGTCGGAGATGATGGGGAACATGGTGTAAACCACGTGGCCGGTACCGCACAGGAAGGTGAGGGTCCAGGTGGTGAGCGGGGCCAGTATGGTGATGTATTGCGGGTGACGGCGCAGCAGACGCTCGGCCACCTGCATCATCAGGTTGAGGCCGCCGGCGGTCTGCAGGGTGGCGGCGCAGCCGATCACCGCGAGTATGGTCAGCATGACTTGCACTGGCGGTTCGCCCGGCGCCAGGCCGAACACGAAGGTCAGCAGGAACAGACCTATGCCACTGATGAGACCCAGTCCCATGCCCCCAAATCGGGTACCCAGCAACAAGCAGCCGAGTACCACCATAAATTCCATCAAGATCATTCCATTACCTCGCGTGATTTAATCCATATCTGTGCTGTGTTGAGCTCATGGACCGGGATTGTCTGTTTTTATTTAGCCCTAAAGGGTTAGTGGGTATTGTGCCCTTGTCAAAGGGGCAAAAAATTGAGGTACTTCAATAACTCATCGCTTTTTGATTTAACTGCATAAAAACCACGTATTAACATGATTGTTATTTGAAGGGGTTCTGGTTGGTATCATACGGGGCTGGCATCTTGAGGGGCAGTACAGCAAGGCTGCAGCCAGAAGGGGAAGTGTGATTAATTGTGGTGGCTGCGAGGGGCGAATGCCGTGGGGCGGGCAATAAAAAGCCGACCTTGAGGTCGGCTTTGTCGGCAAAGGGCCGTTATCAGAATTCGGCGGTACGGGGTGTACGGGGGAAGGGGATAACGTCACGGACGTTGCCCATACCGGTCACGTAGACCACCAGACGCTCGAAACCGAGGCCGAAACCGGCGTGCGGGACTGTGCCGAAGCGGCGCAGATCGCGATACCACCAGTAATCTTCCTTGTTCAGACCCATTTCGGCCATGCGCTGATCGAGTACCTCGAGGCGCTCTTCACGCTGGGCACCACCGATGATCTCGCCGATCCCGGGGGCCAGTACGTCCATGGCGGCAACTGTCTTGCCGTCATCGTTGAGACGCATGTAGAAGGCTTTGATGTCTTTCGGGTAGTTCTTCACCACTACAGGAGACTTGAAGTGCTCCTCGGCCAGATAGCGTTCGTGCTCGGAGGAGAGATCGATGCCCCAGGAGACAGGGAACTCGAACTTCTTGCCACAGTTTTTCAGCACTTCGATGGCATCTGTGTAGTCGATCTGGGCAAAGTCGGAGGAGACGAAGCGTTCCAGACGACCGATGGCATCCTTGTCGACGTGCTGGGCAAAGAACTCCAGATCGTCGCGGCGCTCGGCCAGTACGGCGTTGAAGACGTATTTGAGCATGGCTTCGGCCAGGGCGGCGTTATCGTCCAGGTTGGCGAAGGCAATTTCCGGCTCAACCATCCAGAACTCGGCCAAATGGCGGCTGGTGTTGGAATTCTCGGCGCGGAAGGTGGGCCCGAAGGTGTAGACCTTGGAGAGGGCACAGGCGTAGGTTTCGACGTTGAGCTGGCCGGAAACGGTCAGGAAGGTCTCCTTGCCGAAGAAGTCCTTGTCGTAATCGACCTTGCCAGCGTCGGTGCGCGGCAGGTTTTCCAGATCCAGGGTGGAGACGCGGAACATCTCGCCGGCACCTTCGGTGTCAGAGGCGGTGATGAGCGGAGCCGCAATCCATAGGTACCCCTCTTCATGGAAGAAGCGGTGGATGGCCTGGGCCAGGCAGTTGCGCACCCGGGTCACGGCGCCGACTATGTTGGTGCGCGGACGCAGGTGGGCCTGTTCACGCAGGTACTCTATGCTGTGGCGCTTGGCGGCCATGGGGTAGGTGTCCGGATCTTCGACCCAGCCTACGACCTTGACGTCGGTGGCTTGCAGTTCGAAAGCCTGACCGCTGCCCTGGGAGGCGGCAACCACACCGGTCACTTCCACGGAGCAAGCTGTGGTCAGACGCAGCACTTCATTCTCATAATTGGCCAGGGTATTGGGGACAACTGCCTGTACCGGATGGAAACAGGAGCCGTCGGATACGGCCAAAAATGAGATCCCCGCCTTGGAATCACGGCGAGTCCGGATCCACCCTTTTACTGTCTGGGTGGTGCCAACCGCATATTTACCGGTCAGCACATCTACTACGGATGCGTGCGTCATCGAAATATTGTCTCCAGCTTGTTCTTGCAGCGCTATTTGCAACACTAGGGGTCTGGCCCGGGCATTCACTGGCCCATCATGGCAGACTAAGCCGACAATCTTACCCGCGCGGGTTTGATAAACAAGCAAAAATGTCGGACTCTGGAGGGGATTTATGCTCGGATCACCTCATGGCCGGGCCAGTGGGGCAGGGGATGGACGTGAAAGAGCGGCGACAGGGACCGGACTGGTTGACCAGAGGGCTGCAGGGCTTGGTGATCCTCTGCTGGGCGGGCTTTATCGTGCTGCTCTCCCTCTATCACTATGCGCGCCCGGAAGTGGCGTACGGTTTTCTGGTCTACGGGGGGATAGCAGTTCGCGATTATTGGGATCCCGTACTGACTCCCTGGCTGGTGTATTGGCTCTGGGGTTGTTGCCTGCTTACCCTGGCGGTGTTTTTGCTGGAGCGTAAACGCAGCCGACGACGGGAGGACTCACTGCACGTCAATCTGACCATACTGCTGCTGATCTTCATCGCCAGTTTGCTGTTCTACTATGCGGGCTAATCCTGCTTTTTGTCCGGCTTCGCCTGCGCAGCAGGGCGCTTGCCGAGCTGGCGTTCCACACTGTCGAGCATCTGGTTGTAAGCCAGTGCCACCCGGCCAATCTCGTCCCCTTCATCCCCTTCCAATCGGTGACCGAAGTCATGCAGGTCGGTGGCCTCTTCCATGGAACGGGTCAGCTGGTTGAGGGGGCGAACTATCCAGGTACGAATGACCCAGAGAGTCAACAGCAGCCCCAGCCCGAAGATGCCGGTGAGAATAAGTGCCGACGTGAGAATGTTCTGCTCGACCCGGGTAAAGAGGGTGTCGAGGGAGTAGTCAAAGCGCACGGCCCCCAGCACAGTGTTCTCCGGTACCAGATGGCAACTTGTGCAGTCTGTGCCGCGAAAATCTTTCTTGGCCAACAGCGGTCGGGTTACCACCAGCTTGCTGTGCATGCCGTCGTGCACCACCTCCAGGCTGCCCTTGCCCGCCAGCGCCAGTCGATCGTACTCATCCTTGCCCTGCTCTGTTTCGCGGCCCGGCCCGTATTGCTTGCTGATTGCATCACCGCGGACGATGCGGGCATCTTCCACGTGGGCGTGATCGAGGAACTTGTTTCGCAGTGTGTCGCGAGCGTCCATCTTGCCGGTCAGCATCAGCATGTTGAGGCCGTCGAAATAGGCTTCGGTCTGCTCGCGGCTCTGCTCCTTGATAAGCGTCAGGATGAGGTCGCGCTCGCGCACCGCCTGATAGGCCGCGGAGAAGACCAGCACCATGGAGAAGATGAACAGCAGGAAGAAGTTGATTTTGGCAGCAATGGAGAGGCGCATGGGAGCAGTACATCTGTTGGGTAAAACCCGCGCAGTCTACTCGTCATGGTCGCCCGGGTCTGGTGTCTTGCTCACATTCTGATAAAAAAGAGTCAAAAGGCCCTGCATTGTCATGCAGGGCCTTTTCATGCCGGCTTAGAACTCGCCGCTGGCGATGGCTTCATGGATGGCCTGGGTCAGCACACTCAATTGTGCCGGTGTGATGACGAAGGGGGGCATCAGGTAGATGAGTTTGCCAAATGGCCGGATCCAGGCACCCAACTCCACAAACTTGCGCTGGATACGGGCCACATCTACCCGCTCCTTCATCTCCACCACGCCGATGGCGCCAAGCACTCTCACATCGGCAACCAAAGGGTTCAGGGTCAGCCGCACCAGCTCGGTTTTGAGCTGGTGCTCGATGGCCTGCACCTGTTCCTGCCACGGTGAGGCCAGCAGCAGATCGATGGAGGCAAAGGCCACGGCGCAGGCCAGCGGATTGCCCATAAAGGTGGGCCCGTGCATAAAGACCCCCGCTTTCCCGTCGCAAATCGTGCGGGCGACGTGCTCAGTGGTGAGGGTGGCAGAGAGGGTCATGTAACCGCCGGTGAGCGCCTTGCCAAGGCACATGATGTCGGGGCTGATGCCAGCCCAGTCACAGGCAAACAGCTGGCCGGTGCGACCAAACCCGGTGGCAATCTCGTCGGCAATCAGCAGCAGGCCGAACTCGTCGCACAAAGCGCGTACCCATTGCAGATAGCGGGGGTGGTAGAAGCGCATGCCGCCCGCTCCCTGCACTATGGGTTCGAGGATGATGGCTGCGATCTCTTCATGATGGTCAGCGACGAGCGTGGCGAGATCCACCACACACTCTTCGTCCCATTGGGCGTGGAAACGGCAGCTGGGGGCCGGGGCAAAGTAGTGCTCGGGCAGGAAGCCCTGGTAGAGCTCGTGCATGCCGCCATCCGGGTCACAAACGCTCATGGCACCGAAGGTGTCGCCGTGATAGCCGCCGCGCAGTGTGACGAACTTGGCTCTGGGGGTGCCTTTGGCGTGCCAGTACTGCTGGGCCATCTTGAGCGCCACTTCCACTGCCACCGATCCCGAGTCGGCCAGAAACACCCGGTCCAGACCGGCCGGTGTGATCTCCACCAGCTTGCGGCACAGCTCGACCGCCGGGGCATGGGTCAGGCCGCCAAACATGACATGGGACATCTTGCCGAGTTGGGCGGTGGCGGCCGCGTCGAGTTCAGGCACCTGATAGCCGTGTATACAGGCCCACCAGGAGCTCATGCCATCCACCAGTTCGCGACCATCGGCGAGAGTGATGGTGACTCCTTTGGCGCTGGCCACTTCATAGCAGGGCAGGGGATGGGTGAGAGAGGTATAGGGGTGCCAGATGTGATTCAGGTCGAATTCTTGGTTGGTCATTTTATGTTCTATTGTCAATTGGTTTGATCTGGTCGGTGTTGACAGTCTACGCGCGCTCTCTACACTAGCCAACAATTTCAGCCACTTGGCTCCTCACTCGCTGGATGGCGCGGGGGCAAAGTGGCGGGTCCGGGGCTCGGCCATCCAGGATGGCGGGCGCAGGATCCCACTTATAACAACCGGAAGCCATGTATGAATGCTCACACCGCGGGCGGCCACGCCCTTCGTCACGACTGGACTCTGTCCGAGGTTCAGGCCCTGTTTGCCCTGCCATTCAACGATCTGCTGTTCCAGGCTCAGACTGTCCACCGCGCTAATTTCGACCCCAACGAAGTGCAGGTGAGCACCCTGCTCTCCATCAAGACGGGTGCCTGCCCGGAGGATTGCAAATACTGTCCCCAGAGCGCCCGCTATCACACAGGGCTCGAGACAGAGCGGCTGATGGAGGTGGAGAAGGTGCTGGAACGGGCCCGTGAAGCCAAGGCCAACGGCTCGTCCCGTTTCTGCATGGGGGCTGCCTGGCGCAACCCCAAAGAAAAAGACATGCCCTACGTCATCCGGATGATTGAGGAGGTGCGCGGGCTGGGCATGGAGACCTGCATGACCTTGGGGATGCTCACCGCGGATCAGGCCGCCCGCCTCGGTGCCGCAGGTCTTGACTACTACAACCACAATCTCGACACCTCGCCGGAGTTCTATGGCGAGATCATATCCACCCGCACCTATCAGGACAGGCTCGATACCCTGGAGCATGTGCGCGGCGCCGGCATGAAGGTCTGCTCCGGCGGCATCGTCGGTATGGGTGAGCAGGCAAAAGATCGGGCGGGCCTCTTGATGGCGCTGGCCAACCTGCCGCGCCACCCGGAGAGCGTGCCCATCAACATGCTGGTGAAGGTGAAAGGGACGCCGCTTGAAAACGAAGCGAATCTCGATTCGTTCGAATTCATCCGCACCATAGCCGTGGCACGGATCATGATGCCTGCCTCCCATGTGCGCCTCTCCGCCGGGCGGGAGAAGATGAACGAACAGATGCAGGCCATGTGCTTTATGGCAGGTGCAAATTCGATTTTTTATGGCTGCAAGCTGCTGACCACGCCAAACCCGGATGAGAACAGCGACATGCAGCTGTTCAAACGGCTCGGCATTCGCCCCGCCCAGCGGGCCCAAAAGCCGGATCAGGTTCAGACATTGGAACTGGAAGCCGAGCTGCTGGCCGAGGTGAGCCGCCAGAGCGAACCTGCCGAGATGTTTTATGATGCCACCCGTCCTCGTGCAGGGGTTGCGCGGTCATGAATGGCCTGGCGGTAAAAGGCCCCTTTGCATTGGGCGCCGCGCTGACCGGGCGAGAGCTGGCAGCGCTGCTTCGCCGCCGCACTGCCACCGATGGCAGCGTGGGGGGGAGGCTGCAGGTCGATGGCCGCGACTACCTCAACTTCTGTGCCAACGACTATCTGGGGCTGGCCGATCATCCTGCCATCAAGGCCGCTTTCAAGGACGGGATTGACTGCTATGGGGCTGGCTCCGGTGCCTCGCCCCTGGTGACCGGCTACAGCCGTGCTCACCAGCAGCTGGAAGAGACCCTTGCCGACTGGCTCGGGGTGGAGGCGGTGCTGCTGTTCAACTGCGGATTTTCCGCCAATCAGGCGGTGCTGAAAGCCTTGCTCGGCAAGGAGCATCTGCTGTGGCAGGACAGGCTCAACCACGCCTCCCTGCAGGAGATGGGCAGCCAGCTCCCCTGCAAGATGCAGCGCTTCGGTCACAACGATATGACTGCTCTCGAGCGCCAACTCGAACCAAACCGGGGTTTGATCGTCTCGGAGGGGGTGTTCAGCATGGATGGGGATCAGGGCCCCTGGCCTGAGCTTGCCCGCCTGGCCGCCCAGAGCGGCAACTGGCTGATGATCGACGATGCCCACGGCCTTGGCGTGTTGGGGCCGGAGGGGCGCGGCACTCTGGCGGCGCAAGGGGTGGCTCCGGCATCCGTACACATCCAGATGGGCACTTTCGGCAAGGCGCTTGGGGTAGCCGGCGCCTTTGTCGGCGGCAGCCGCGAGCTGGTGGATTATCTGGTCAATTTCGCTCGCCACTATGTCTACAGCACCCATATGCCGGCCGCCCAGGCGTGTGCCGTGAGCAAAAGCATCGAATTGGTGCGCGCTGCCGACGAGTCCCGCGCCCATCTTGCCCGCCTTATCACCCGCTTTCGGCAGGGCACCGCCGCCCTTGGCTGGCAGCTTGGGGCATGCGAGACCCCCATACAGCCGCTGCTGGTTGGGGAGAGCAGTGCGGCCCTGCAACTGGCCGAGCTGCTGCGGGATCGCGGCGTCTGGGTGAGCGCCATCCGCCCGCCCACTGTGCCGGCGGGTACGGCGCGGCTGCGCATCACGTTAAGCGCGGCTCACAGCGAGCAGGATGTGGACCGCCTGCTCGAGGCCCTCGGCCCTTGCTCGGGCAGTGCCAGTTTGGAGGGGATTCATCATGGATGAGCGTTTCCAGTCGGTCGACAAGGCCCAGCTCGCCCGCCGCTTTGGCGCGGCCGCCCGTCACTACGATGCCCATGCCCGTTTTCAGCAGGAAGTCGGTTTGGCGCTATTGGATCGTATGACTGGGGAGCCAGTGACACCCGCTTCCTTGTCAACATCATCTCCCATATCCGGGCTGGATCTGGGTTGTGGTACCGGATTTTTCCTGCCCCACCTCGCCAGTCGTTGCCACCAGTTGCATGGACTGGATCTTGCCCCCGGCATGTTGCAGCAGGCGGCTCTGCGTGGCAGCGGTGCGCAACTTGTGTGCGGCGATGCCGAGCGTCTGCCGTTTGCCGACGGGAGTCTGGACTGGGTCTTCTCCAGCCTCGCCCTGCAGTGGTGTGAACGACCGTCGCAGGCGTTTGCCGAACTCCACAGGGTACTCAAACCCGGTGGACAACTGCTGTTCTCGACCCTGCTTGTCGATTCGCTCTGGCAGTTGCGTGAGGCCTGGCGCACGGTTGACGACCATCCCCATGTCAATCGCTTCCTCAGCCTGCCACAATTGCAAGATGCCGTTGCCGCAGGGGGCTTCACAGCGCCTTGCCTCGAGAGTCTGGCCTGGGCGCTCTCCTATTCCGAGTTGAGCGATCTGCTGCGCGACCTCAAGGGCATAGGAGCCAGCCAGCTCAATGATGCGCGTCAGTCAGGTCTGAGCAGTCGGCTGCGCTTGCAGCGCCTGACGGAGGCTTATGAAGCCTACCGTCAGCCGGATGGCCTGCTGGCCGCCAGCTATCAGGTGTGCCTGGGGCGCCTGATCCGCCGATAGCTGGCCTGAGTCGCCCCTTGCCGGGTCTGTCCGGGGGACGCAATGTGCGAACAAGTCGGGCTGAACTCATCTTCTGTCCCGGATACTTGATATGCAGGTGATCTGCCCCTATAAACGGCGGGCTGTCGCCTGATTTGTGTTGAGGAGTCATCATGGTTAAATCCTTCTTTATCACCGGCACAGATACCGATGTGGGCAAGACGCTGGTCGCCCGCACCCTGCTGCTGGAGTTTGTCGCCCATGGCATTCAGTGCGCCGGTTACAAGCCGATCTCCGCTGGCTGTGCTCGCACCCCGGATGGGTTGCGCAACCTGGATGCCGTCTTGCTGCAAGAGGCAGCCAGCCTGTCGCTGCCTTACGATATGGTCAATCCGTATGCCTTTGAACCGCCCATTGCGCCCCATATCGCGGCCAGCGAGGCCCGTGATGCCATTACCCTGAAGGGTCTGTCCGACGGTCTGCGCCAGATAGAGCAGGCGGGTGCCGAGCTTGTCGTGGTAGAGGGGGCGGGCGGCTGGTTTCTGCCGCTGGATCGCAAGCATCTGCTGTCGGATTGGGTCAAGCAGGAGAACATGCCGGTGATCATGGTGGTGGGGGCCAAGCTGGGTTGTCTCAACCATGCGCTGCTCACCTTTGCCGCCATTCGAAATGACAATCTGCCGGTGGCAGGCTGGGTCATGAATCGGCTGTACGGATCCATGAGTCACTACCAGGAAAACCTGGACACCTTGAGGGGCTTGCTCCCCGCGCCATTTTTGGGTGAAATACCCTTTGTAAACAATCCACTTGAGGCTGATTTGCGCGGGCGTCTCGATATATCCCCTCTGCTCTGAACCCGACATTCAGCGAACATTCATCGAATCTATCTATTATGCGGAACAGGTGTGATACCGACCGGCTGTGAACCGGCACGGAAGGCACCTATCCATATCTCACAAGGAGTCTATATGAAGCGAATTATGCTATTCCTGGTGACCAACCTGGCCGTCATGCTGGTGCTGGGGGTGGTACTCAATATCCTGTTCTCGGTTCTGGGGATCAACAAGTCCAGCATTTCCGGTCTGTTGATGTTCTGTGCCGTGTTCGGTTTTGGGGGTTCCTTTATCTCCTTGCTGATGTCCAAGTGGATGGCCAAGCGCAGCTATGGCGTCCAGGTCATCGAGCAACCCCGTAACGAGACAGAACACTGGCTGGTCAGCACAGTTGCCCGTCAGGCCCGTGAAGCGGGTATCAAGATGCCGGAAGTGGGGATCTACGACTCGCCGGAGATGAACGCGTTCGCTACCGGTGCCCGTCGTGACGATTCCCTGGTCGCCGTTTCGTCCGGCCTGCTCTACAGCATGAGCCGCGACGAGGCGGAAGCCGTGCTGGCTCACGAGGTGAGCCATGTGGCCAACGGCGACATGGTGACTCTGACCCTGATCCAGGGGGTGGTAAACACCTTCGTGATGTTCTTCGCCCGCATCGTGGCCGGTGTCATCAGCAACTTCTTCAGCTCCAACAACGACGAAGAGAGCAGCAGCTCCGGTGGTTTTGCCTACATGATCACAGTGTTCGTGCTGGAGATGGCATTCGGTGTGCTGGCCTCCATGATCGTCATGTGGTTCAGCCGTCAGCGTGAGTTCCGCGCCGACGCAGGTGCCGCCAAGCTGGCGGGTCGTGACAAGATGATTGCAGCGCTGCAGCGCCTCTCTCGCGGTGCCGAGCCACAGATGGAAGGCTCCATGATGGCGTTTGGCATCAACGGCAAGCGCTCCATGAGCGAGCTGTTCATGAGCCACCCGCCCATCGAACAGCGCATTGCCGCTCTGCGTGGTTGATGCCATTCGGTCTTGAAAAAGGCCTTGCTAAAAAACGGCTGCCCTTGGGCAGCCGTTTTGCTTTGCAGCGTTCTTTAAAGCTTGAAGCGACCCATCTCCTGGCGCAGCAGCCGTGACAGCTGCTTGAGCTTGGCGGCCTCCTGCGATACATGACGGGCCGCATCCCCCGACTGTTCGGAGAGGGAGGTGATGTGGCCGACGGTGGAAACCACCTCGTTGGCGGCGGTGGATTGCTCGCGCAGTGTGTGGCTTATCTCCCCCATCAATCCGGTCAGGTTGGCTGCATGACTCTTGATGCTGGTGATGGCCTCGCCGGTCTGGTTGGCCAGACTCACGCCGCGAGAGACGTTGTTGACCGTATTCTCCATGCTGCGGATGGAGGCATCCGCCCCGCTCTGGATCTTGCTGATCATGCCGGTGATCTGCTGGGTCGAGGCCGCCGAACGACTGGCGAGATTGCGCACCTCGTCGGCCACAACCGCAAAGCCCCGTCCCTGTTCTCCCGCCCGCGCTGCCTCTATGGCGGCGTTGAGGGCCAGCAGGTTGGTCTGATCGGCGATGCCGCGGATCACCTCTATGATGTCCGAAATCTGCTGGGTGTGGCTGTTGAGCTCGGAGAGGCTGCTGGCCGCATCCCCTACAGTGCTGGAGATGTTTTCTATGCTGTCCAGGGTCTGCTTGATGACGCCGGAACCCTCTTCCAGGGTGTTGGCCGACACCTTGCTCAATTCGTCGGCATGGGTGGCGTTGTCGGAGAGGTGGCTGATGCTCACCACCAGCTCCTCGATGGCGGCCGCCATTGTCTGGGTACTGGTCTGCTGGGAGGTAGCAAACTGGGCTGTCTGCTCCGCTATCTGGGCTATGCTGTCGGCCGAGCCTGACAGCTCCTCGCTGGAGTGGGAGACCTGGGCGATGATCCCCTTGAGGGTTGACTGCATGGTGGCCAGCAGGCCGATCAGGCTCTCTTGTGCGCCAACGGGTACCTGGATCTGACGGGAGAAATCCCCTTGCGCCAGACTGTTGAGATCGCTTCTGAGCTGGCTGACCGAGGTGCCGGTCAAGTCGAGCAGGGCCCGATAGGTGCGCCACAGGAAGAACATCAATACCAGGCCCAGGGCGATAAACAGATAGCGCAACATGGCAGACTGGCTGGTGGCATCGTCCACCGCCTGCTGGGTGCGGGTCTCCATCATGACGTAGAAGTCATCGATGGGGGCCATGATGCGTCCCTTGTTCTGGTGATAGGCCTTGTCATGCATCATGGCGATGGCTTTTTGCTGGTTGACCGCGAGATCCCCCTCCTGCTGTTGTACCAGCTTGAAGGCGGCGACTTCGGTACTGACTAGGGCATCCGAGTTGTTCTTGGCCTCGTTGAGCTTGGCCAGCTCACCGTCGGTAAACCCGGCATCCTTCATCAGGTCGATGAGGCCACGCCGCAGCGAGGTGTCGGGTCTGGGGTTTTGACCACTGGCCGCCACGAAATCCCAATAGATGCGGTTGTAGCCTTCCGGTCTGTTCTGTTCGCCGTTGCGTATGGCCAGGATCCGCATGTACTGCTGCTCATAGGCGGGATCCTTGGTGATCACATAGGTGCGACCGAGCCGGGTCAGATCGTCGGAGGATTGCCTTAGCTCATCGGCCAGCAGATAGGATTGGTAGCGTTGTTGATAACTCTGCTCGAGTTTTGTCCCTGACCAGGTGTAGGCAAAAAATACCAGCGATAGCAGGATCAGGGTGACAACGGAGAGCAAGAGATTGAGTTGAAAGGCAGGTCTGTTCTGTTCCATGGTTTGAGCGTCCTTATTCTCACCAGAATAACCCCCTTTGTCACACGGCGAAGGCCGGTACTTCTGAAGGTTTTTATTGTTCTGCAGTGAGTATAGGGGGCTAGAGGAGCAGCATGGCTCGGGTATGCCGAGAAAAGGGAAGGGGGTAAAAACAGCGGGGAAAATAAGGGCCGGGGGGCGCTTAACCCATGATGCTCCCGGCCCGCACTATTATCGCGGCCCGATCACCAGATCGGTCAATGGCACGGCGCAGCAGGTGAGGATCTTGCCTTCGGCCCGCTCGGCTGCCGTGATGGCCGGGGCATCCGGGTGATCCACTTCCCCCGAGACGAGGGTCTGCTTGCAACTGCCGCAGATGCCGGCGCGGCAGCTCCAGGGCAGCTCCACTCCCTGCTTGTGGGCTTGATCCAGTATGGTGCCCTGATTGTTGCCAGCGAAGGCCTCTTCACCGATACGCAGTTGCACCGCCTGATGGGGGCGAGTCACCGAAAGAATGGCGCCGCCAAAGCTCTCCTGCTTGATGCGGTCCGCAGCAACGCCGAGTGCGCACAATCTGGCGGCCGCATCGGCCATAAACCCGTGAGGACCGCAGATAAATACCTCGCGCCCGGTCAACCCCTTGACCTGGGCCAGATGATCATCGCACAGCCGCCCTTTGAGCCCCTGCCAGTGAGCATCCGGCTGGCTCAGGATCAGGGTCAGTTGCATGCCTGCCTGGCTCAGGGCGTGCAGCTCGGCGGCGGCCGGTATGTCGGCCTCGCTGCGGCACAAATGCATAAAGTGCACGTCGCCGAGTTCGTGTCTGAGATGCAGGGTGCGGGCTATCGACAGCATGGGGGTCACGCCCGAGCCAGCCGAGAGCAGCAGCAGGCTGCGCTCGGTGCCGAGGTGAAACTCGCCCGCCGGTGCGGCCGCCAGCAGGGTATCCCCCACCCGCAGCTGGTGGTGCAGCCAGGGGGAGATGCGCCCTTCACCCAGGCGCTTGACGCTGATGCTGTAGCGCTCCGGCAGCTCCGGGCTTGAGCTCAGGGTATAGCGCCGTTGCAGCCGCTCGCCCTTGATATCCAGACTGATGGGCAGGTGCTGGCCCGGCAGGTAGTCGGGCAGCGGCTCGCCGTCGGCGGCTTCGAACCAGAAGGTTTCCAGATCCCGTGCCAGCGGCTCGCGGGCGACGCAGACCAGCTCCCGCTTCTTCGGCGCCGCATTGGGATAGACCACGGCCCGGGCGGTTTCAAGCACCTCTATCTCGCTGCCCGCCTCAATCCAGCCCTCGTTGAGGGCCACCAGATTCTGGCCGAAATAGACATCCCTATCCTCGCCACGACGATAGCGGGTGAGGGTGGCCAGCGGCTCCTTGAGGGCATTGAAGCGATCCGTGCCCGCCTCCACCGTGGTCATGATGCAGCGGCTGCAGGGCTTGGCCACACTGAATTCCACCTCGCCGATGCGGATGCGCACCCAGCTGTCCTCCTCGAACGGCCGGGTTCCGGTTGCCACCAGGTTGGTACGAAACTGGCTCATCTGGTGCAGGGCATCGGAGCGCAGGTTGAGGTCATCGAGCGAACTCTGGCTGATCAGCAGCAGGGGATAACCGTCGGCGAAGCTGACCCGGGTGCCGGTTTTTTCCCGGAAACGATCCGATTGCTCGCCGAGCCAGAGCAAGGCGACCGGCTCACCAGCGACCTTGCTCAGCCAGAGATCGGCGCTGATATCGGTATGCAGGGCGGTGAAGCTGTCGCGCCAGACGCCGGTAGTCCGAGGTGTGCGGGAAAAATTCTGTTCTCGCAGCGTGAGCGGTTCAAATCCCGGATAGCGCAACTGCAAGCCGCCCTCTATGGGAGTTGCCACTACTTGCTGTAGCTGGGGATGGGTACGGGCCGTGATAAAAGTGCCGTCCGGTTTGACCACCATGTAGCGGCGATCTCCCTGCAATCCCTCTTCGGTCACCAGAGCGCGAGTCAGTGGCATGCCTGCCGTTGATTTGATGGGGTAGAGATGAATGCTGTCGAGTATTGGCATGTCCTGATCCTGTGAAGTGCCCTGTGTCAACAAGGGGAAGAGCGCTGTGACTGTCGTGGCAGCCATCCCTGCAGTGTGCTGCGCCGATTGTCGAAGGTGCGACATGGTCAACCCAATCACATCTTCAATCGGGCAAGATGTTACAGGGGTCACGTTCTGTTCTCCATACCCCATAAAGTGCAACATTATTTGATCCTGATCCGTCAATCAGTACAAAAATCAGTCCACTATCGAACCAGCTTCCAGTTTCTAACGCTTTCGCTTCTTCCCTCTCCGGCCACCGTCCGCTTCGGCTAAACGGTATCAAGTGCCATCGGATGGGGCCTGTCACACAAAAAGAAGAAAGCAATGTATGAGCAAACAACTGGATATGACCCCACAGCCGGATCTCTCCCAGAAAACGGGAACAGGCCCGGTCCGTACTCGGCTGCCCATCTGGCGGCCGGCCCTGCCACCCTGCAACCACGCCTGCCCGGCTGGCGAGAACATCCAGGCCTGGCTCTCCCTCGCCGAAGCGGGCCGCTTTGAAGCCGCCTGGCAGACCCTGATCGAAGAAAATCCCCTGCCCGCCGTTCATGGCCGGGTCTGCTATCACCCCTGCGAGAGCGCCTGCAACCGCGCTCAGGTGGATGAATCCGTCTCCATTCACGCCATCGAGCGTTTCCTCGGCGACGAGGCGCTGGCCAAAGGCTGGCTGCCCGCGCCGCCAGCTCCTGCCAGCGGCAAGAAAGTGCTGGTGATCGGCGCCGGTCCCTCCGGCCTCTCCTGTGCCTGGCACCTCAGCCGGCTCGGCCATCAGGTGGAGATCCGCGAAGCGGGGCCGCTGGCTGGCGGCATGCTGCGCTTCGGTATTCCTGCCTATCGCTTGCCTCGCGACGTGCTGGACAGGGAGGTCGCCCGCATCCTTGCTGCCGGAGTGACTCTCACCCTCAACCACAAGGTGGAAGACGTGCTCAAGGCGCGCGATCAAGGGGGCTTTGACGCCGTCTTTATGGCCATCGGTGCCCATCTGGCCAAGCGGGTCGATATTCCGGCCCGGGAAGCGGGCAAGATCCTCGATGCGGTGAGTTTCCTTGAGCAGGCCAGTCTGGCCGAAGAGCAGGGACTGCCACCGCCAAAACTGGGACGGCGGGTAGCGATCTACGGCGGCGGCAATACCGCCATGGACGCAGCCCGCACCGCCCGTCGCCTCGGGGTGGAGGAGGCGATGATCATCTATCGCCGCGACCGGGACCATATGCCCGCCCACGTCTTCGAAGCCCTTGAGGCCGAGGAGGAGGGGATCAAGATAAACTGGCTGCGCAGCATCCGCCAGCTCGACAACACCCATATCGAAGTGGAGGTGATGGCGCTGGATGCCGAGGGCAAACCGGTACCCACCGGCAAGTTTGAAACCCTGGAGGCGGACTCCCTCATTCTGGCGTTGGGGCAGGAGGTGGACTTGAGCGTACTGGAGAGCATTCCCGGCGTGCGGGTCAACAAGGAGGGGGTGGTGCAGGTGGCGGGCAACCTGATGACAGATGTGCCCGGCCTCTTTGCTGGCGGCGACATGGTGCCCTCAGAGCGCACCGTCACCATAGCCACCGGCCACGGCAAGAAGGCGGCGCGCCATATGGATGCCTGGCTGCGCGGTCGCCACTACCACAAACCGCTTTCCTATCCATTAGTGGGACCCGAGCAGTTGCAACTCTGGTTCCAGACCCACGCGCCCGCCAGCAGTCAGCCGGTCAAGCCGGCGTGGGCGCGGGACGATTTTGGCGAGATCATCGGCGGGCTGGATGAGGTGGCCGCCCGTTACGAGGCGGCGCGCTGCTACTCCTGCGGCAACTGCTTCGAGTGCGACGGCTGCTACGGCAGCTGCCCCGAGCAGGCCATCGAGAAGCTGGGGCCGGGCAAGGGCTATCAGGTGGATGCGACGCGCTGCACCGGCTGCGGTGCCTGTCACGACCAATGCCCTTGTCACGCCATCGAGCTGCGCCAACCGGAGGAGTCCCAATGAAACATGAACTGATCATGGTCGATGGCAACGAAGCCGCGGCCCGGGTGGCATACCAGCTGAGCGAAGTGTGCGCCATCTATCCCATCACCCCGAGCTCGACCATGGCTGAATTGGCCGACGCCTGGGCGGACGAAGGGCAGACCAACCTCTGGGGCAACATCCCCACAGTCGTGGAGATGCAGAGTGAAGGGGGTGCGGCTGGTACTGTACACGGCGCCCTGCAGGCGGGGGCGCTCGCCACCACCTTCACCGCCAGTCAGGGGTTGATGCTGATGCTGCCCAACATGTACAAGATCGCCGGTGAATTGACCGCGGCAGTGTTCCATGTGGCGGCCCGCTCGCTGGCGGCGCAGGGGCTCTCGATTTTTGGCGATCATCAGGATGTGATGGCGGCGCGCAGCACCGGCTTTGCCATGCTCGCCTCCGGCTCGGTGCAGGAGGCACAGGATCTGGCGCTGGTTGCCCACAGCGTCACCCTGCAGTGCCGGGTGCCCTTTATCCACTTCTTCGACGGCTTTCGTACCTCCCACGAGGTGAACAAGATCACGGCCCTGCACCGGGACGAGATCCGGGCGCTTATCGACAACGACTGGGTGCGGGCCCACCGCGCCCGGGCGCTCAACCCGGATCACCCCGTGATGCGCGGCACGGCCCAGAACCCCGATACCTATTTCCAGTCCCGCGAGAGCGTCAACCCCTTCTACGAGGCAGTTCCGGCCCGGGTGCAGCAGTGCATGGACAACCTCGGCGAGCTGACCGGCCGCCACTACCGGCTGGTGGAGTACCACGGTGCGCCCGATGCCACCGACGTCATCGTGCTGATGGGCTCGGGGGCCGCCACCGCCCGCACCACCGTGGATTGGCTCAACCGGCAGGATCGCAAGACAGGGGTCTTGGTTGTGCGCCTCTATCGCCCCTTCCCGGTACAGGCGCTGCTCGATGCGTTGCCCGAGAGCGTGCGGCGCATGGCGGTGCTGGATCGCACCAAGGAGCCGGGGGCCGGTGGCGAGCCGCTGCTGCTGGATGTGCAGAGCGCGCTGATTGACGGCTTGCAGCGCGGCCTTATCAAGCGGCTGCCGTGGCTCAGTGGCGGTCGCTACGGCCTCTCGTCCAAAGAGTTCACCCCCGCCATGTGCGCGGCGGTATTCGAGGAGCTGGCATCCGATGCGCCGCGCCCCCGCTTTACCGTGGGGATAGTGGATGACGTGTCGGGCCTCAGTCTGGCATGGCACCCCATCGGCGATCTGGAGCCTGCCAGCCGGGTGCGGGCGCTCTTCTTTGGCCTCGGTGCCGACGGCACAGTCGGTGCCAACAAGAACAGCATCAAGATCATCGGCGAGCTGGAGGGCTTCCATGCCCAGGGCTACTTCGTCTACGACTCCAAGAAGTCGGGCTCGCGCACCGTCTCCCACCTGCGCTTCGGCCCCGAGCCCATCGACGCCCCCTGGCTTATCGAGCAGGCGAGCTTTATCGGCTGCCACCAGTGGGGTTTTGTCGAATCGGTCGATCTGCTGGAGCATGCCGCCGAAGGGGCGACCCTGCTGCTCAATGCTCCCTATGAGCCTGACCGGGTGTGGGCCGAGCTGCCCGAGCGGCTGCGCGCCCGTATTCGCGCCCTCAATATCCGCCTCTACTGCATCGATGGGGATCGGGTGGCCGAGCGCAACGGCATGGGCAATCGCATCAACACCATCATGCAGACCTGCTTCTTCGCGTTGGCTGGCATCTTGCCGCGGGATGAGGCGATTGCGCTGATCAAGGAGAGCATCGAGAAGAGCTATGCCCGCAAGGGGCCCGAAGTGGTCGAGCGCAACTTCGCGGCGGTGGATGACACCCTGGCCCATCTCCATCAGGTGGCCATCCCGGCCGGGGACGAGCAGATCAGCGACTATCCGCTGCCACTGGCACCGGGGGGCAGCGAGTTTGTCCAGCGGGTCACTGGCGAGATGCTGGCGGGGCGCGGCGATCTCATCCCCGTTTCCATGCTGCCGGTGGATGGCACTTACCCCACCGCCACCAGCCGCTTCGAGAAGCGGGATATTGCCCGCGAGATCCCCATCTGGCACTCCGATATCTGCATCCAGTGCGGCAACTGCGTCTTTGTCTGCCCCCACGCGGCGCTGCGGGCCAAGTTTTACCATCAGGACTGGCTGGCGACCGCCCCCGAGGCGGCCCAGTCGGTGCCCGTCACCGCCAGGGGCTTCCCCGACAGCCGCTATACCCTGCAGCTCTATCCGGAGGATTGCACCGGCTGCGGCCAGTGCGTGCAGGCCTGTCCGGTGCGGGTCGGGGCTGATGAGGAACATGAAGGCACGCGCGCCATCACCATGATGGACAAGGCGCCGCATCTGGCTGGCCAAAAGCAGGCGCTGCGCTGGTTCGAAAGCCTGCCGTGGCCTGCCCGCGAGCGGGTGGATTTTTCCACCGTGCGCGGCGCCCAGTTCCTGGAGCCCCTGTTCGAGTTCTCCGGTGCCTGCGCTGGCTGTGGCGAGACCCCGTATCTCAAGCTGCTGACCCAGCTGTTTGGCGATCGCATGCTGGTGGCCAACGCCACCGGTTGCTCCTCCATCTATGGCGGCAACCTGCCGACTACGCCGTGGGCCAAGAATGGCGAAGGAAAGGGGCCCGCCTGGTCAAACTCCTTGTTCGAGGACAACGCCGAGTTCGGCTTTGGCTTCCGCCTCACCGCCGATCAGCATCATGGTCAGGCGGTGACAGCCTTGCAGGCGATGAAGGGGGAGCTGGGCGCCGAGCTGGTGGAGTCGCTTATCAGCGCCCCGCAGCGGCTGGAGTCGGAGATCCGTGCCCAGCGCACCCGGGTCGCGCAAGTGCGTGAGCGGCTGGAGGAGGTGAAATCCGGCAAGGCTCGCGAGCTGCTGTCCCTTATCGATCAGCTGGTGCGCCGCTCGGTCTGGATCATCGGCGGCGATGGCTGGGCCTATGACATCGGCTCGGCGGGGCTAGATCATGTGCTCGCCTCCGGGCGCGACGTGAACGTGCTGGTGATGGATACCGAGGTCTACTCCAACACCGGCGGCCAGATGTCGAAATCGACCCCGCTCGGTGCCGTCGCCAAGTTCGCGGCGGGGGGCAAGACGCTGGCCAAGAAGGATGTGGCGCTGCAGGCCATCTCCTACGGCAACGTCTATGTGGCACGTATCGCCTTTGGCGCCAATCCGCAGCAGACGCTGCAGGCCTTGCGTGAGGCCGAGGCCTACCATGGCCCGTCCCTCATCATCGCCTACAGCCACTGCATCGCCCACGGCATCGACATGGAGCTGGGGCTGACCCAGCAGAAACGGGCGGTGGACTCGGGCCACTGGCCGCTGCTGCGCTACAACCCGGTATTGCGCAGTGCGGGGCAGAACCCCTTCAGCCTCGACAGCCTGCGCCCCTCCATTCCGCTCGCCGAGTACAGGGCAGAGGAGAACCGCTACCAGGTGCTGACCCAGAGCCACCCCGAGGAAGCCGAACGGCTGATGCAGGTGGCGCAACAGGTTGCCTGGCAGAAGTGGGCCACCTACGAGGAGATGGCGACCCGGGAGGCCAGCCATTTCCATCCGCCGGTGTGAGCGTGGGGTGAAATCGATATAACCAAGCGGGCCACTGGCCCGCTTTTTATTGGGTGAAGAATTTACCTGACCGCCAATATGGTCAACATAGTGGCTATTGAAGAGGTAGAATAATTTGTTGATATATCTTTCTAAGCTAGGCAGGATCCAAAAAATGGAAATCTTCATTTTGATGTTTTATGTGACACCTTTTTATGTTGTAAGGAGTGATTTTGAAAGTGGCTGGTATAGATGCAGGAAAACTAAAGCCTATTCCTGATATAGAGTCTGGAGATGAAAAGGAAGTCTTTGCATTTTACGGCTTGGCTTCATTTAATGCACAGTGTGCAGAAAAGGCACTTGTGAACTTTGCTATGGGCTACAAATTATTGGATGAGTCAGCCCTTACAGAAGAACAATGGTTAGAGCTTTATGATGGATTAAACTCCAAGACATTTGGACGCCTATTGGGTCAGATAAAAAGGCGAGTTGATTTATCAGAGACTTTGTTAACTCACCTTGATGATACTTTGCAAAAAAGGAACTGGTTAGCCCATGATTTCTTTTACGATTATGCTATCCATATGAGTGATTATGATGGGCGTGTTGAGATGATAACGCAGTTGCAATCGCTCATAATTAAATTTCAAATAGTAGATCGTGAAATCGAAAAATTAAGTTCTTTAGTATGGCTGCAATTTGGTATTGATGAGTCTTGGATACAGAACGAAATATCAGCACAGAAGTTAGAAAAACAATCAGCCAAAAAAAATAACAAAACCCCATAATGGAATGTCAAATTGGTTCTATAACATTTTGCATTAATTTTACTACAGGAGTGTTAATTGAATATTAGTGATGAACAGGCCAAAGCTGCATATCAGATTGCTAAAAAAGTATTTAACGGCAGTTTACAAAAAAAGGAAGGTGCAGAAATTTTAGCTACTAAGTATGGCTTAAATAAAAATAGCGCTAACGACTTTATAAATAACTATCAATGTATCATAAATGGCTTGATCTTCAAAAGAAACCTCAAGACATCCTTTATCGATTTTTTCTTGAGCTCTATTTATATAGAAAATGGGTTTGAATCACTACAGAAGGCCATAAAGGCTTTAAAATTACATGTTGAATATTGGGAGGATCAAACAGATACCAATGCTTTATCCAAAAGGAGACTTATAGAAAAATTTGAATCAATAGTTGAACATCCAACCACAATGGAGGAGTATAAACAAAATTTTCAGTTGGAAGTTAATAACGCATTGAGTTTATCACATGAAGAACGCCAAAGAGGGTTATCCCAAGTTGGAATAAGTTCGTCATATTATGAGGTAAAAACGAAAGTTTTTATTCGAAACCCATATGTTGTTGCAGCAACATTAGTACGAGCTAAAGGAGTGTGTGAGGAATGTAAATGTAAGGCCCCCTTTAATAGGGTTTCTGATGGAACACCATATCTTGAAGTTCACCATATAAAGCCCTTGGCCAACGGCGGTGAAGATACCATTCAAAATACTGTGGCTTTATGTCCGAATTGTCATAGAAAATTCCATTTTGGTTAGATGGAACCAAACTAATTTTAAGCTGAATTTATCAACGCGTAAACTTCTTGCTCATTCACTGAGTGATGATGCTTTCTTTTTATTCCAAGGCAAGTAAGCTGCGTGGCAAATAGCGTCAAGCAGGAGAAAGGGACGATGACAGAGCAATATAGAGCTGGGACGATCGGCATTCTGGGAGCGGGGTGGCTTGGGCTGCCGTTGGCGGCCTGATAGGGTCTACTTAGCGCCGTCGTGAGCGGCCAATAAAAAGCCCGGCTTGAGCCGGGCTGGAGGGATAAGTTGCTTATCCGGGTATTCGTCGAGGCGTCTAATGTGGATGTTGTTTGAGGATGTCGTATATCTCCTCTTTCAGTTTGAGTTTCTGTTTTTTCAGATCCTTCACCTCGGAGCTGTAGTCGCTGGCATGATGCTTTTCCAACTTTCTAATCTCCGCATCCAGGTCGTTGTGCAAGTCAAACTTCTTCTGGAAATGGACATCACTGCTCTTCAGTTTCGAGATGAGATCTCTGTACTCTGGGAACATGTAATGAAGCCTCCTTGGTTTCGTTTGATTGTGCCTTCAAAACAAAAGTACCCCTTCCCCCCAGAGATAAATGTGATCCCGATCGAATTCGGGACCAATGATTTGCTGCATGGGGAAGATTATTTCTAACTCATTGAATCACAAGCTGATAAGTCATTTGTAAGTAATGTTTTGAGCTTCAAACTGGAATCTCGATCACAGCTGTGACGGTTTGATGACGGCGGCGGGCTGGCAAGGGAGTAGCAAAAAGGGGCGCAAGGCCCCTTTTCGTAACGGGTATGGCGTTTACTCTTTTTTCTTTTTCTTCTCGGGCAGCGGCTTGCCATCGCGGGCGATGACCTTGCCCACTTCGAAGCCTATCTGCGCTGCCAGCTCTTCCAGATCCGGCGCCTTGGCTTCGTTGCCGATGGCGTACTGGTAGTTGGCTATGGTGATCTTCTCGGCTACCGGGGTGCCCGGCACTATGGGCTCACGCCAGCCCTGCCCGACATGCGCAACGAGCGTGCCGTTCATGATGAGCTCGCCGACGATTTCCTGGGTGGGGATGCCCTTGCCGTAGGTGAGACCCTGCGGGTGCTTCTTGCCGACCAGCGGCTCCGTGCTGGCAGGCATCAACTTGGTGCGGATCAGCCACTTGGGATCCTTGGTCTTGCCGAGTGCTTTGCCGGTCTGGTATTCGTTGATCTTGATGGTCTTGATCATCTGGGCCATAAAATCTTTGGTCAATGCTTTCTGGGCTTCGCTCGTCTCGTCGATGGCGATGGGCGCCACATACCAGATTTTAGAAGCCTGCGCCTTGGGAGCCGCGGGCGCGGTTTGCGCCATGGCCAGCGGGCTGAGCAGGATGGCAGCCAACAAGAGTCCGATTTTCTTCATTGTGATTCCGCTTATGTTTCAACAAGAATTTTGTTTTGCCAGCGACGACTGCGCCAGCGCCAGAACATGGCCAGACCGCGCACCCACTCATCGCAGGCGAGCGCCAACCAGATGCCGACCAGTCCATAACCCTGCATGATACCAAGGAAATAGGCGAGGGGAACGGCAATCCCCCACATGGAGACGAGCGCCATGTAGAGCGGGAAACGGGCATCCCCGGTGGCACGCAAGGCGTTGATCACCACCAGATTGAAGGTGCGGCCGGGTTCGAGGATGAGGCTGATGAGAAACAGCTGTGCCACCTGGGTGATGATGTCCGGATCGTCGGTGAACAGGCTGATGATGGCGCGGCCGTTCAGGGCGGCGGCGATGGCGATCAGGGTAGTGACGATGAGGCCTAACTTGAGGCTCTTCATCAGCTGGTTATAGGCCTGCTCGAAGCGGCGCGCTCCCGCCAGATGGCCGATGATGATCTCGTTGCCAAGGCCGATGGAGAGGCCGAACAGCAGAATGAACAGGCAGATCTGGAAGAAGTAGGACTGGGTCGCCAGCGCCTTGTCACCGAGCAGGCCGACGAAGGCGGTGACCACCATGAACTGCAGCATCCAGGAGAGGTTCTCCCCCGCCGCCGGCAGGCCTATGTGCAGCACCTTGTCCAGCATGACCTTGCTGGGACGGACAATCTCGGGCAGACGCAAGCGGATGCCTGTCTTGCGCGTCACCAGCCACACCAGCAGCACGACGCCAACGATGCGACCCGCCACAGTGCTGATGGCGACCCCGGCCACCCCAAGCTGGGGCAGGCCGAACCAGCCGTAGAGCAGCAGCAGGTTGCCGACGAAGGTGATGAGATTGACGGTCAGGGTCACGTACATGGCCTGACGGGTATGACCGTGGGCGCGCAGGGTAGCGGCCAGACAGAGGGCTGCCGCCTCCGGCAACAGGCACAGACCTATGATCTGCAAATAAAGGGTGGCATCGCCCATCAGGTGGGCGGGCAGGTTCATCAGTGAGAGCATGGTGCCGGCGCCGGCGAGCACGCCGACCGCGGCCACCAGCCCCACCAGCAGGTTGAAGCCGATGGCGGTGTGGATGACGATGCGGGCTTTTTCCCGATCGCCAGCCCCCAGATATTGGGTGATCACCACGCTGGTGCCTATGCTGACGAAGCTGAACAAGGTGATGGCCAGATCGAACACCTGGTTGCCGACCGCCAGTGCGGCGACGCCCTGATAGGAGACGTGGCCCACCATGAAGGTGTTGAGGGCCCCGGTCAGAAAGTGCAGGGCGAGATCAATAAACAGCGGCCAGGTCAGGGAGAAAAGTGTGCCCGGGCCCGCGTGGGGTTGAGTTTGCATGGGATGTCCAAATACTGGGGATGGCCCTCGTCAGCGCCATCTGGACGGGCATTTAACACCAAGAGCCTGCGGGGTGCAATCTTGCCTTGGGAGGAGAGTGTGCCAGACCAGCCCTGGGCATGGTCTGGCAACCGATCAGGCCAGGGTGGCGCCCGCCTCCTGCTCGGAGGGCAGGGTGAGCCGCGCCGAGTCCGGCAGGGCATCATCCTGGGGCCAGTGGGAGAGGATGGCGTCCGTGGTGCTCTCCACCACGGCGTCATCCTTGAACACGGGCTCGCGGTAGCAGCGGGTCATGCGCAGCGCCTGATACATGTCGGGGCAGAGGATGACACCCTCGTCGCCCACCCGGATCCCCGCCTGCTTGAGCCACTGGCTCATCTGGCCGTGGCGACCGGCCATCACCATATGAATGCCGCGCCGTTTCAGTTCCCTGTGCAGCTCCCCCACCATGCTCATCACGCTGATGTCCTGATGGGTGAAACAGGCTACCGCATCCACCACCAGGCATTTGGGATTGTGGGGATCCTGCACCAGCAGCGCCAATACCCGCCGTTTGAAGTAGGGGGCGTTGAAGTAGGTGAGCGGCGAGTTGAAGCGATAGACCAGGATGCCGGGAATGGCCTTGGCCTGTTCGTTGTCACCCAGGGTGCGCACTACCCCTTCGTCATCCATGCCGAGCAGTTGATCGGTGGGGCGCATCACGTTGCGCAGGAACTGGAACAGACCCAGCAAGACGGCGAGGGTGATCCCAGGGATCACTCCCATGGCCAGCACGCTGATGAAGGTGATGAGCGCCAGCCAGAAGGCGGATCTGTCGGAGTGGCGCAGGGCCCACAGGCCGCGAAAGTCGGTGAGCGACAGCGCCGCCATCACCAGCACAACGCCGAGGGCGGCGGTGGGTATGTATTGCAGCGGTGCCGTCAGGTAGAAGGTGATAATGGCGATCACGGCGGCGGCTATGATGGAGACCAGCTGGCTCTTGCCGCCGTTGGCATCGTTGACCGCGGTGCGAGAATCGGCGCCGCTGATGGCAAAGCCCTGGGAGGCGGCGGCCGCCAGATTGGCCATGCCAAGGGCCCGAAACTCCTTGTCCGCATCTATCTCGTAGCCGTTTTTGGCGGCGAAGCTGCGGGCGGTGAGCATCATGGAGACGAAGCTCACCATGGCAAGGTTCAAGGCGGGCAGCACCAGTTCGCGCATCAGACCGGGAGGAAACTGGGGGAGCTGAAACGCGGGCAGGCCCGAGCCCACCAGACCGAGGGTGGCGATTTCGTGATCCCCAAGGCTGAAACCCCATACCAGAGCCCCCGTCACCACCATGGCTACCATGGAGGAGGGCCAGGCAGGCTTGTAACGTTTGGCCAGCAGCAGGGTGAGCAAGGCGGTCAGGCTCATGGCCAGGGTCGGCAGATGGGTTTGAGTGATGTAGTAGGCCCCGCTGGCGATCCGCTCTATGAGGTAACGCTCATCGAAGGTAAATCCGAAGATCTTGGAGAGCTGGCTCACCATGATGGTGATGGCCACCCCGTTGAGCAGCCCCATCAGTATGGGGCGGGAGAGAAAGTCCGCCAGCACCCCCAGCTTGAAGCGGCTGGCGATGAGGCACCAGAAGCCCGTCATGGCGGTCATGGTCATCACCAGTTGCCAGTGGCGGGTAGCATCACCGGCGGCGAGCGGGGTCACCACGGCGGCGATGACGGCGCAGGTGGCGGCATCCGGGCCGACGATGAGCTGGCGGGAGGTGCCAAACAGGGCATAGACCAGCATGGGCAGTATGCAGGAGTAGAGGCCGACCAGGGGCCCCACGCCGGCGAGCTCGGCATAGGCGATGGCCACGGGCAGCGCCACGGCCGCCACCGACAGTCCAGCGCGCACATCCGGCATCAGCCAGGCCCGCTGGTATTGCAGCAGGGCGGCGAGGCCCGGTAGCCAGCGTTCGAGAGAGAAGAAGTCGCGCATTATTTAACCCATTGAGTTACAAACAGCTTTTCCCTAGTGTGCCCAAGGTTGCCGAAACATTGCAATGCGGTTATGGCCAGTTCACTACAAGGTCAGGCCAGATGCTCAGCCAACGTTTTTCCTGGATGCGCTGCACAAACACCTGGCTCTCCTGACGACAGCGCGGATTGGCACTCACCTGCAGGGACCAGTTGTGGGCAAAACCGTAGGGGGCCAGCCACTCGAACTCCTCGTCCGGCAGCAGCCTGACCCCGATGCAGGTAGGTACCTCCACCCAGTGGCTGAGGGCTTCCAGACTGCTGACAAAGGGGGAAACCCGCTGGCGCTGGTGCATCCGGGCCTGATTGCGCACTTCCCAGCGCTGGCCAGGCAGGCGGGCCGTCAGCCACTGCTCATGTTCAGACTCTGCCAACCCTTGTGGGTCAAGGGGGTCGAGGTAGATGAGATCGATATCGTTGAGCGGGGTAGGTACGGCTTTGCCGTGCAGGTGATCCCAGATGAGGTTGCGGATAAAACCGGCCCCCAGCGCCCAGTCGGGCAGGGCCAGCTCGGCGGCGGCCTGCAAACAGGCCATCCGCTGGCGATCGGCCCGCAGCAGGCGTTCTGTCTGCGCTCTCAAGTCAGCGTCGTCTAGTGCCAACTGGGCCAGCACCTCAACCTGCATTGCGGCGCAGCCAGACGTCTATGTAGCTGCAGCTGGGCACTATGGTGAGCCCCTCGGCCTGGGTCCAGTCGTAGAAGGTGCGCGCCAGCTGATCGGCGATGCCCTGTATCCTGAGCTCCGGCGGGACGAAGGTGCTGTAGGCATCTATGGTCTTGGCATCGAGCCGGCGGTAACGCAGCCTGGACTCCTTGCCATCCACCACACAGATGAATTGTTGCTGGTTGGCCTGATGAATGATCTCGCTCATGCTTGCTCCTCGATACGGGGGATGGGGCTATCTGACCATGTTGGCAACCCTTTGCCAACTGTGCGGGCTCGCTTACACTGCGAACCCCATCGGGTGCATACCCGCTAGCCAAGGTATAGAACAGTTAACAGAGGATGGATCCCATTATGGCCTTCGCCACGCTGGAAGATCTGATTGGCAATACCCCCTTGCTGGCCCTGCGCCGCATCAATCCCTGGCCCGACGTCACCCTGCTGGTGAAGCTGGAGGGCAACAACCCGGCTGGTTCGGTCAAGGACAGGCCGGCGCTGAACCTCATCAGGGCGGCGGAAGCGAGTGGCAAGTTGCGCGCGGGAGCCAGGCTGATTGAGGCCACCTCCGGCAACACAGGCATCGCCCTTGCCATGGTGGCGGCGGCGCGAGGTTACCGGATGCGGCTCATCATGCCGCGTACCATGAGCCAGGAGCGGCGAGATGCCATGCAGGCCTATGGCGCCGAGCTGGTGCTGGTGGAGAACGGCATGGAAGAGGCGCGGGATCTGGCGCTGGCCATGGAGGCCAGCGGTGAGGGGCTGGTGCTCGATCAGTTCAACAACCCGGCCAACCCGGATGCCCACTACCAGTCGACCGGCCCCGAAATTTGGCGCCAGAGCGAGGGGGCGGTCACTCACTTCGTCTCCGCCATGGGCACCACTGGCACCATAATGGGGGTCTCCCGTTATCTGAAGGAGCAGAACCCGGCGGTGCAGGTGATAGGCCTGCAACCGGCAGAGGGGAGCCAGATCCCGGGCATTCGCCGTTGGCCTGCAGCCTATCTGCCCGCCATTTTCGAGCCACAACGAGTCGATCGGGTGCTGGATGTGACGCAAGAGGAGGCGCTGGTCATGATGCGCCGACTGGCGCGGGAGGAGGGGATCTGCTGCGGAGTCAGCTCAGGTGGTGCCGTAGCCGGAGCCCTGCGGGTGGCGGCAGAGATCAAGCAGGGGGTGGTGGTGGCCATCATCTGTGATCGGGGGGACCGCTACCTCTCCACCGGGGTCTTCACGCCGCCAGAGCAGGTGGCCACCTAGCGTGGCGCTCGGTACTGCCTGAAACCAAGATGTTATTAATCAGTACCTTGCTGATAGTTTTCTTCATGTACAACTTGTAACAATCCATCCTGTTCGCAAGGTTGAATCCCTCTCTCTCCTGTTTGACACTCGGCGCCCTCTCGTCACCGATGCAAACAGGAGCGTCACATGATCTTGCCTTCCTCTCTGAGCATTTCCCTTATTGGCCTTAGCCTGGCCCTGACAGGCTGCGCCGTCGAACCCTACGCCTACCAGTGCGGCGAAAAGCACTGCTCCGTCATCGATCACAAGGGGGAGAAACATGAGCGGCCGCTGGATGAGATGAAACCCGTCTGGGAGCGCAACCAGGAGCGGGAAGAGGCTATCCGCCGCAACAAGGAGTCCATCTGGCGCGAAAAAACGCCTGAAGAGAGCGGCAACTACGGCGCCGGTGCCACCATCCGCTGGTAACTGAGGGCCCCGCGATGCGGGGCCTCCATCCAGATTACTCCCACGCCCGTTCCAGCAGGTCGAGCAGTTGAGCCCGGTCGGCATCCTTGCGGTTATAGAGCAGGGCGCCGTCATTGATGGCGAGATCCCGGATCTCGGGCAGCAACCCCTTGTCGGTGATGCCTGCCTCACGCAAGGTGCGCGGCAGCTTCACCGCCTGCCACAGGCTATCGCGCAGGGCGCACAGCGCCTGGATGGCTGCCTGGGCCCGTTCTGTGGCCGGGGTTGCCGCAAAGCGCTCGGCACCGACCAGGGGCAGCAGCAGGCGGGCCAGCTCAGGGTCTATGCCCGGGCGGTTGTAGTCGAGCACGGTCGGCAGGAAGAGGTTCATGCACAAACCATGGGGCAGGTGACAGCGGGCCCCCAGGCTGTGGCCGAGGGCATGCACCAACCCCACCATGGAGTTGGAAAAGGCCATCCCCGCCAGGGTGGATCCTTCCGCCAGTTGCAGCCGCAGCTGCTTGTCTTGCGGGCTTTGCAGCACCTTGGGCAAGGCGTTGGCGATTTTCTCTATCGCCATCAGGGCCAGGGCGTCGCTGACCGGATTCTTGGCATTGCCGATGAAGGCCTCGATGGCGTGGGTCATGGCATCCATGGCGGTGGCGGCCGTGATGTTGAGGGGCAAGCCCTGGGTGAGGCGCGGATCCAGCACCGCCAGCTGGGGCAGCAGGAAGGGGGAGGTGAAGGGCACTTTGCGCCCGCTCGCCTCATCCTTGATCACCGCCACCAGCGTCACCTCGGATCCCGTACCTGCCGTGGTGGGCACCACCGCCAGTGGCTGCAGGGGCCGGGTCAGACAGCCTGCACCGGCGTAATCCAGCAGCCGATCCCCGCCCATGGAGGCGAGGATGTTGACCGCCTTGGCGGTGTCGATGACGGAGCCGCCGCCCAGCGCCACCAGGCTGTCGCATTCGAGCTCCCGATAGCGGGCCGCGATCCGCTCCACCACGGCGGTGGAGGAGTCGGCCGGGATCTCGTCCCAGATGTCGGCGACCGGCAGCTCCCCCTCGGCCAGCACATTGGCCAGCAGGGTGGCGAGCCCTGTGCCGCTGACCCCCTTGTCGGTGAGCAGCAGCGGACGGCGTGCCCCCAGACCCGCCAATTCGCCAGCCAGCTGTTCCAGCGCCTGCTCGCCCGCCATCAGTTTGACCGGACAGAAGAAATCATAATAGCGACTCATGTTGTTCATCCTTTTATTCAGCCGGTCAGCAGACCCAGGTAGATGTGGCAGGCACGCGCCAGCTTGTTGCGCGGGCTCGGATAGTGGCGCAGCAGCGGCCGCGCTATGAAGGCGGGCAGGATCAGGGCCTGCAATTGCTCCAGTGCCCGCACCAGGTGCATGGCGACGGTGAGATCCCCTTCCACCAGCAGGCGGTTTTCACTGAACGCCTGATTGACACCGAGCCGAAAGCTGAGGGCGCGAAAGGCGATACCCGGATGTTTGAAGCGCACCCGCAGCGGGTGCAGATCGCCGCTGGTATGTGCCGGTACGCCGCATTGCCAGCGACCCGCTGCTTTATGGATGATCAGCGCCTGGGTGAGGCCCGCTACCTCCAGCCGTATGGTGAGGCCGTCGGGCAGGGGGGCGAGTTCACGCCGTACCGCCTCATCGACCCGGGCGGCGCGGCACAGGGTGCGCCCTATGACCCAGAGCAGGGTGGCGATCCAGAGACGGCGGCCAAGGGCCACCAGGGATTCAAGCGTCCGGTTTTGCATGAGGATTCACTCCCGAGATGGCAGACCAGAAGAGGGCGAAGGCACTGGCTTGCCAGTGGGCGTTCTGCCCCAGTTCAGGTTGATCGACAAACAGGGAGGCGCACGCCAGAAACTGGCTCTGGCATACCTCCAGCATCAGGGCCGGCGGGGCTTGCATCAGGGCTCCGCTGGCCTGGCCCAGGGTCAGCAGTTGCGGCAGAAAACGCAAGGTCTCGCTCAGGATCTGGCTGCGCAGGGAGCGCGCCAGCAGGGGAGAATGGAAGAAGCCCAGCACGAACTTGAGCTCGTTGGGATGGGCCTGCATCCACTGCATGGCTTGCTGCCAGTAATGACGGGCCTGCTCGCACAGGGGCAGGGCGGCGTCCGCCTCCGTGATGGCGGCGCCGAGGCGCAGTTTGATGTCCTGATAGAGGCACTGGATCAGCACCTCCTTGCTGGGGAAGTGGTGAAACAGGGTGCCATTGGCCACCCCTGCCGCCTTGGCGATACGGGCGGTGGCGGCGCCTTGCAGCCCATCCTCGGCACACAGGGCAAGGGCGGCATCCAAGATCTGGCGGCGTTTGTCGGTCATGGGTTTGCTCATGCAGGCCTCGTCACGGGCGGTTAGCGTAAAAACAGCGCCATCATCAGCCGCTGGTGCCAGCGCCGATAAGGGGGATGAACCAGGGAGCCGGTACTGAATTTGCCACGGCTGAGCACGGTTTTGGCCTTGGAGAAGGTGAGAAAGCCTTCATGGCCGTGGTAGTGGCCCATGCCGGAGGCACCTATGCCGCCAAAGGGCACATCATCGGCCGCCACCTGGAACAGGCTCTCGTTGATGGCCATGCCGCCGGAGTGGGTCTCCCGGGTTACCCTGGCTTGCAGGGCCGGGTCCAGGCTCATCAAATAGAAGGCGAGGGGGCGGGGGCGGGCACCTATGTAGGCGAGCGCCTCGTCGATGCTGTCGTAGGGCACCAGCGGCAGCAGGGGGCCGAAGATCTCCTGTTGCATCACCTGACAGTGGTTGGGTACCTCGGTCAATAGATGGGGCACCAGCCGGTGGGCTAGGTCGTCCCGGGCCGGGCTGCCGCAGGGGTGCACCTGGGCACCCGCCTGTTCGGCCTCGGCCAGCCAGCCGGTGATCCGTTCATATTGGCGCCCATTGATGATGGAGCCGTAATCTTTGCTGGCCAGTCCCCTGGGATAAATGCGGGCAAAGTGGTTGCGATAGGCCTCGATGAAGGCCTGCTCCTGGCCCCGTGGCAGCAACACATAGTCGGGGGCCACGCAGATCTGGCCGGCGTTGAGGCTCTTGCCGAAGATCATCCGTTCCACTGCGAGTGCGATGGGCATGTCGGGGGCGACAAGGCAGGGACTCTTGCCGCCAAGCTCCAGGGTGAGCGGGGTGAGCTGGGGGGCGGCTGCGGCCATCACCAGCTTGCCCACTGCGGTTGAGCCGGTGAACAGCAAGTGATCGAAGGGGAGGGCGCTGAACGCGGCGGCCACTTGCGCATCCCCCTCGACGACCGTCACCTCCTCTTCGTCGAACACGCCGTCCAGCAGCTCGCGCAGCACGGCATTGGTGTGAGGGGTGAATTCGGATAGTTTGAGCATGGCCCGGTTGCCGGCGGCGATGGCGCTGATGAGAGGTCCCAGGCTCAGCATCACGGGGAAGTTCCAAGGCACTATGATGCCGACTACGCCAAGGGGCTGGTAGAACACCTCGACTCTGGCCGGTGCCAGCAGCAGACCGGTATGGCGGCGGTGAGGGCGCATCCAGCGTTTGATCCGCTTCTGGGTGTAGTTGATCTGCATGACACAGGGCAGGATATCGGCGATCAGGCTGTCGTAGTCGCTGCGCTGGCCATAATCCTGTGCCAGGGCGTCGCACAGTTGCTGCTTGTGGTCGAGCAGGGCGCGCTTGAGCTGATTCAGATGGGCTCTACGTTCACTCAGGCCAGGCATGGGATTGGCCTGACAGGCTTGCCTGAGCCTGGCCAGCTTGTTTGGTAGCGACAACTTGTCTGTGGTGGTCTCCTGCAACTGAACCGCTTCCATGGCATACCTCGCGCGTTAATTGACCGACTGATTGGTCGGTCTAAATCTAGCGGCTTGTTAACCTACTGTAAAGTTATCTCATCTGGCTTGGCACAGGGTTGCGGATGACTCACCTGTTAACTGTGCGACCCACCACACTTTCAGGGTTTGATGGTTGGTGGTTTATCCAATAAGGGGTAGTTTTTGGTTATCAACCTACAAGGAGTGAGCGATATGACCAGGGAACTGAACAGCTTGTTGGCCCGGCTTGATGATGTGGTCGAGCGGATGCCGGATTGCTTCAATACCTATGAGTTTGCCCAGAAGCTGGCACTGCAACATCAGCGCGAGTTCTTTGCCGCGGGCCACTCCCTGGCCGAGCAGGAGGGGCGCCTGTTGCGGGTGCTGCACCAGAAGATTGCCGAGGCGCTGGCCAGCAGCGATGTGGTTATCGAGGGGGCACTCTTGCCATGCGTGACCCCCTGGGGCGAGAAAGCCACCTCGCCGCGCTGGCATCGCAAGCACTGAGTCGGCAAACAGACAATGAGAAAGGCCCGTGACGGGCCTTTCTCATTTCTCATGGCGAGCGGGGCTCACTGCGTCAGGCGGCGCGCCTGCCAGTAGCGGCTGTTCCAGTAGACGTTGTCGAGGCGCGAGCGGATCACCCCCTTGCTGGTGGAGGCGTGGATGAACTCCCCGCCACCGGTGTAGACGCCGACGTGGTATTGCTGCCAGCCGGTCTTGAAGAAGACCAGATCGCCGTGCTGCAGCCGGAAGCGATCGACTGGCGTGCCGAGACTGGCCTGGGATTCTGTGGTTCTGGGCAGGTTGAAGCCCAGTACCTGGCTGTAGGCAAGCTGGGTGAAGGCGGAGCAGTCGAGGCCCGCCCGGCTGGATCCGCCCATGCGATAGGGCACACCACGCCACTGCTGATAAAAGCTGTCGAAGGCACTGCTTTGACGAGGTGGCGGCGGTTCGGGCGTGCTGGAACAGGCGGCCAGCAACAGGGCCAGCAGGGGCAGCAGCAACTTGCAATCCATAGGGGCTCCCTCGATGCGACAACCTGCTCATCATAAACGGGGTTTGGGGCTCGAACATAGCCTTGGCCGTGATAAAACCCATTTTAACAAGGCATGTCGAGTATAAAGGGGGTCGTATGGATTTCATTTATACCATCAAGTACCACTAATTGAATAATATCATCCGGCTTACTTGAATGAGCATTTCAATATTAACGCGTTTATTCTAATACGATTTAAATAAGTTTATTATTATCCTTGTTGACGTCACTGCGTGATCTGTGTCACGTTCTGATTTCAGGTTAATTCGTTATGATGCTCCTGCGTAATATATATAGTCATGCTGATTACCTGAATGAAGAAATGACAGTATCAAGCTGGATATATAAGGAATTATTTTGTAACAGGCTGTAAATGATATTAATCCCTGGCTGGCATTGATTAATTATGGCGCCAGAGGAATAATTCCACCAGCAAAGAGGAGGGCAGCATCATGATCGCAAGCCCATAGCAGTCAGTGTTTCCTCGCACCCTGTCTCCCGCGCAATCCGGGTTACAGGCAAGACAGACACGATAGACATATGAGTCAGGCCAGTATGTCATATCCGTGATGGCGAGATTCATGACAGATGTCACCCGCATCACAAATGGGGCGCGCACCAGAGCGCGACAACCGTGTAATAGCATCGGCGAACGCCGAGTCGTCCACCCTGGACTGCATTGCGGTCCTGGCGCTGCCATATGAAATATCACCCATCAATCCGTTGTTAATTCACAGCGAGAAAAATGGAAGATACAGCTTGGCTGGCAAAGAGAATAACGCCTCCATATAACCATTGATAACAGGGTTATGCTATTTCACTGCATGGGGAAATAGTCTGGCGGGATTCGATCAGGAGATAACAATGAAAAACAATAAACCACGCAAATTAGTCACTCATATTCCCGCCCTCAGTCTGCTCGCGCTGGCCTTGCTGGCGGGCAGCGTTCATGCCGAAGACATAGGTGAACGCACCGATCAGGGCACAGCCATGCTGGCCAGCCTGCAATCGGAGCAGGGACTCGTCTACCTCAACGCCAGCAGCTGGCTGGATGAACAACAGGCAGCCAAGGCGTTGACCCGTGACCAGTTGCGCGAGCGTGTGCTGGGGCAGGGGGAGCGTATCTTCATCGATTTCAGCGGCATCACTGACAAGGCCGAACGGCAACAGGCCAGAAAAGCCATGGAGCAGCTGGCAGGCATCTCGTTTGATGCCGACTGGGTGCTGGTCTCCGCCTACAAGGGGGAGCTGCTGTTTACCCCGCTGGGGGGCGCGGATGATCCTGCTTTCTATCAGGTGATGGAGCGAATCGACACCCTGGCAGGGCAGGGCAAACGCCACAAACGCTCCCTGACGCAAACCGCGACGGCGGAAGCGGGCCTGCCTCACGTGGCTTTTTATCTCAACGTCAATCGCAAGATCAGCGATGGCGAGTGTACCTTCCCGCGCTCACGCACCTGGGATCGGGGGGAGCGCCTCTTTTGTGACTCGCCAAACATCGCGCTGGTCTATCGGGTGAATCTGGAGCGCTCCCTGCAATTTGGCAACACGGGGTCAGCTACGCCGGATGCCAAGATAGTGCGGATCTCGCTGGATGACGAGTCGGCAGGTGCCGGTATTCAGCTCAACGAGAACCTCACCTGGAGCGAGAATATCGCAGATTATCTGCTGCTCGATGGCTGGGCGCGGGACTATGCCACCGATGCCATCGCCCAGGATTATCGCTTCACCATAGACGCTTCCAACACCAAGGCGGCTGTGCTCAAGAGTCTGCCGACCAACCTCAACAGCAAGTATGAGCATCGCGAAATCTCGGGTTTCGAGGTAGGGGTGACCGGCGGGGTTGAAGTGAACAAGGATGGGCCCAAGGCCAAGCTGGAGGCGTCAGCCAAGTTCAGCCAGCAGCGTCAGCTAGCCTACAACACCCAGGATTATCGGGTCGAACGCTCGGCGCCGAGTGCCCAGAAGGTGAGTTTCAGCTGGGTGCGGGATCAATACGCGACGGCGGAGTCACTGCTCTCCTCCAAGACCGCCACCGTCTGGGGCATGGGGTACGATGTGGATCACAACCGCATCCAGCCGCTGAGTTACAAGGGCTTCGTGCCGAATCTGGATGTCATCTACAAGGCGGCTCCCGACGAGACGGGCAGTACCGAGTTCAAGATCGACTCTTCGGTCAACATCCGCCCCATCTACACCGGTATCTACAAGCACTATTACGTGGTGGGAGGGCATGTCTCCTTCCAGGGGTTCGAGGATGTCGACAAGCGCAGACGGGTGACCGCCTCAACCAGCTTCAAGGTGGATTGGAACCATCCGGTATTCACCGGCGGACGCCCGGTCAACCTGCAGCTGGGAGGCTTTGACAACCGCTGCCTGAGCGCCGACGCCGAGCATGGCCTGAGCGCCGTGACCTGTGACGAGACTTCGGCTGCCCAGTCCTTTATCTATGACCAGTACGGCCGTTATGTCAGTGCACTGGATACCCATCGCTGCCTCGATGGCAACAACCTCGGCCAGTTGCAGAGCTGCAGTCTGAGTTTGGGCCAGCGCTGGGAGTGGAAGGCGGACAGCGATGCGCTGAGCAACCTGAGTGCTCATCAGCTGCTCGGCCACAACAAGCAGACCGGTGAGCTGGCGCTCTATGACGAGAACGGCAATCCGGCGGATGTGAGCGTACGGACCCTGACCTCCTATACCCGCATCTTTGGGCCACCGGCCGGCAACTGATCTGCCGATGTGTCTGAACCAATGAAAACGCCGGCAAGCTGCCGGCGTTTTTGTGGCTCAGAACGTGACTCAGGTCTTGGGCTCGATGAGCGGAGTGAGCAGCTCGGCCAGCTTGTAGAAGGTCTGTACCCGGGTGGTGCTGGGGCGCCACACCAGGCCTATCTCGCGATACGGCTTTTCACCCGGCAGAGGAATGGCCACCAGGTCGGTGTTGTCGAGAATACCGGAATCTATTGCCATCTGGGGCAGGAAGGTGGTGCCAAGCCCGGCACCGACCATCTGCACCAGGGTGTGCAGGCTGGTGGCGGCAAAGGGGTTTATCTTGCTCTTGTCCCGCAGCCGACAGGCGCTGACCGCATGTTCGGTGAGGCAGTGCTCCCGTTCCAGCAGGAAGATGCTCTGGTTGGGCAGCTCCTTGTAGTCGAACGGCGTATGCAGACCGGCCGCCATGCTGGCGGGCATCACCATGTGGAAGGGATCCTGGCCGACCATCTTGCAGTGGAAGCCGCCGATCTCCACCGGCAACGCCAGGATCAGCAAGTCGAGCTGACCCTGCTCCAGTTGCTTGAGCAGGTTGGTGGTGGTGTCTTCACGCAGCAACAATTCCAGTTCAGGATAAGCCTTGCCGCACTCTTGCAGCAGCTTGCTGAGCAGGAAGGGGGCTATGGTGGGGATGCAGCCGAGCCGGACTGTGCCGTGCATGACGCCGCCCTGATGTTGCCCCAGTTCCATCAGATCTCGCGCGTCCGAGAGCAAATTGCGAGCTCGCTCGACGATTTCCATGCCGACCGGGGTCATAATGAAGCTCTTGTGGTCCCGCTCCACCAGTTGCAGGTTCATCATGTCTTCCAGCGTCTGGATCCCGGTACTCAGGGTGGACTGGCTGACATGACAGGCCTTGGCGGCGCGATTGAAGTTCTTGTGCTCGTCGAGAGCGACCAGATATTGCAGCTGTTTCAGGCTGGGCCAACGTTGCATAGGAAAACCCGATGAATGCTATCTATTTAATTTGATTTAACTAATCTACCACTGGGTATAGGGTTTGTCGCTTGAATTAGACGGACTTGGCTCTAGGTAGCCCAATCCTGACAGGATTGTTCACTTCACATAATGAGGAATTGAATATGGTATTGGTAGGCCGTCCCGCACCTGATTTCACCGCTGCTGCCGTTCTGGGCAATGGCCAGATTGTTGACTCCTTCAACCTGGCGTCCCACATCAAAGGCAAAGCAGCCGTCCTGTTCTTCTATCCCCTCGATTTCACCTTCGTCTGTCCGTCCGAGCTGATTGCCTTCGATCACCGCTATGAAGAGTTCCAGAAGCGCGGTGTGGAAGTGATCGGTGTTTCCATCGATTCCCAGTTCTCCCACAACGCCTGGCGTAACACCAAGGTGGAAGATGGCGGTATCGGTCAGGTGAAATACCCGCTGATCGCCGACGTGAAGCACGAAATCTGCAAAGCCTATGACGTTGAGCACCCGGAAGCCGGTGTGGCCTTCCGTGGCTCCTTCCTGATCGACAGCCACGGCATGGTGCGTCATCAGGTGGTCAACGATCTGCCCCTTGGCCGCAACATCGACGAGATGCTGCGCATGGTCGATGCCCTGCAATTCCACGAAGAGCATGGCGAAGTGTGCCCGGCCCAGTGGGAGAAGGGTAAAAAAGGCATGACAGCTTCTGCTGATGGCGTTGCCAAGTACCTGTCCGAGAACGCGGCCTCCCTGTAATCGGGTCTGCGTACCGGATACCGAAAAACCGATGCCATGGCATCGGTTTTTTTCTGCCTGCCGCCAGCCAAATCATGTAACAGGCCGAATGCCAGCCATAAAAAAGCGCGCCTCAAGGCGCGCTTTTGCTATCCAAGTGGTGGGGCTACTCGTCAAAGATACCGAAGTGATCCTTGGCGAAACTGACCCGCTGCTCCACGTTCATCTTGACCTGACCCAGCTTCTCGATGGTTTTGAGATTGGGCACCAGGCCGCGACCGTTGGCGATCTGGATGGCAAGGCCGGGACGGGCGTTGAGCTCCAGCAACATGGGGCCGCGGAACTTGTCCAGCACCATGTCTGTGCCTATGTAACCCAGACCCGACATCTCGTAGCAGGAGGCTGCCAGCGTCAGCAAGGTATCCCAGTGAGGTACCTTGAGATCGTACAGATCGAGGCCGGTATCCGGGTGATGACGCAGCGGATTGCCAAACTGTACCGCCCGCAGCGCCCGGCCGGTGCGCAGGCACAGGCCCACGCCCACGGCGCCCTGGTGCAGGTTTGCCTTGCCGTCGGAGGCGGCGGTGGAGAGGCGCATCATGGCCATCACAGGGAAGCCCTTGAAGATGATCACCCGTGCATCGGGCACCCCTTCGAACGAGTAACCGTCGAACACATCATCAAAGTTGATGAGGCCTTCTACCAGTGCCACGTCAGGCTTGCCGCCGAGGGAATAGAGCCCCGCCAGAATGTTGGAGACATGGCGCTCCAGATCCTGACCGGTGGACGCGCTGCCATTCGGTTTGAAGAAGAGACCCTCTTCCTGACGGAGGATCACCAGGATCCCCTTGCCGCCGGAGCCACGGGCCGGCTTGATACAAAAGCCCGGCCAATCTTTTACCAGTTCGGTAATGCGGCCAACGTCATGCTGCTCGCGGATGGTGCCGATAAGCTCGGGCACTGTCACACCTGCATCCAGCGCTATGCGCTTGGTCTGCAGTTTGTCATCCACCAACGGGTAGAGTCGACGCGGGTTGTAGCGGCTGATGTAGGAGTGGTTGCGCTTGTTCATGCCGAGGATGCCTGCCTGAGACAGGCTCCACGGGCTGGTGTATTTTTCCCAGAACCACATCTGTTACTTGTCCTTACCCGGGGTGGCGCCAGACTTGATCTCGTTCACCAGCGGCTTGAAACGCTTGAGCTCGCTCAGCTTGTAGCCGGTGTAGTTACCCAGCAGCAGCACGGTCGCCATCAGCACCAGCTGCAGGCCGAGGAAGTTGAAGGTCAGATGGCGGATCAGCTCGTTATCCATGGCCAGGTAGGCGATGACCGCCACCAGCAGAGAACCACCGCCCTGACGCACCACCTCTTTCGGACCCTCTTCTTCCCACAGAATGGACATCCGCTCTATGGTCCAGGAGAGGATGATCATCGGGAAGAAGGTGATCTTCATGCCGTCGGTCAGTCCCAGCTTGAAAGCGAAGGCGGAGAAGATACCGATCATCGAGATCACCATTATGATGATCGCCGATATTCGGGCGACCAGCAGCAGGTTGAGCCGCGACAGATAGGAGCGGATGACCAGACCCGTGCCGACGATCAGCAGGAAGCCGACCAGGCCGGTAACCAGCGAGGTCTGGATGAAGGCGACCGCGATCAGCACAGGCATGAAGGTGCCCGAGGTCTTGATACCGACGAGAACCCGCAGGAACACCACCATCAGCACGCCGATGGGGATCAGCAGCAAGCCTTTGAACAGCGCCTGCTCTTCCAGCGGCAGACTGTGGATGGAGAAGTTCTGCATCTCGGACTTTTCGAACTTCTGCGCCAGCGCCACGTTGACCGGTTGTTCCTGCTCGATCATCGAGAAGGTGACCCGGGAGTTGTGTCCGCCGGTGACATCCAGCAGGGCACCTGAGTTGTATTCCCACAGCAGCAGGTTGGCAGGGCGACCCTGTTCACCGGTTTGCGGGTTGAACAGTTTGTAGTCGGTCGGGCTGTTGAATACCTGCAGGTAATCCACCAGCTCCTGGCGACGACGGCCATCTTCCAGACTCAGGGCATGGACCACCCGCGCCGGGACGTCAGCGTTGCTCAGCAGCTCTGCAATCAGGCTGGCCCGGCTCTTGTGAGATTTCAGCAGCTCGGCGTTCTGCTCCTGTTTCTCTATTTCCTTGATGATCTCGCGGGTCAGGGTGTAACCATCGGCGGAACGCTCCTGGGCCCGTTCGGAGATCTGCTTCATGGCAGTGGCGTAAGGCTCACTCTCTATCTGCTTCTCGATGACGGGAGGCTTTGCCAGGGCAGCCGGCTTGGCATGGTCGTCAGCCATCATGTCGACGCGGTAGTAGAGCTCCTGGCGGCCTGAGGCGGAACGGATCGACCACTCGGCGCGGGCATCCCCGTCCTTCTCGACAAATGACAGGCCGTAGCCCGGGCTTGCGGCGTTCTCGTTCATCAGGGTGAAACCGGGCTGGGTGCCCGGAATGGCCAGGGAGGCGATCACCGGTTCACCGGTAGCTTCAAATTCGAGCTTGGCCTCGATGGACCAGATCTGGCGTTTCTCACCCGGCGTCAGCGGTACATCCAACGCTATGTGGTGATAAAACGTCATCCCCAGGCCGACAATGAACAGCAGGGCGACCAGCAAATAGAACGGCTTACGGGAAACCATGGATTATTTCACATCCTTGAGCGTGGGTTTTGGTTGGATATATTCGCGGGCCACATCAACCACAGCGATGTCTTTCAAAAATTCACGACCCAGCAGCACGGGGAAGGTCATGTCGCTGCGATCTTTGAGGGTAAATTCGGCCTTTTCGGTCATGTCACCGATCCGCACCGCCAGACGCACCACGGGACGACGGTCGAGATCGTCGGCAGAGGCCTGGCGCACACGCACGTGGCGTACCAGCGGCGCTTCGATCTGGATCTTGTCGTCCATCTCCTGGTGGCTCAGGAAGAAGCGCACCCAGTTCTTGCCGTTGCGCTCGAAGATGGTGATGTCCTGGGCGCTGATGGAAGAGGTGGTCGCGCCGGTATCGACCCGCGCCTGGAAGGCGTCATTGGCGGCATCAACCCAGATCCACTCTGCTTCACCCACCAGCAATTTGCCGTCGACTGTGTGGCCCTGGCTCGGGGCCTGACACTTCTCGGTCGGGATCGCCATGGGTTTGGGTGGCTCGGGAGCCAGGTTTTCGAGCTTGCTGTCGACTTTTTTCACGGACTCTTTCATGTTGTTGACATCGGTGTTGAGCTGAACCAGCAGGTGCTGTTGCTGCACATACTGCTTCTGTTGCTGTTCCATGGATGTTTGCAGGCGTTGCTCGCTCAAGCTTATCTCGCCGCGAAGCTCGGCCAGCGTCAAGGTTGGGACCGGAGGCGCTTTATCCACACTGACACACCCGCCGAGACTGAGCAGGGAGAGCAGGGTCATTCCTTTTAATTTGCTTTTCATGTCATTCATTTAACTGTGCTTCCTGGAATTGGGTCAGTGTAACTTCCGCTGGCGCCATCGGCTAGTCTTTGGCCTTTCTGGCAATCAGTACGGCACGTTTCGGCGCCGGGTGTCCTTCTACCGTGAGCGCGGGATCCGCAGGATCCAGATAGTCGCTCAGGGATTCATTGATCATCCAGTCGGTACGACGCTGTTCGTCGGTGCTGGTCATATTCTCGTCTACGATCCGCACATCGGTAAATCCGCAGCGTTCCACCCAGAGTTTGAGCGCCGCGCTTGAGGGGATGAACCAGACGTTGCGCATCTTGCCGTAACGGTCGGTGGGCACCAGCACCTCATTGACGCCACCATCGATCACCAGCGTCTCCAGCACCAGCTCGCCGTCGTCTTTCAGCTGGTTGCGCAGCTGCTCTATGTGCTCTATGGGGGACTTGCGGTGATAGAGCACTCCCATGGAGAAGACGGTGTCAAAGGCGCGCAGGTCAGGCAGCTCCTGAATGCCCAGCGGCAACAGGTGAGCGCGCTGATCGCCGCCGGTGAAGTGACGAATGGCCTCGAACTGGCACAAAAACAGCGGGCTCGGGTCTATGCCGACGGCCAGTTTGGCCCCTTCGCCGACCATGCGCCAGAGGTGATAGCCGCTGCCGCAGCCCACATCCAGCACATAGCGGCCGGCCAGCGGGCTGATGTGGGGCAATACCCGATCCCACTTCCAGTCGGAGCGCCACTCGGTATCGATGTGGATGCCGTGGACCCTGAAGGGCCCCTTGCGCCAGGGCATGAATTGTCGCAGCAGACTCTCGACTTTTTTGCGCTCCCCTTCACTCAAGCTCTGACTATTGCCGATCTCGACGCCCCGTTGCAGCTCGATATGGCCTGGCGCTGTGGTGGGCAGCTTGTTGAGGGCCCGATTCCAGCGCGGCAGGTCCCCGTGCAGGTTGTCGTGCTGCCAGGCATGCAGCTGAGCGGGCAGGGTATGTAACCAGTGGCTCAGCCGGTTCTTGGCGATCAGTTGATAAAAATTGGCAAAGTCGATCATGGCTTAGTTGGCGTCGCTGGATTTGATGGCAATCATGGAACCGAAGTTGAAGCACTGGAACCAGAGATCCTGATGAACAAAGCCGGCGCTTTGCAGGCGGGATCTGTGGGTCTCCAGGCTGTCGGTACGCATCACGTTCTCGAGGGCGTTGCGCTTCTGGCTGATCTCCAGCTCGCTGTAGCCATTGGCGCGTTTGAAGTCCAGGTGCAGCTCGATGAGCAGATCGTTGACCGGTTCATCCTCGAAGCGGAACTTCTCGCTCAGGATCAGGATGCCGCCCGGACGCAGACCATCAAAGATGCGCTGGATAAGGGCCATCCGCTTTTCGGGGTCCACGAACTGCAGAGTGAAGTTGAGCACCACCACAGAGGCGTTTTCGATCGCTATGTCGCAGATGTCCGCTTCGACCAGTTCCACCGGCACCTCGGATTTGAAACCCGAAAGGTGGGCACGGGCGCGCTCTATCATGGGGTGAGAGAGATCCACCGCCGTGATGTGGCAACCCGGTTGAGTCAGGTGGCGACGCATGGCCTGGGTGGCGGCGCCGAGGGAGCAGCCAAGATCGTACAGACGACTCTCTGGCTGGGCATAACGGGCAGCCATCATGCCGATGGCGGAGATGATGTTGCTGTAGCCCGGCACCGAGCGCTGGATCATGTCGGGGAAGACGTCGACGACCTGTTCGTCAAAGCAGAAGTCCCCCAATCGGGCGATGGGGGCCGCAAAAATTTGGTCTTTGGTATGCATGCTTGCGCAACCTGACAGCCGGTGTGTAATCCGGCTGTATTGTTCAATTGAGTCGTTGGGTGATACCCATCAGAGCAGAGTTATCACCTGTTTACGAACGGGGTGAGGGGCCTTGAGTTCCTTGGGGCCGTCCCAGTTCGTATGGGCCATGTTCCGAACCCTTGCTTGGGGCGCTAGTGTAGAGGATTGATGGGCGTTTGTCTTGACGCCGAGCCCTGTCCAGCCACAAAAAAGTGGCTTTTTTTGTGGCTGATGAAGGGCCGTTGAAATGGCTGGCTAAAAGCGCAGCACGCCCTGGCGTGCGCGATCGTTTTCCCCCGGCCAGGGTGCCATCTCATGCCCCAACAGGTGCGTTATCTGGCGGGCCAGTTCGGGTGACTGGGCATTGTCGGCGGTATGTATAAAGAGGTAGAGATCCTTTCCCTCTACCAGCCATTGACGCCAGTGGGGCAGCCAGTCCGGCAGAAAGGGGTGATTGGCCGCCGGTTCCGGCAAGCCGATGAGCCTTACAACAGGGGCGCTGGCGGTGGCCAGCAGATGAACCGGTAGTCTGGGCTTCTTGCCCTGGGCATCTATCATGGCCGCCGTGGTGGCAGGCACAGAAAACAGTGGCCGGCTGTCGAGCATGATGCGGTTGATGCCTTTTTCCATCAGCATGCGGTTGAGGCTGCGCTCTGCTTCCCCTTTGGCGAAGAAATCGGGATGACGTACCTCAAGGGCATAGCGAAACGCTGCCGGCAGCCGATTGAAGAATTCGGCGAGGCGGGGAAGGCCGCTCGGGCCGAAGCGCGCGGGCAGCTGTAGCTTGAGCAGTCCCAGCTTGTCGTGCAGTGGGGTGAGCAGGCGAATGAACTCGGTCACCTGCTTGTCTACGCTCACCAGATCGCTCTGGTGGCTGATTTCTTTCGGAAACTTGAAGCTGAAACGAAAGTGGGCAGGCACCGCATCGGCCCAGCGCTGCACTGTGTCAGGGGTGGGCGAGGCGTAAAAGGTGGTGTTGCCTTCCACTGTGTTGAACACCCGGGCGTAGTGAGCGAGATGTTCGGCGGGTTTGGCGCCCACGCCCAATAATTGACCGGGCCAGGCCGGGTGCGACCATTGTGGCAGGCCCAAAAAGAGGCTCATGGCGGATCCTGTCTGCGTGTTTATCTCGGTTTATGCCCATTTTTTGCCTTGAGACGCAAAAAACAGGGCAAAGGAGGCTGCTGGCCATTTTACCCAAATGGGGGTTTTCCTCTATAATGCCAGCCCTTTTGTTTGCCAATTTGTTGTGACTCGCCCCGCTGTGCGCATATTGTGGCGACGGTAGCGGCCATGAATTGGCCAAACAACAATGCTTTCCGATGCCCTCTGACCGACTGCCCGGCCGCTTGCCAGCCGCCTCTGGTCGAGCCGATATCGGTGGCAGGTGTCCGATCCAGGGGGTCGGACGGTACGAGACAGATTTCAAACCGGGCAAGAACAAGACTCTGGCCAGCTGTGAGACGGACTGTGCTGCCAGTCGTGCCCGGCGGCTCAGGTTAACCGTCTCTCTACAATTTCGAAGGAAGAAGTCCATGCGCTCTATCTATTGCGGACAGGTCAATGAGGCCCATGCCGGGCAGACCATTACATTGTGCGGTTGGGTCCATCGTCGTCGCGACCTCGGCGGTTTGATCTTTATCGACATGCGTGACCGGGAAGGGATCGTGCAGGTGTTCTTCGATCCGGACAAGCCGGACGCCTTCGCCCTTGCCTCCGAACTGCGCGGCGAGTTCTGCATTCAGGTTTCAGGTGTGGTACGTACCCGTCCTGACTCCCAGCGCAACAGCGACATGGCCACAGGTGCCATCGAAGTGTTCGCCCATGAGCTCACCATCATCAACCGCGCCGAGCCGTTGCCGCTGGACTTCAATCAGATCAACAGTGAAGAGCAGCGCCTCAAGTTCCGTTATCTGGACTTGCGTCGCCCCGAAATGGCCAAGTACCTGAAGACCCGTGCCAAGGCCAGTGCCTTCGTACGCCGTTTCATGGACGAGCATGGCTTCCTCGACATCGAAACCCCCATGCTGACCAAGGCCACCCCGGAAGGTGCCCGTGACTATCTGGTGCCGAGCCGGGTGCACAAGGGCAAGTTCTACGCCCTGCCGCAGTCCCCGCAGCTGTTCAAGCAGTTGCTGATGATGTCCGGCTTCGATCGCTACTACCAGATCGTCAAGTGCTTCCGTGACGAAGACCTGCGTGCCGATCGCCAGCCGGAATTCACCCAGATAGACGTGGAGACCTCTTTCATGACGGCGCCCCAAGTGCGCGAGCTGATGGAAGAGATGATCCGCAACCTGTGGCAACACGTGCTGGACGTGGATCTGGGCGACTTCCCTGTCATGACCTTCGACGAAGCCATGCGCCGTTTCGGCTCCGACAAGCCGGACCTGCGTCTGCCGATGGAGCTGGTCGATGTGGCAGATCTGCTGACCGCCGTCGAGTTTGCCGTGTTCGCCGGCCCCGCCAACGACCCGAAAGGCCGTGTGGCAGCCCTGAAAGTGCCGGGCGGCGCCGAGCTGTCCCGCAAGCAGATCGACGAGTACACCAAGTTTGTCGGCATCTACGGTGCCAAGGGCCTGGCCTGGATGAAGGTCAACGAAGCGGCCAATGGCCTCGAAGGCGTGCAGTCTCCGGTTGCCAAGTTCCTCTCCGATGAGATAGTGCGCGAGATCCTGGCCCGTACCGGCGCCGCCGACGGCGACATCATCTTCTTCGGCGCCGACAGCAAGAAAGTGGTGGCTGATGCCATCGGTGCCCTGCGTCTGAAAGTGGGCCGCGATCTGGGTCTGATGGAAAACAGCTGGAAGCCGCTGTGGGTCATCGACTTCCCCATGTTCGAGGAAGACAGCGAAGGCGGCCTGGCGGCCATGCACCATCCCTTCACCGCCCCGAGCAACCTGGGCCCGAGCGAGCTGAAAGCCAACCCGCTCAGCGCCTATGCCAACGCCTACGACATGGTCATCAACGGCTACGAAGTGGGTGGCGGATCTGTGCGTATCCACAACAGCGAGATGCAGGCCACCGTATTCGACATCCTCGGCATCACCCCTGCCGAGCAGCGCCTCAAGTTCGGCTTCCTGCTGGATGCGCTGAAGTACGGTACCCCGCCGCACGCCGGTCTGGCCTTCGGTCTGGATCGTCTGAGCATGCTGCTGACCGGTACCGACAACATCCGGGACGTGATTGCCTTCCCGAAAACCACGGCGGCCGCCTGTCTGATGACAGACGCCCCCAGCTTTGCCAACCAGGCGCAGATGAGCGAACTGGCGATTGCGACGACCGTCAAGGGTGATGAATAAGCCGGCATCCGGCACAGTCCCGGCCGCGCCCGGCGCGGCCTACCCGGTCACTTTGTGTTATTGAAATCTAAAAAATATAACGGAGAGTCTCTATGGCAGGTCACAGTAAATGGGCCAACATCAAACACCGCAAGGCAGCTCAGGATGCCAAGCGCGGCAAGATCTTCACCAAGCTGATCCGTGAAATCACTACCTCGGCTCGTATCGGCGATCCGGATCCTGCCAACAACCCACGCCTGCGTGCGGCGGTGACGGCAGCCCTGACCAGCAACATGACCCGCGAAACCATCAACCGCGCCATCGCGCGTGGGGCCGGTGGTGGCGACGGCGAGCAGCTCGAGACCATAGTGTATGAAGGCTACGGCCCGGCAGGCTCCGCCGTGATGGTGGAGTGTCTGACCGACAACCGTAACCGTACCGTTGCCGAAGTGCGTCATGCCTTCAGCAAGAGCGGCGGCAACCTAGGGACCGATGGCTCGGTTGCCTACCTGTTCAGCAAGAAAGGGCTGCTGACCTTCGTCGGTGTCGATGAAGATGCCCTGATGGATGCGGCACTGGAAGCGGGCGCCGATGACGTTGTGACCGAGGAAGATGGCTCCATCGAGGTGTACACCACCCCGAACGACTTCGGTACCGTGCTGGATGCGCTGGAAGCCGCCGGCTTCAAGGCCCAGAACGCCGAAGTGACCATGATCCCTTCCACCGAAGCCGAGCTGGATGCGGAAACCGCCCCCAAGCTGATGCGTCTCATCGACATGCTGGAAGATCTGGACGACGTGCAGGAGGTGTACCACAACGGTTCCATCTCTGACGAAGTCGCCGCGACCCTGTAATCCGGTCCGTGAACACTCAGGTGGCTACGCTCTGTTCGCCCCCGCTAAAACGGCAGCCTCGGCTGCCGTTTTTCTTATGATGAGCTGGCACCTGAAAATCGTGCCGACCATGGCATTGCCCGCCTTAATTTTCCCTTAAGTTTGGCGACTTAAGCTGCCTGCCGTGTCCGGGCGCCCCAGCCCCTTGCCGCGCTTGCCCTCCGGAAGAGGTGCGCGGCAAGCGAGCACTCACAACGGGTGCCCCCATGCAGGGGCCCCAGTCCTGCCTGGTTTGTCGGAGTATCGTTATGCGCATCACCCTGGGAGTGATGAAGGTGAATCTGTTGCTGGTGCTGCTGTTTGCACTGGTGTTCAACTGGCCCATCTTCCTGCACTTTTACCACATTCTCACCCAGTTGGAGCACGTCAAGGCGGGCTTTGCCCTCTCTATCCCCTTGGTGCTGCTGGCCGCGCTCAATGCGGTGTTTCTGCCCTTCACCTTCCGCTATCTGCTCAAGCCCTTCTTCGTGCTGTTGATCCTGATGGGCTCTGTGGTCAGCTACGCCATGCTCAAATATGGCGTCATCTTCGACAGGGACATGGTACAGAACATGGTTGCGACCAATACGGGGGAGGTGAGCGCCTACCTCAATGGCTCGGTCGCGCTCTGGTTCCTGCTGACCGGTGTGCTGCCGGCGCTGGCCTTGTTGTGGGTCAAGATTGAATATCCCAGCCCCTGGTATAGAGGGTTTGGCCTGCGACTTGGCTCCATCGCCCTGTCACTGCTGTTTCTGGTGGGTGTGGCTGCGCTCTATTATCAGGATTACGCCTCGGTCGGGCGCAACAACAAGTCTCTTGGCAAGGAGATAGTACCAGCCAACTATGTACACGGCTTCTATCGCTATGCCAGAGATATACTGTTTGCCACCCCCATTCCTTATCAGCCGCTGGGGACGGATGCCAGGGTGGTGGGGCAGGGAAACAAGCCGACCCTGATGTTCCTGGTGGTGGGGGAGACGGCGCGTAGCCAGAATTACTCCCTCAACGGCTATCGCAAGCAGACCAACAGCTTCACCGATCAGGAAGCGGGAGTCATCTCCTTCAAGGACGTGCGCTCCTGCGGTACGGCCACGGCTGTCTCCGTGCCCTGCATGTTCTCCAATCTCACCCGACGCGGGTATGACGACACCCTGGCCCAGTCCCGGGACGGCATGCTGGATGTGCTGCAACACGCAGGTGTCTCTGTGCTCTGGAAGGAGAACGATGGCGGCTGCAAGGGGGTGTGCAAGAATGTGCCCACCATAGATATCGAAGCCAAGGCCTTCCCGCAGTATTGCCAGCAGGGTTCATGCTACGACGAGGTGATGCTGGAAGGGCTGGACCGACAGATTGCCGACATGAAGGGCAAGCAGGGCAACAAGCTGGTGGCTTTTCATCTGATGGGCAGCCATGGTCCGACCTACTATCGCCGTTATCCCGCGTCCGAGCGTTTCTTCGTGCCGGACTGCCCGCGCAGCGACATCGAAAACTGCACCAATGAAGAGCTGGTCAACACCTATGACAACACCATCCGCTACACCGACAAGGTGGTGGCACGGCTGATCGCCAAGCTCAAGACGCTGCAGAACGACTACAACGTGGGGTTGGTCTATCTCTCCGATCACGGCGAATCCCTCGGTGCCATGGGGCTCTACCTGCACGGCACCCCTTACAAGTTTGCGCCGGACGATCAGACCCGGGTGCCGCTGCTGACCTGGCTCTCCCCCCAGTTGCAGGCGGATCGCCGGCTGAACATGGATTGCCTGCAGCAGGAGGCGAGCAGCAAGCGCTTCTCCCACGACAACCTGTTCCACTCAATGCTGGGGATCATGGATGTGCAGACCAGCGTCTATGACGGTGCCTTGGACTTGTTCAAGCCCTGCCGGGCGGGATAAACCGGCGAAAAGCGCACAATGAAAAACGGCAGCCAGTGGCTGCCGTTTTTGTTTCGCAAGGCCAGTGCCTTACTTCTGCTCCATGATGATCTGCAACAGATCACCTTCCAGCAGGGCCCGTTTCACCAGGGCGAAGCCGCCTATGGTGGGCTGGTTCTGGAAGCGAGCCTTCACGATGGGCAGGCCACGGTGGAAGCTGGGCAGAGACTGGTGTTCGACACAGCGGCGGATGGCCGGGAAGAGGATCTCTTCGGCGGCGGTGATTTCGCCTGCGATCAGCACCTTCTGCGGGTTGAACAGGTTGACCGTGATGGCCACCGCCCGTCCAAGGTGCTCACCCACGTTCTCGATCACGCTGCGTGCCAGCTCATCCCCTGCCATGGCCGCCTTGCACACCTCCTGTATGGTGATGTGTTTCTCCTGCAGCGAGCTCAGGTGACCGCGACTGATCAGCTCTTTTACCTTGTCGACAATGGCCTCGTTGGAGGCGATGGTCTCGAGGCAGCCAAAGTTGCCGCAGTGGCAGCGCTTGCCCAGCGGTTCGACCTGGATGTGGCCGATCTCGCCAACGTTGCGGTTCTGACCGAGGAACACCTTGCCCTTGGTGATGATGCCGGAGCCGGCACCCTGGTGCACGCTCACCAGAATGGAGTCCATGCAGTCGCGGGACTCGCCGAAGAAGTGTTCGGCCAGTGCCAGCGAGCGGGTGTCATTGCCCACGTAGCAGGGGAGGTTGAAGTGGTTTTCCAGCAGCTTGGCCAGGGCCAGATTGCGGATCTGGTACTTGGGGGTATAGATGACCATACCCGATTCCGGATTGACCAGACCCGGCATGGTCAGCGCTATGCTGATCAGGTTGCGGTTGCGCTCCTGCTGGGAGTCCATGAAGGCACCAATTTCCCGCAGCAGCATGTCGACCACAGGCTGTTGATCGATCTCGGTCACCTGGGTGACATGCTGATCGAGCTCCTTGCCATCGAGATCGTACAGGCTCAACTGCAGATAGCCGCGACCGAGCTTGGCGGACACAAACTGAAAGCGATGCTTGATGGTGGTCAGGGAGATGGCGCGCCGCCCGCCGGTAGAGGCTTGCGGTGAGGTCTCCTTGATCAGGCCATGCTCGATCAGTTGCCGGGTTATTTTGGTCACGCTGGCCGGGGCCAGCTGACTCAACTCGGCAATTTTGACCCGCGAGATGGGGCCTTGCAGGTCGATGAGCCGATATACGGCTGCACTGTTGACCTGCTTGATAAGATCTACGTTTGCTATTTGTCCGCCAGTCATAGTGTCACTGTGTTGTGTAGTGTCCGTTAACCACGGTCCCGCAGACCGTGAAGGTCTGATCAAAGACAGTCAGGTTGGCTATTTTTCCGACCTGGATACTACCGAGACGTGAGTCCCATCCAATGGCGCGAGCGGGATAAAGAGTGGCCATTCTCAGTGCTTCATCGAGCGGTAATCCGACCTGTTTGACCAGATTCTCCACCCCCTCAATCATGGTGAGGGCAGAGCCGCCGAGTGTACCACTCTCGTCGACGCACTGACCATCGCGGAAATAGACGGTTGCGCCACAAAAATCAAACTTCTCAAAGCCTTCCGGCGCACCGGCGGGGGCGGTCGCGTCGGTGACCAGCACCAGTCTCTCCCCCAGCATCTTGTGGGCCAGTCGTACGTTGGCCCAGTGCACATGGTGTCCATCGACGATGACGCCGGCATAGACATCCTTGCGATCATAGATAGCACCCACCACACCCGGCTCGCGGCCGTTCACGGTCGGGGTCATGGCGTTGTAGAGGTGGGTGGCAAAACGGATGCCGTCATCAAAGCCGGCCATGGCCTGATCGTAGTTGGCGGCGGTATGGCCGGCGGAGACCAGTATGCCTGCTTCTACCAGCTGACGGATGTGCTCGGGCTTGTTGCGTTCCGGTGCCAGGGTGATCTTGGCGATGGCATCGCTGTTGGCGCAGAAGAAGTCGATCATCTCGTCGGCGGGCTGACGGATCTGGGCGGCCGGGTGTATGCCTTTGCGCTTGAGGTTGGTGTAGGGGCCTTCCAGATGCACGCCCAGCACTTCATTTGGGTGCGTGGCCATGTAGTCGCGGGTCACGGCGACGGCCCGCTTCATGTCCGAATCCGGGCTGGTGATCAGGGTCGGAAGGAAGCTGGTGGTACCGGATTTGAGGTTGGCGGCCTGCATGATCGCCAGTGTCTCTGTGGAGATGTCGGTGTTGAACATGACGCCGCCACAGCCGTTGAGCTGCACGTCGATAAAACCGGCGCTCAGGTTGGCGCCATGCAGATCATGTCGCTCTATACCGGCAGGCAGCTCGGCCTGATGCTGGATGGCGACAATCTTGTCGCCCTCGATCACGACCCCGTAACCGGTCAGCACACAGCTGCCGGTGTAGAGGGTGCAATTGGTCAATGCGTACATGGTGGCTCCTTACAGACGGCCGATGTTGGCGGCTTCGAGCTGCTGGAAGTAACGCACCGTCTTGACCTTGAGCTCCATGGTGGAGGGCTCGTCGCACACCATCATTCCCTTCGGATGCAGTTGCAGGGTGGAGATGGTCCACATGTGGTTGACGCTGCCTTCCACTGCAGCTTGCAGGGCCTGGGCCTTGCCGTGGCCAGTGACCAGGATCATGATCTCTTCGGCGTCCATCAGGGTGCCGACACCCACTGTCAGCGCCAGCTTGGGCACCTGCTCCATGTCACCGCCGAAGAAGCGGGAGTTGGCGATGCGGGTGTCCTCGGTCAGGGTCTTGACCCGGGTGCGGGAGGAGAGGGAAGAGGCCGGTTCGTTGAAGGCGATGTGACCGTCATTGCCGACGCCACCCATGAAGAGGTTGATCTTGCCATAGGACTTGATCTTGTCCTCATAGCGCTTGCACTCGGCCACCAGATCCTCGGCGTTGCCGTTGAGGATGTTGATGTTTTCCGGGCGGATGTCGATGTGACAGAAGAAGTTGTTGTGCATGAAGCTGTGGTAGCTCTCCGGGTGATCTTCCGGCAGGCCGACATATTCGTCCATGTTGAAGGTGACCACGTGCTCGAAGCTCACTTCGCCGGCTTTATGCAGCTCAATCAGGCGCTTGTAGGTGTTGAGCGGGGTGCCGCCGGTGGGCAGGCCCAGTACGAAGGGGCGATCGGCCGTGGGTTTGAACCCATTGATACGGTCAACGATGTAACGGGCAGACCACAGACCCACTTGGCTGGCAGATTTCAACGGGATCAGGCGCATTGTAGATACCTCTGTACGGGTTGCTGCCGGGGTGTCGGCGGCAAATAGGCTAAGACGGATTCAAGTTGTTTTATAGCGTAAATAAAGATTGCGAACTAAGCCACATGTATCCGCTACCTTTATCTCGTTTGGGTGATAATGATCACGATTACAGGTTTATTAATTTGCGCAGCGAAATAAAAGCCCTAGACTGCCAATCAAGCCTTGATGGCTTATGCGTCAAACGTGATAAGCACTTAATTTCTAGAAAAACATTAACTAAGGAGAGGAACCGTGAACATTCTCGGTTATTTGCAAAAGATCGGCCGTGCCCTGATGGTGCCGGTAGCGGTATTGCCTGCCGCCGCGATCCTGATGGGGGTTGGCTACTGGATTGACCCTAACGGTTGGGGTGGTGACAGCGCGCTGGCTGCCTTCCTGATCAAGGCCGGTGCCGCCATCATTGACAACATGTCAGTGCTGTTTGCTGTCGGTGTTGCCTACGGCATGTCCAAGGACAAAGACGGCTCTGCCGCACTGGCCGGTCTGGTCGGTTTCCTGGTCGTGACCACACTGTTGAGCCCGGGTGCCGTTGCCCAGATCAAGAGTATCGCGATTGAAGATGTACCCGCGGCTTTTGGCAAGATCAACAACCAGTTTATCGGTATCTTGACCGGTGTGATTGCCGCCGAGCTTTATAACCGCTTCAGCAGTGTCGAACTGCACAAGGCGCTGGCTTTCTTCTCCGGCCGTCGTCTGGTGCCGATCGTGACCTCAGTGGTGATGATCATCGTCTCCTTCATCCTGATGGCCGTTTGGCCTGTCATTTACGGTGGTCTGGTGGGCTTTGGTGAATCCATCGTCAGCCTGGGCTCTACCGGTGCCGGTATCTACGCCTTCTTCAACCGTCTGCTGATCCCGATTGGTCTGCACCACGCCCTGAACTCAGTGTTCTGGTTCAACGTGGCCGGTATCAACGACATCCCGAACTTCCTGGGGGGTCAGGGTACCATTGATGCCGCACTGGCTGCCGGCAAGAGCCTGGAGCAGGTGAAAGGCGTTGTCGGTATGTATCAGGCTGGCTTCTTCCCCATCATGATGTTCGGTCTGCCGGGCGCAGCCCTGGCCATCTATCACTCCGCCAAGAAAGAGAACAAGGACAAGGTTGCATCCATCATGATCGCCGCCGCCTTCGCTTCTTTCTTCACCGGTGTGACCGAGCCGCTCGAGTTCTCCTTCATGTTCGTGGCACCGGTACTCTATGTCATCCATGCCCTGCTGACCGGTATCTCTGTGTTCATCGCCGCCAGCATGCAGTGGATGGCCGGTTTCGGTTTCAGTGCCGGTCTGGTGGATATGGTGCTCTCCAGCCGCAACCCGCTGGCGACCCAGTGGTACATGTTGCTGGTGCAGGGTCTGGTGTTCTTCGGTCTCTACTACTTGGTATTCCGTGCCGTCATCGTCAAGTTCAACCTGAAAACTCCGGGTCGTGAAGATGATGAAGCCGTACCGGCACAGGCTCAGACCACTGACCGCACCGAACTGGCTCGCCAGTATCTGGAAGTGCTGGGTGGTCAAGACAACCTGGTTACCATCGATGCTTGCATCACCCGTCTGCGTCTGACCCTGAAAGACCGCAGCATAGTGGATGAGCGCAAGCTCAAAGCCCTGGGCGCGGCCGGTGTGGTCAAGCTCGGTGAACAGAACCTGCAGGTGATTCTGGGCCCCTTGGCCGAGATCATTGCCGGTGAGATGAAGGCCCTGCGTTAATCGGGCGCCAAGCTCGCCTCAAGTCTAAGTCCATTGTTGACATAACTAGGGCCCCGCCACGGGGCCCAATATAAAAAACGCCAAGAAAATCCAACCTTTACTTCAAATGAGAGCAGCAGTTATGAACTTGAAACATTCTCTGTTAGCCATTGCCATGTCTACTATTTTTGTCAGCCAGGTACAGGCAGCCGATGCCGCCAAGCAAGCCGTGGTCGATTCCCTCGCCAGCAACCTGGTGGTCAAGTACGAAGTCGTCACCAACGACGGTGCCGGTGCCGGCCTCGATTGCCAGGCGCTGGGTTCCGAGTGGGCGAGCTGTGGCGTTGCCAAGCTGCACCTGACCAATACAGGTGCTGACGTGACCTCCAAGGATTGGGGTATTTATGTCTCCTCCATCCGCCGTATCCAGCGCGTCGACAACGACCAGTTCACCATCACCCATCTGACCGGCGACCTCTATCGTTTGACGCCAACCGAGCAGTTTAAGGGATTTGCCAAGGATGCCACGGTCGAAGTGCCGCTGGTGGTGGAATATTGGGTATTGTTCGAAACTGACATCATGCCGAACTGGTATGTCGCCAGCGAAGGTGCCGAGCCAAAAGTCCTGGCCAGCATGAGCAACATCGACGACGCCAGCACCTACGAGAAGCCGATGCCGGCCGATGGCTGGAAGCGTACCAAGGATGACAACAACATCCTGATGAACAGCGAGACCCGTTTCGATGCAAACCTGACCAGCAGCCTGCTGCCGGCCAGCAAGATTGATGATCAGATACTGCCGACCCCGCTCAAGCAAGTGATCAAATCGGGTCCGCAAGTGGACTTCTCCACCATCAAGCTCAACGCGCTGGACTTGCCAAGCGATCGTGCCGAAGCCCTGAAGGCTCAACTGACCAAGCTGGGTGTTACCCTCTCCGACACCGGCTATCCAGTGACCGTCAAGCTCGGCAGCAAGCTCAAGCAGGCCGAAGGTTATGACATGACCATAGGCAAGCAGGGCACTGTGATCCAGGGGCACGACATCGAGGGTGCCTTCTGGGGCGCGCAATCCCTGCTCTCCCTGCTGGGGGTGAACGACAAGCTGGTGAGCCAGATGAGCGTCGAGGATGCGCCGCGTTTTGAATACCGCGGCATGCAGACCGACGTGGCCCGTCACTTCAGAAGCCTGGAAACCATGAAGAAGCTGGTTGACCAGATGTCAGCCATGAAGCTCAACAAGTTGCACCTTGGTCTGACCAACGATGAAGGCTGGCGTCTGGAGATCCCGGGTCTGCCGGAGCTGACTGACGTAGGCAGCCAGCGTTGCCACGATCTGTCTGAAACCAAGTGCCTGATGCCGCAGCTGGGTTCCGGCCCGACCAGCGACAACCAGGGTTCCGGTTTCTACAGCAAGTCCGACTACATCGATTTGGTGCGTTATGCCAAGGCCCGTGGTGTTACCGTCATCCCCGAGATCAACATGCCGGCGCACGCCCGTGCTGCCGTGGTCTCCATGGAAGCGCGTTACCAGCGTCTGATGAACGAGGGCAAAGAGGCCGAAGCCAGCCAGTTCCGTCTGACGGACCCGGCGGATACTTCCAATGTCACCTCGGTGCAGTTCTACGACAAGATGTCCTTCATCAACCCTTGCCAGCCGGGTGCTGCCACCTTCGTGAGCAAGGTGATGGATGAAGTGGCCCAGATGCACCAGGCCGCCGGTCAGCCGTTGACCGCCTGGCACTACGGTGGTGACGAGGCGAAGAACATCATGCAGGGCGGTGGCTATCAGGATCCGGCCGTCACCAAGAAAGAAGAGCTGGTCGCCTGGAAGGGCAATGTCGATTCCAGCAAGCAGGACAAGCCGTTCGGCAAGTCTCCGGTCTGCCAGAAGATGATCGATGATGGCAAGATCAAGGACGTGGCCGAGCTGCCGGTTTACTTCGCCAAGGAAGTGAGCGAGCTGGCGAAAGACCGTGGCTTCTCTACCCTGCAGGCATGGGAAGATGGCCTCAAGTACGCCAATAGCGCCAAGGATTTCGCCACCGACAAGACAGTGGTCAACTTCTGGGAAACCCTCTACTGGGGTGGCTTCAACGAGGCGATGAAGTGGGCGCACAAGGGTTATGACGTTGTGCTCTCCAACCCGGATTACCTCTACTTCGACTTCCCGAACGAGGTACACCCGGCCGAGCGTGGCTACTACTGGGCAACCCGTTTCAATGACACCCGCAAGGTGTTCGCCTTTGCCCCGGAAAACCTGCCGCAGAACGCCGAGACCTCGGTTGACCGCGACGGCAATGCTTTCGTGGCCAAGGGTGACCAGGATCCGGTCAAGTTCCGCGGTATCTCCGGTCAGCAGTGGAGTGAAACCGTGCGGACCGATGCCCAGTACGAGTACATGGTCTACCCGCGTATCTTCTCCGTGGCCGAGCGTGCCTGGCACAAAGGTGGCTTTGAGCTGAACTATGTGAAGGGCCGCGAGTTCTCCGGCGAGACCAAGCATGTCAACAAGGCCACCCTCAACAAAGAGTGGAACCAGTTCGCCAACCTGCTGGGTCAGCGCGTGCTGCCGAAGCTGGATCAGGCCGGTGTTGAATACCGCCTCTCAGTACCGGGCGCCAAGGTCATCAACGGCAAGCTTGAAGCGAACGTGGATCTGCCAGGTTTGCCCATCCAGTACAGCCTGGACGGCACCACCTGGACTGCCTATGACGCCGCGGCCAAGCCGAGCGTGACCGGCAAGGTCTACCTGCGTACCACCAGTTTCGATGGCCAGCGTACCAGTCGCGTCACCGAGCTGAACTGATAGCAGCCAACCGCTAACACCAGGCGGGTCGCAAGACCCGCCTTTCCCAAGGCCGAGACTGCATCGGGTTTGGGAAAGGTTGACTGTGCGTGTGAGCCTTTGTTGTGTGTGTGTATTGTCTGTTTTTGTTTTTCATCACCTTGAACCCCGCCCAGTGCGGGGTCTTTTTTATCCGCGAGCAGATGATGGCGGTTGGATCACTTCGTTTTGGCGTGCCAAGGGGCCGGATTGGCCAAATTCAGGTTGAGGCAAGGCGCGTAATGAGGGATCATAACCGGCTTGATGGCGGGGGGATGAGGGTGCCAGCCGGCACAACTTCCGCCAGTGACGCATTTTTGAGGTGAGCCATGAGTCAGGCGAACAGCCCAACTAACTTTATTCGTCAGATCATTGATGAAGATCTGGCCAGCGGTAAGCACAACCACGTGCATACCCGTTTTCCGCCCGAGCCGAACGGTTATCTCCATATCGGCCACGCCAAGTCAATCTGTCTGAACTTTGGCATCGCCCGTGACTACCAGGGCCAGTGCAACCTGCGTTTCGATGACACCAACCCGGTGAAAGAAGACATCGAGTACGTGGAGTCCATCAAGCAGGACGTGCAGTGGCTCGGCTTCCAGTGGAGCGGCGAGATCTGCTACTCCTCCGACTATTTCGACAAGCTGCACGGCTACGCCATCGAGCTTATCGAAAAAGGTCTGGCCTATGTGGACGAGCTCTCTGCGGAGCAGATGCGCGAGTACCGTGGCACCCTGACCGAGGCCGGCAAAAACAGCCCGTTCCGCGATCGTCCTGTGGCCGAGAACCTGGCGCTGTTTGCCAAGATGAAGAACGGCGAGTTTGCCGAAGGCACCGCTTGCCTGCGCGCCAAGATCGACATGGCGTCCCCCTTCATGGTGATGCGCGATCCGGTTATCTATCGCATCAAGTTTGCCCACCATCACCAGACCGGTGACAAGTGGTGCATCTATCCGATGTATGACTTCACCCACTGCATCTCGGACGCGCTGGAAGGGATCACCCACTCCATCTGTACCCTGGAGTTCCAGGACAACCGTCGTCTGTACGACTGGGTGCTGGACAACATCACCATCGACTGCCACCCGCGTCAGTACGAGTTTTCTCGTCTGAACCTCGAATACACCGTCATGTCCAAGCGCAAGCTGAACCTGCTGGTGACCGAGAAACACGTGGATGGCTGGGACGATCCGCGCATGCTGACCGTTTCCGGTCTGCGTCGTCGTGGCTACACCTCTGCCTCCATCCGCGAGTTCTGCAAACGCATTGGCGTGACCAAGCAGGACAACATAGTCGAGATGAGCATGCTGGAAGCCTGCATCCGTGACGATCTCAACGAGAACGCACCGCGCGCCATGGCCGTGCTGCATCCAGTGAAGGTGGTCATCGAGAACCTAGCGGTCGACGAGGTGTTGACCGCACCGGCGCACCCGAACAACGCCGAGATGGGTACCCGTGAACTGAACTTTACCCGCGAGATCTTCATCGACGAAGCGGACTTCAAAGAAGAAGCGAACAAGCAGTTCAAACGACTGGTGCTGGGCAAAGAAGTGCGCCTGCGCAACGCCTATGTGATCAAGGCCGAGCGGGTCGAGAAGGATGCGGATGGCAAGGTGACTTGCATCTACTGTTCCTACGATCCCGAGACTCTGGGCAAGGATCCGGCGGATGGTCGCAAGGTGAAGGGGGTGATCCACTGGGTCAGCGCCACTCACTCCCTGCCGGCCGAGATCCGTCTCTACGATCGTCTGTTCAAGATGCCGAACCCGGGTGCCGAGGATGACTTCGAAGGGGCACTCAATCCGGATTCGCTGGTGATCATCGAGGGTGCCCGCGTCGAGGCTTCCCTCAAGGACGCCAAGCCGGAGTTTGCCTACCAGTTCGAGCGCGAAGGCTACTTCTGCGCCGACAACAAGCTCTCCAGCGCCGAGCACCTGGTGTTCAACCGCACCGTGGCCCTGCGGGACGTCTGGGGCAAGGCCGAGGCCTGATGGCCAAAGCCTGACAAGCAGAGGGCAGGGGAGACCCTGCCGCTCTTGTCCAGATTACGGATGCAAAAAAGCCAGCGCTATGCTGGCTTTTTTATTGACCGGTGCAAGCGTCTATGAATCTTCGTGCTTGCAGTCGCCATTGGCGCAGTGGCCGTACAGATAGAGGCTGTGATTGGTCAGGCGGATGTTGTGATGCTTGGCGATATCACGCTGGCGCTGCTCGATCACCTCATCGGAAAACTCGATCACCTTGCCACAATCGAGGCAGACCAGGTGGTCGTGGTGTTCCTGGGTGGCCAGCTCGAATACCGACTTGCCACCTTCGAAGTGGTGACGGGTAACAATACCGGCATCATCAAACTGGTTGAGAACGCGATATACGGTAGCGAGACCAATCTCTTCACCCTGGTCGATCAGTCGTTTGTACAGATCTTCCGCACTGGTGTGCTGGCAATCCGGCTGTTGCAGGATTTCCAGAATTTTGACGCGGGGCAAGGTGATCTTGAGCCCGGCCTTTTTTAACGCTTGGTTGTTGTCTGCCATATTCTACTTATTCGCATTCTCGAAGGTGTGGTTATTCTGATTGACTGCCGCTGGAATGGCAACCACGAACTCGCTTGGCCTGTCATTATAGGTCGTAGCCAACCTAAAAATAAACCCAGTAATTCAAGGGCTTTAGCGCAAAGTCCGCCATCTGGCCGAATTGATCAAATCCTGTCACCGGCTTGCTCAGCGGACGAATGTTGATAAGATGTAACCTTCTTCATTATCTGGTCGGATGAGATCCATGGATTGGCTTTTTGACAACGCTGCCTGGGTGCGGCGCGCCCTCAACGCCTGGCCTCCCTTCTGGGGCGCCGGCATCAAGATAGAAACCCTGAGTGATGACTTCCGTTTTTGCCGGGTGACGTTGAAGTCACGCTGGTGGAACAAGAACGCCAACCGGACCCAGTTTGGCGGCAGCATGTTTGCGATGACGGATCCCATCTATCCGCTGATGCTGATGGGGTACTTCAAGAACCGCTACTACGTCTGGGACAAGGCGGGCAGCATCAACTACATCAAGCCGGGCAAAGGCAAACTGGTGGCCGAGTTCAACCTGGCCGACGGCAAGCTGGCGTCCATAGTGGCCGCGACCGAGGGGGGCAACAAGCACTTCCCCGAGTTTGAGGTCACGGTACAGGACAAGAGTGGCGAGCTGGTGGCCCAGGTCAAACGCACCCTCTATGTGCGTGCCAAACCCGAGCACAGAGGTGGCTGAAAAGATCGGATCGCAAAAACAACAAGGGCCCCGGCGGGGCCCTTGTTGTCAGAGGTGGCTGGCTTGCCGGATCACTCCAGCTCGGCCAGGCACATCTCTTCATGCAGCTGCTTGCACCAGCCCTTGACGCGCTCGGCGGTCAGTTCCGGCTGGCGATCTTCGTCGATACCCAGACCAACGAAGTGCTTGTCATCCACCACAGCCTTGGAGGCTTCAAACTCGTAACCGGCGGTTGGCCAGTTGCCGATGATGATGGCGCCTTTGGCTTCGACGATGTCACGCAGTGTGCCCATGGCGTCGAGGAAGTACTCGGCATAGTCTTCCTGATCGCCGCATCCGAAGATGGCAACCAGCTTGTTGGTGAAGTCGATCTCTTCCAGCTCGGGGAAGAAGTCATCCCAATCGGCTTGGGCTTCGCCGTAATACCAAGTCGGGATACCGAACATCAGCAGATCGAAGCTGTCGATGTCGGCCTTGCTGCTCTTGGCAATGTCACGGACTTCAATCAGTTGTTTGCCCAGTTCTTTCTGGATCATCTTGGCGACAGCTTCGGTATTACCGGTATCGCTGCCGAAAAACAGACCTACACTAGCCATAGTGTTTAGTTACCCGTATCTGGTGTTAATGCTTAACGGTCAGATTGCGATGCCTGCTGCGAAAGCAGACTCAATCTGTTGCTTCAGGATAGATTGGATCAGCTCGGCTCGGCTGACGTTCTGTTGTAACGCAAGTTGGTTCAGGCGCTCCAGCAACTCGGCCTCCACCTTTAACTCGACCCGTTTCAGGCCGTTCTCGCGATCGCGCTTAAGCTGGTTGCGCTTGTTGATCTTGAGTTGGGTCTCACGGGGGAGTGGATTGGTCTTTGGCCTGCCGGGGCGCTTCTCATTTGCGAACAGATCCAGTGTTGTTCGATCAGTTTGCTGTTTGGCCATACATCACAGATGAAAATAAGTTAGCCGATCCCTGAGCCTTCCCAGCCCAATTCGATCAGCCCCTTGGCGACAAAACCCGCGCAACCCAGACAGAGTACCAACCAGACGATGACTCGACCAAAACGGGGCACGTTGCCGCGTTTGAGTACGTCGTGAATGGCCAGGCCAATCAATATGAAAATGGCCAGCAAGAATAACTTCAGGCCCAGACTTTCAATCAGATCGATATGTTCACTTAGCATGGATTGCGCACACTCCTTATGACGGGCGCACTATATCACAAAGGATTTGAAACTGTTAACCGCCTGTCGACAGGAAATCCACAACCAATTTGTTGAACAAAACCGGCTTTTCGGCATGCAGCCAGTGGCCTGTTCCTGCGATAACGCGCGCCTTTGCCGCCGGAAATTGTGCCATCACAGTGTCGGTATATTGGGGCTGCATATAGTCCGAATCGCCGCCCTTGATAAAGAGTGTCGACCCTTCGAATCGATGCTGGTTGTCGGGCCAGCCCATGATGTTGGCGTAATTGTGCTCAAGGGCTGCTACGTTGAAACGCCAGCCCCAACCGGACTCTCCTTTGGCGAAGGATTTGAGCAGGAACTGGCGTACGCCGGCGATCTCGATGTGCTCGGCCAAAATGGCCTCTGCCTCGCTGCGGCTCTGCACCGGCTGGTTCAGGGTGGCGTTGAGACCGGCGAACACATTCTGATGGCGGGAGTGGGGATAGGCGACAGGGGCTATGTCGGCCACCACCAGCCTGGCAACCCGGGCGGGAGCCTGCTTGGCCAGTTGCATGGCGACCTTGCCGCCCATGGAGTGACCGACCAGAGATACCTGATCCAGTGCCAGGGCATCGAGCAGGGCGAGTACGTCGGCAGCCTGCTGGGGATAGCTCATCTCGTTGCTGTGGAACGAGGCGCCGTGGTTGCGCAGATCCACGCTGATGACGCGATAGTGTTCGCTCAGGGCGCGTGCCAGCAGCCCCAGGTTGTCCAGGCTGCCGAACAGGCCGTGGATCAGCACAACGGCTTGGCCCTGGCCCTGTTCCTTGAAGTTCAATAATGGGTTTTGTTGCAAAATAACACCTTGTCGGTCGTGGGCTTTTTTGCCTTATTTTTAACACACTGAAAGAAAAGGATTTCATTCCTTGAGGGTCATTTTTTTGTGGTTTTTTTTCAAAAAAATGACGCCGGATGCGCTATCAGTGCGGAGGATCACACACTTGGCCCCGTATTATGCCGTATTCTCGATGAGATTCATGCACATCTGCCAGCCCTTGGCTTGGGCTGCCGGGTTTGCCTATGTATAATCGCCGCATCCGAATTTCGACGAGTCCAGCGCATCCCTATGAAAACCATCGAGCTTGATGACGATCTCTACTTCTATATCGCCAGCCAGACCCGGCACATTGGTGAGAGTGCCTCCGATATCCTGCGCCGTCTGCTGGAGCAGCCCACGCACATAACAGTGCCGGTTGCCGAGCCTGTGGACCTTCCCCAGCCGAGCGTCGCCACCGATGCCATGGGACTGCAGGCCCTGCTCGACTCTGGCGAGCTGCAAAAAGAAGAGAAGTCCATCAACCGCTTCATGCAGGTGCTCAGTACCCTCTATCGGGATAATCCGGTCGGGTTTACCCAGGCCACCGAAATCAAGGGGCGCAAGCGCGTCTATTTCTCGCGGGATCCCGAGGCACTGCGTGCCAGCGGCAGCACCACCAAGCCCAAGCCGGTGCCGGATACCCCGTTCTGGGTGATCAGCAATACCAATACCAGTCGCAAGCAGAACATGGTGGCCCAGATGATGGCCAGCATGGGCTACGACGAGGCGCTGATCGCCCAGGTAAGCAGCGCGATTTAACGGTTCATCAAGTTCAGGCCTTGCCCGGCAAGGCCGCCATCAAGCAAGGATAACGCCATGGCTCAGCATTCCCACGCCGGTCAGCCGGCTCGTTTAAGTGACCTGACCAACATTCCCCGTCTGGTCAGCGCCTACTACCTCAACAAGCCTGACATGAGCCGCCCCGAGCAGCGGGTGGCCTTCGGCACCTCCGGCCACCGTGGCAGTGCGCTGCACAACGCCTTTACCGAGTCTCACATTCTGGCGGTAACCCAGGCGCTGGTGGAGTATCGCCAGCAGGCCGGCATCACGGGCCCGCTGTTTGTCGGCATGGATACCCACGCCCTGTCTGAATCCGCCTTTGCCAGCGCAGTCGAAGTGCTGGCGGCCAACGGCGTCGAGACTCGCATTCAGGCTGGTATGGGCTTCACGCCGACGCCGGTCATCTCTCACGCCATCCTGCGCCACAACGCTAGTAAACCCGCTGCGCGCGCTGACGGTGTGGTGATCACCCCGTCCCACAATCCGCCGGAAGATGGCGGCTTCAAGTACAACCCGCCCCACGGTGGCCCCGCCGAAGGTGAGATCACCAAGTGGGTGGAAGACAGGGCCAACGCCATTCTGGAAGCCGGTCTGGCCGGCGTGAAACGCATGCCATTCGCCGATGCCCTCAAGAGCCCCTTCGTAGTTGAGCACGATTATGTCACCCCCTATGTGGACGACTTGAAAAACGTGCTGGATCTGGATGCCATCAGAGAGGCCGGTATCAAGATTGGTGTCGACCCGCTGGGTGGCTCAGGCGTCGCCTACTGGGACGTCATCGCCAAGACTTATGGTCTGAACATCGAGGTGGTCAACTATCGTGTCGATCCTACCTTCTCCTTCATGACCTTGGATAAAGACGGCAAGATCCGGATGGATTGCTCCAGTCCGTTTGCCATGGCGGGCCTGATTGCCCTCAAAGACAAGTTCGACATCGCCCTTGGCAACGATCCTGACTACGACCGTCACGGCATCGTCACCAAGGCGGGTCTGATGAACCCGAACCACTATCTGGCGGTGGCGATCCAGTATCTGTTTACCCATCGCACCGGCTGGCCTACAGCGGCTGCCGTCGGCAAGACGCTGGTCTCCTCTTCGATGATCGACCGGGTTGCCGGCGAGATTGGCCGTACCCTGAAAGAGGTGCCGGTCGGCTTCAAGTGGTTCGTGGATGGCCTCTACAGCGGCGAGTTTGGTTTTGGTGGCGAGGAGAGCGCAGGCGCCTCCTTCCTGCGTAAAGACGGCACCGTCTGGACCACCGACAAGGATGGCTTCATTCTGGCGCTGCTGGCGGCCGAAATTCTGGCGGTCACCGGCAAGGATCCCCAGGTGCATTACGATGCACTGGAAGCCAAATTCGGCCGCTCCAGCTACCGCCGTATCGATGCCCCTGCCAACAGCGCGCAAAAAGCCGTGCTCTCCAAGCTGGATCCGGCACTGGTCGAAGCCTCTACTCTGGCCGGTGAGCCCATCATTGCCAAGCTGACCCGCGCACCGGGCAACGATGCCGCCATCGGTGGCCTCAAGGTGGTGACCGAGAACGGCTGGTTCGCGGCGCGTCCCTCCGGTACCGAGTCCATCTACAAGATCTACATGGAGAGCTTCAAGGGCGAGGCACACCTGGATCTTATCCAGCAAGAAGCCCAGCAGATTGTCTCTGCTGCGCTGGCCAAGGCGGGCGTCTGACCCATGCCGTTGGCGGGCTGAATTGAACATCGGATAGATAGCAAGAGGAGCCACGGCGGCTCCTCTTTTTTATGGTTCTTTTTCTCGGTTCAGGGGTTTCCCTGCCCGGCCTCAGGCCTTGTCATCGGTGATCGCCGCCCCGGCGATATTCGCCCTGCGGGCTTGCCAGCGCTTGAAGAAGGAGCGCGCCGGCAACTTCATCAGAAACAGGGAGAGCAGGATCACTCCTATGCCGAGCCACTGCCGGCCATCCAGGGTTTCACCGACCATCAGCACGCCCAGGGAGACCGCCACCATGGGGTTGGTGAGGGCCAGCATGCCCATTACCTCGGGGCCATGACGCTTGAGCCCCCACAGCCAGGCCCAGTAGGCCAGCGCCGTGTTGAGCAAAATGAGCCAGACAAGCCCGGGTGCCGCAGCTGGTTGGGGCAGTGGCATGGGGCCGGCCAGCCACCAGGCGAGCGGGATCAGCATCAGGCCGCCGAGCAGCAGTTGCCAGGCGGTGAGGGCCAGCAGATCGCTCACCGGCCAGCGCTGCATCCAGCGGCTGGATTGACCGATCAGCAGGGTTGCCAGCAGGGCGCATGTCACGCCTATGGGATCCAGATTGGCGGAGGGATTGAGCAGCAGCAAGACACCGGCGAGCCCCATCAGCCCCAGCAGCAACCACTTCAGGGTTGGCCGCGTGCCATCCTGCAACCAGGCCAGCAGCATGAGTACCAGCGGCAGTGTGGCCCCGAGCGTGCCTGCCACTGCCCCCGGTAGCCGGAAGGCGGCTACAAACAGCAGGGCAAAGAAGGCGGCTATGTTGCAAAACGCCAGCAGGAACTGCTTGCCCCAGGGCAGGGGCGGTAGACGCGGATGCAGCAACAACAGGAGCAGCCCGGCTGGCAGCGCCCGCCACACGGCCACCCAGTAGGGGGAGTAGTCAGTCAGGTAGAGGCTGACGACGGCATAGGTACTGCCCCATAGCAGGGGGGCCAGCAAGGCAATCAGCAGTGGCATGGCTTATCTCTTTATGAAGTATCTTTTTATGAAGATAACTTAGTCTCAAATTGGTTTACTATCAAGTATCTCGATAAAAAGATAAGTGACCAAGATGGACAGCGATCATGTAGATATGCTGCTGGCCCAGTGGGCCCGGCAAAGACCGGATCTCGACTGCTCTCCCATGGGGGTGCTGGGTCGGGTGGCGCGGATGGCGGCGATCACCGGCCGCGAGGTGAGCGAAGAGCTCAAGACGTGCGGCCTGCTGGGCAGCGACTTCGATATTCTGGCGACCCTGCGCCGGGCCGGTGAACCGCTGACGCCGACCGCGCTCTATCAAGCTGCCATGTTGAGCTCCGGGGCCATGACGGCACGGCTCGACAAGCTGGCAGAGCGTGGCCTGATCGAGCGACAGGCGGCGCCGAGCGACAGGCGCAGCCTGCTGGTCTGCCTGACGGCGTCTGGGCGCGAACTGGTCGATCGGGCCGTCGAGCGGCATGTGGCGAACGAGCGGCGTTTGCTGGCGCCACTGACCGAGGCTGAACAGGCTCAGTTGGCTGCCCTGCTCAAACGCTGGCTGCTGGAAAACGAGTAATAAAAACGGGCCCGCGGGGCCCGTTTTTATTGGCAAGCAGCCTGACTCAGTAACCGCCTCTGGCAGCTTTTACCGCTAGCCCCAGCTGCCATACCGCCATGGCGTAGTGGGTGCTGTGGTTGTAGCGGGTGATGGTGTAGAAGTTGGGCAGGCCGTACCAGTATTGATAGCCGGTGCCGACATCCAGGCGCAGCAGGCTTGCTTCGCTGTGGTTGCCAAGGTTGCTGGTGGGATTCAGACCGGCGCGGTGCAAGGTGGTGATCGGGTACCGGGTCTGAAAGCCATGCTCATAGCCGGGCAGCTGGCCCTGACCACGCACCGCTACCGGTTGACCCTGCTCCCAGCCATGCGCCTTGAAGTAGTTGGCCACGCTGCCGATGGCATCCACCGGATCCCACAAGTTGGTGTGGCCATTGCCGTCAAAGTCCACTGCGTAGCGCTGGAAGCTCGATGGCATGAACTGGCCATACCCCATGGCGCCGGCGTAGGAGCCCTTGGGTTCGGTGGGATCCATCCCCTCATCCCGGGTCATCACCAGGAAGGCCTCCAGTTCGCCGGTGAAGAATTCGGCGCGGCGCGGATAGTCGAAGGCCAGGGTCGCCAGCGCATCCAGAATGCGGGTCTTGCCCATTACCCGACCCCAGCGGGTCTCCACGCCTATGATGCCGACGATGATTTCGGGCGGCACCCCATACTCCTGCTCGGCACGGTTGAGCTCGCTCTCGTACTCACGCCAGAAGTTGACGCCGTTTTGCACGTTGTCCGGCGTGATGAACTTGGCGCGGTAGCGATTCCAGGCGCCGGTTGGTCCGATTGGCTTGGCGGTGGTGGGGGCCTGGGCATCCATCAGCCGTATTATCCAGTCATAGCGATCCGCCTGTGCCAGCAGTCGATGCAGCTCGACGCTGTCAAAACCGTGCTTCTCGACCATGCGTTGGACGAAGCTGTCCACGTTGTTGCGATTGGCGAAGTCTCCCTTGCTAACCCCTTGGCTGTAAGCAGGTTTTATTTGTGGCGTCTGATTGATGAAGGCACTTTTGAACGGCTTGGCCACGGGTTTGGGGGCAGGCGTGCTGCTGCAACCGTAGAGCAGGGGAAACAGGGAAAGAGTAAGCACGGAGACAAGGCGACGCATAAGGTTCTCATGAGCCTGAAAAAGAGTGTCGACATGGTAAAACATTGTCATCCATGCGCAAGTGCTCAGTGCATGGATGAGGGCTCAAACTCGTGGCCTGTCGATGGGTTGGTGCGCTCCGCGCCCCTATGTCCTAAGCCCGAATAACGTTACTGGCCAAGGGTATGGTAACCGCTCCAGAGCCGCGTCAGGGTGGTGACAAGACAGAGCAGGGCAAAGCCGTAGGCCAGGGTTGCAAACCCGGCGGGCCAGAGGCACATCAGCACGAACAGGGTTATGGTCTCGCTCCCCTCCGTCAGGCCCCCGAGATAGTAGAGGGACTTGTGGTAATAGACGGGATTTTCAATGCCCCGCTTGCCCGCCATGATGGCAAAGGCCAGAAAGCTCGACCCTGTGCCCATGAAGGCGAACAGCAGGGTGGCGGCGGGCAGGGCGTTGGCGGGGCTACTCAAGGCAAAGCCCAGCACAACGGCGGCGTAGAAGATGAAATCGAGGGTGATGTCCAGAAAGCCGCCGCAATCCGTGATCTTCGTCTCTCGCGCCACTGCGCCATCGAGCCCGTCCAGCAGCCGGTTGAACAAGATGACGATCAGCGCCCAGGAATAGAGCTCCAGGGCCAGCAGTGGCAGTGCCAGCATGCCGATGGCAAAGCCGGTCAGGCTTATCTGGTTGGCGCTGATCCCGGCTCGGCAGAGGGGTTTGGCCAGCCGGGTGAGGGGACTGCGAATAAGGGGAATAAGGTGGCGATCAAACAAGATGAGTCTCCTTCGCGATCAATCAGCCGCGATCAATCAGCATAGTGAGTTGAGGTGCGGGGTAAGGTGAAGGATAGCCCCTGGTGCATCCTCCTCGTCGTGGGTGACCAGCAGGGCGGGTATCCCCAGCGCCTTAAGTCGCTCGAACACCAGGGTTCTGAAGGCGGCGCGCAGCGGCTTGTCGAGACGGGAGAAGGGCTCGTCCAGCAACAGGGCCCTGGGCTCTGCCAGCAAAGCCCGCAGCAGACTGACCCGCGCCCTCTGGCCGCCGGAGAGTGCTCCCGGCAGCTTGTCGGCCTGATCGACCAGCGCTACTTCTGCCAGCGTGTCCAACGCCTTTGCCCGTCTGGCCGCCGTGCCCTTGAGGGTGGCAGGCATGCCGAACATCAGGTTTTCAGCCACCGTCAGATGGGCAAACAGCAGGTCATCCTGAAACAGCATGCCGATGCGTCGGGTCTGGGGAGGCAGTGAGGTGAGCTGCCGTTCAGCCAGCCGTATATCCCCTTCCAGCCGGATCGGCCCCCTGGGCGGCAAGACGCCCGCCAGCGCCCCCAGCAGTGAGCTCTTGCCACAACCACTGGGGCCCATCAGGGTCAGCACTTCACCGGGGGCAATCTGTAGCGCAGGCAGCGACAGCAGCAGGTTCTCATCGAGGTAGAGATGAAGTGGGGTTGTGCTTAGCATCGGCAGCTTCTCGTGTTCATCGGGCGTCCTTGAGCGCAGGGTTGAGCCGGGCTGGCAGCCAGAGTGCCAGCAGATAGATGAAAAGGGGCAGCAGCAGTTGCAGCAGGCCGTAGAGGCCAGCCAGCCGGCGGTTGAGGCCGCTGCCAATGGCCACCGCCTCAGTGGTGATGGTGACCACTCTGCCTGCGCCAAACAGCAGGGTCGGCAGGTATTGGGCCAGACTCACCGCTGCCCCCACCGCAAAGGCAAAGAGCAGTGGACGTGCCAGCAATGGCCCTTTCACCCGCCACCAGACGTGCCAGGGGCGGGCCCCCAGGGTGAGCGCGGCCTGAGTGATGTGCGGGTCGAACTGGCGATAGGGCCCCTGCAGGCAGAGATAGACATAGGGGAAGACAAACAGCAGCTGGCTCCAGAGCACCCAGTCCCACCCAATCCCGCCCCCCAGCCAGTCAAGCCCCAGCCGGATGCCAAACAGCAGGCTGGCCTGGGGCAGCAGAAGGGGCAAACAGATGAGCCAGAGGGGCCAGGGCCGACGGCCTTGCTGGGCCTCCAGACTCAATACCGCCATCACCAGCGCCAGCAGCCCGCTCGCCAGTGCCAGCAGAGCACTCGTTACAAGCAGGGGCATCAGGCCGGGCAGGAGTGCATGCCAATGGTGGCCGCTCCACTGACCAGGCAGCAGGTCGGGAAAGGACCAGCGGCGGGTCAGCGACCAGATCACCAAGGCTGCCAGCACCGCCAGATTGATGGCCATCAGGGTAAAGGTTGTGATGCAGGTCAATCTGGCTGTCAGCGGATTTGGCACGGCGCGCCGGCCATCGAGCCAGGCGTGCTTGCCGACAGTCGTGTGGCCCCACTCCAGCAGCCGCAAACCGGCGAGCAGCAGCAGGTTGATGGCGAGCAGCAAGAGGGCGCCGCTGGCGGTGGCGCCGCGCCAGCCAAGGTCTGGATCCTGATACCAGAGCCAGAGCCGCACGGCCAGCGGGGCAGGGGCATCGGGTCCCAGCAGCAGTGCGAGATCCACCACGGCCACTCCGTACGCGGCCACCGCATAGAGGGGCAGGCGCAGAGCGGGCCAGAGCGCAGGTAACAACAGGCGCCACCAGATCTGCGGGGCACTGAAACCCAGGCTGGCGCCAAGCCACTGCTGGCGGGCCAGCTTGGCGGGTTCTTGCGCTGCCAGTGCCATCAGCAGCAGGAAAGGGGTCTCTTTGAGGATCAGCGCCAGGATAAGACCGAGCCCGACCGGGTCTTTGATGGTCTGCCAGTCCGGGGGCAGCTCAAAACCGGTCAAGGAGGGAGAGACGAGCCGCAACAACCAGCCGGAGGGGGCGAGCAGGAAAGCAAAACCGATGGCAAAGGCGACGTGGGGCAGCGCCAGCAGGGGGGAGAGCAGACGGCGCAGCAGCCGAAAGCTGCGGCTCTCTTCCCCGTTCTTGACGCTGTACGCCAGCAGTAGTGCGGTCAACAGCAGACTGCCCAGGGTGGAGGCAGCCGCAATCCAGAAGCTCAAGGCTGCCGAGTGCCAGAGCCCGGGCTGGGCCAGCAGGCGCTGAATATGCGGGCTGAGTGTCCCCTGTGTCACCAGCAGCCACAGCCCTCCCAGCAGGGGGGCGGCCAGCAGGAGGGCGCAGAGGAGGGTAAACATGGGGCGCCAGCCGAGGGTGCGGCGGATGGCATTGCCGAGTCCTGCCGTCATCAGTGACCGTAACGCTCGGCCCAGGCCGCTTCGAGCTTGGTCTGCCAGCTGGGATGGGGTTCAGCCACCGCCTTGAAGCGCAGGGCTGGTACCTGTTTGGTGGTCGCTGGCAAGGCGTCGCTGCGCAGCACGCTGGGATCTCCCCAAAAGGCGGGCTCGGCCTTGCGGGCCTGGGCTGCCGGGCTCAGCAGAAAGTTGGCTACCACCTTGGCACCCGCGCGGGCGTTGGCGTTGAACGGGATGGCGAGAAAATGGCTGTTGGTGAGCGCCCCTTTCTCCATGGCCACGGCCACCACGCTGGGGGGCAGGGCGCCGTTTTGCACCGCACTCTGCGCTTCTTGCGGGTTGAAGCTGATGGCCATGGCCAGCTCACCGTCATCCAGCAACTGGCGAGTCTCGGCGGCGCCGGTGGGGAACAGCTTGCCCTTGCGCCAGAGCACCGGGTGCAGTTCATCGAGCCAGACCCAGAGCGGCGCTGTGAGTCTGGCAAAATCGGCATCGGTTGCCTCCCGATAGAGTGGGTCAGGAGCCGGGGTCAGCTCCAGCAATATCTGTTTGAGAAAGCTGGAGCCATGAAACTGGGGCGGCTTGGGATAGCTGAAACGACCGGGATGGGCCTTGGCCCAGGCGAGCAGCGCCTCTGCGGAGCGGGGGGGATTGCTCACCTCGTCCCTGTTCACCATCAGGTTGAGCTGGCCTATGCCCCAAGGCGCTTCCAGTCCCTCTACCGGTACCGTGAAGTCCTCATTCACCGGCAGGCTCTTGTCCACCAGGGCCAGGTTGGGCAGCTCATGGCTGAAGGGGGTACCCAACAGCCCCTGCTCCTTGAGCGCCTTGAAATTCTCGCCGTTGACCCAGAGCAGATCGATGGGGCCGCCCGTAGTTTTGCCAGCCTGTTTGTTGGCCAGCAGCTGGCTGACGCTCTGGGCTATGTCATCCACTTTCACCTGCACCAGCTTGACCTGATACTGACGCTCAAGCTCCTGCCCCGCCCACACCAGATAGGTGTTGATCTCCGGGCTGCCGCCCCAGGCGTTGAAGTAGACGGTCTGGCCCTTCGCCTGATCAAGGGTCTGCTGCCAACGGGATCCCTCGTCGGCAGTGTCATCGGCAAAGAGTGTGCCGCTTGCCAGCAGGGGCAGGGCGCACAACAGGGATTTGAGCAAAGGCAGGGTCTTGAACATGGGCGTTACCTTGGGCAAAGGGTCAGGCGCCGCGGCGCCAGTGGTGATAACGGGCCAGCAGGGCCAGCACCCGAGTGGGCTGATGGGCCCGTTTCCATTCACCGGCCACGTACTTGTTCCCCTCCATCAGGGTGGGATAGGCGTGGATGGTGGCGAGTATCTTGCCAAGCCCCAGTTGGTGGCGCATGGCGAGCACGAATTCGGCGAGCCGCTCACCGGCGTGAGTGCCCACTATGGTGGCGCCGAGGATCTTGTCGTTGCCGGGCATCGTCAGCACCTCGATAAAGCCATGGCGCTCCCCATCGGCAATGGCGCGATCCAGCTCCCCTAGCGCTAAGCGGGTCACCTCGAAGGGGATTCCTTGAGCCATGGCCTCCTTGCGGTTGAGACCCACCCTGGCAATTTCCGGGCTGGTGTAGGTCGCCGCGGGGATCACGCTGTAATCCGCCTTGAAGCGCTTGAACTGGCCGAACAGGGCATTGACGGCGGCATACCAGGCCTGATGGGCGGCAAAGTGAGTGAACTGGTAGGGTCCTGCCACATCCCCCACCGCCAGTATGCTGGGGTAGTTGGTGGCGAGAAAACCATCGACAGCAATGGTGCCGCGTGGCGCCAGCTCGACCCCCAGCGTTTCGAGGCCGAAGCCGCTGACATTTGCAACCCGTCCCAGTGCCAGCAGCAGTTGATCCCCTTCAACCATCAGGCGTTGATCGCCCCGACACAGGTGGAGCCGGATGGGGAGGTGTTCCCCTTGCTCACTCCCTTCTTGCTGCACATAGTCGACCCGCTCGGCACGCCAGCCGGTGAGCAGGGTGACGCCGTCCGCTACCATCTGGTGTTGCAGGGCATCGGCTACGTCGCGCTCTTCACGAGGCAGCAGCTGATCGGCCAGCTCCACTTGGGTGACCGGGATGCCAAGCAGGGCAAAACTCTGGGCCAGCTCGCAGCCGATGGGGCCGCCGCCAAGCACCAGCAGGCGGCGTGGCGGGGTGCGCAGCTGCCAGAGGGTATCCGAGGTGAGATAAGGCGTGTCGGCCAATCCGGGCAGGTCCGGCACCAGGGGTCTGGCCCCGGTGGCGATCACGATATGGCGGCTGGTGAGGCGCTGGCCATTCACCTCCACCTCCCAGGGAGAGACCAGTTTTGCTTCGCCCTCGATGCACTCCACGCCCAGGCCCTGATAGCGTGCCACCGAGTCGTGGGGCTCGACCTCCTTGATCACCTGTGCCACCCGCGCCATCACGGCGGCAAAATCGGCGCGGGCCTGACTCGGGCTAAAACCCAGTTCCCCGGCCCTGCGCTGCTCCGCGGCAAAGCGGCTACTTCGGATCAGTGCCTTGGAGGGAACGCAGCCGGTATTGAGGCAGTCCCCGCCCATCCTGTGCTTCTCGATGAGCGCCACCTTGGCCTTCACCGCCGCGGCAATGTAGCTGGTCACCAGACCACCGGCGCCGGCACCTATCACCAGCAGGTTGTAGTCATAGCGGCTTGGCTTTTGATAGGGGGCATGGAGGCGAAGCAGGGCCAGCCATGTCATCGCCCTCTTCATCAGAAAGGGCATCAATCCCAGCAGGGTCAGCGCCACCATCAGGCCGGGGGAGAGAATATTCCCCGTGCTGGTTAATTGGCCAAGCTCGCTCCCCGCCAGCACATAGACGAAGGTGCCGGGCAGCATGCCAAGCTGGCTCACCCAGTAGTAGGTACTGACTCTGATGGGGGTGAGCCCCATCAACAGATTGACCAGAAAGAAGGGGAAGAGCGGGATGAGGCGCAGGCTCAGCAGGTAGGCGGCGCCGTCTTTTGCCATGCCGGCCTGAAACGTGGCCAGCTTGTCGCCAAAGTGCCTGAGTACCCAGTCGCGCAGCAAAAAGCGGGCGCTGAGAAAAGCCAGTGTGGCCCCGAACGTACTGGCAAAGGAGACCAGCAGCAGCCCCCAGCCAATACCGAATACAGCGCTGCCCCCCAGGGTCAGCAGACTGGCGCCGGGCAGTGAGAGGGCGGTACTGATCACATAGATAGCCACAAACAGCAGGCAGGCGGCGACAAAATGGGTGTTGACCAGTTGTGCCAGTGCATCCTGGTGGGCCTGCAACTGGGACAGGCTCAGGTAGCGGCCGAGATCGAGGGCGAAAAAGGCGCCAATCAGGCATCCCATCACCAGCAGGAGCAGCAGGCGGGCGCGTTTCATCAGGCGTCCTTGCCGGGTTGCTGTTCTGGGGCTGCCACGGGGCGCTCAGGTTGCACCGGCAACTGGCAGAAGCCCTGGGGGGCAATATCGAGGGCCGCATTGAACTTGGCTGACATGTTCTGGAAGGCGACAAGACCGGTCAGCTCCACCATGGCATCGTCATCGAACCAGGGCTTGAGGCGAGCCGCCTGCTCATCGCTCACCCCATCGAGCCCTGTCATGGCTTCGGTGTAGTCGAGCACCGCCTTTTCCCGTTCATCGAACAGGGGGCTGGTGCGCCAGTGGGCCAGCGCCTCCACCTTGTCGCTGGAGCCCGCTCGCTTGATGAGGGTCATGGCGTTGATGTCGACGCAGAAACGGCACCAGTTGAGCTGGGAGACCCTGACCGTTACCAGGGAGCGCAGCGCGGGATCGATGGGAGAGCGCTTGCGGTTGATGACGCCATACAGGGTGGCCACGGCGGCAAACAGCCGTGGTGAGCGGCCCCAGCATTTGCCCGGGATCAGCACCTGACCATAGTTGCGTTTTTGCAGCCAGAAGAAGGGGCGGATAAACCAGGCATATTCCCGATCCGGTTTGACCTCAACGCGCATACTGATCCTCTTCAATTTTCTTCATCTTGGGTTTATAGGCACCGCCTAACCGTTCGTTGAGCAGATCCAGAAATGCATGGATCCGTGCCCGATTCGCCCCCAGATCGCTGCGCCCCTGACGGGAGGCAGAGCGCATGTCGACTCGGGTCTCCTTGGGACCCGCGAAGACCCTCAAGGCCACGTCATCCTGAAAGCCGAACCAGCGAGAGGTGACGACGGCATCAATGCCGGTTGGGCTCGGTCGTTGCTGCCAGCCGAGCTCTTCCATCAGCTCGCTCGCCTCCGTGATCACCTCGACCGGGGAGGCTCTGGTATAGAGAGGACCGGGATTTTTCTCAAATACTTGCAAGGGGGCCGGATTTATCGGCAGATCCTGCGGGCTTCTCAGTTCGGCAGCCCAGGCAAGGGCGGGGGGATGATAGGGATCCGTGCTGACATCGTTGGTCAGCGGCATGCGCAGTGCTTGCACCACAAACAGCAGGGGCAGCAACAGGGGAACTATGCCCCACAGGCTTGGCACCTTGTGCCGGCTCCAGGGCAGGCGCAGCAAGAGACCAAGGGCGATCAGGGCGCTGACGAGACAGAGGGCGAAGCCTGCCCACCAGGGCCAGAGATGCATGCGACTGCCGAGGGCGCCAGCCAAGGGCAGCATCCAGGCCAGCAGTGGCCACCACAAATAACTGGGCATAACGGGGATCCACTGGTTATGATGGACATGTGCCCAGAAGGATAAACTTAATTGACTGATAACGTTAGTAAATTTATCTCAATCCTGCTGCTTTTCCAAAGCACACCGCTCTGGGCGGACACGGCTGTCATGGCGGCAGGGGACATGTGGCGCGCCGAGATCATATATGAAGCCGTGCCCGGCGTGACCCGGGTCGAGCCCGGTTATGTCACGCCCGAGCTGAAAGGAAAGCCGGAGGCTGAAAAGAGGGCGCTGCGGCGTCAGGCGGTACGCATCGAATACGATCCGGCTTTGGTGGGATATGGGGATCTGCTCAACATTTTCTGGCAACTGGTGGATGGCAATGATGGGGGCGGACAATATTGCAACCGTGGTCAGGCATTTGCCCCTGTGCTGTTGCCAAGAGATGATTTTCAATGGCGTCTGGCTGACATCAGCCTGACCCGCTGGCAGGCCCTGCATGGTCGGGCTAGCCGGGTATCGCTCTGGCCGGATAGCAAGTTCACGCCGGCACCCGAGATGGATAACTGGGCACAACGCCATCCCTGGCGCTTTGGCTTCTATGCCCGCCGGTGCGGCGGTTGGCCCCTGGTGTTGTCACCCGAGCTCTGAGCCATCCGTTTATGAGCAATCAGTTGCGGTATAGCACCTTGATGAGGTGAAAGCCGAACTTGGTGCGCACAGGGCCGAGTACGGTCAGCAACTCACCCTTGAACACGGCATCGTCAAACGGCTTGACCATGTCACCCTTCGAAAACTCCCCCAGATCCCCCGAGCGCTTGGATGAGGCGCAGGTGGAGAAGCGCTTGGCCATCTGGCCAAAGTCGGCTCCCTTGGCAAGTTTCTCCTTGATCTCCAGACACTGCTTCTCGGTCTTGACCAGGATGTGCTGGGCACAGGCTTTCTTCATTCGGGTGCTCCTCGGCGGATGGCAAATCGGGGCGCAAGATTACCCCAATTCATCGCACACGTCAGCCGGACTCTGGCATTAGCCACGCAGGTGAGCCGTCAGATGCGCTCTTGGGCGTGATTGCCACAGTATCTCCAGGCCCAGCAGGGCATGCAGGCTCCAGATGGCCAGGGGGTTGAGCCAGTTGCCACCCAGTTGCAGGGTGGCCAGCGCACTGCCTGCCAGCAGCAGGGTGACACCCGGCAGGCGCCAGTGTGCCGGCAGCGGTGCCAGCATGGCTAGCCCCAGCAAAATGGCGAGCCCGAACGGCAGATTGAGCGCGGTAAAGGCCAGCGCCTGCTGGCCGTTCATGCCCGTCAGCAAGGCCAGCATGGCGCTGCAACAGGCGAGAAAAGTGATGAACTCGAGACGATCGGCAATATAGTCAGCCATCTGTTCGCTACGTGCATGCATGATGTGTCCCCTCAATGAATAACGCCAAGGCTGGCGAAGATGATGTGCGTCCCTTTGTTGATAGACCCAGTGTGGTGGAGGGAGAGGCAAGGTGGCAGCGGGATAAATCGATTGAGGTGAACGAGGCTTTGATTATTGTTACTCAACCAATTGATTTATATCGTCTAAATAGACATGCCTTCAAGGGAGGGGGACGCCAGGGCCAGTGTTTGGGGGCAAGCCATGAGGGCGGTGATGTCATTTTGACCGTTTGCCGACAATGGATGTCGCATCATCCGGAGCGCCTTGAGAGTGGGCCCCTGACGTGAGTCGCCGCCGTTGAGGCGGTACTTCATGGCCTGACGGGCGAGGAATTCCCCTTTTTACCCGCAATGGCGCAGGTCAGTGTGGCTGGCGCGGGGGTAAAGGGGGTCACCCGGTCGGCAAAGGCTTCAATAATATGGTGAATTTCAATGCCACCCCGCTCTGATGTTGGGCTGGGGATATGCTAGGATGAGGCGCGCTTGCCATCGAGTGAGCCTCATTATCGTTCTGAATACTGCATTATTTTAATCATGTTCTTCGGGGAAATTGACGTTTGACAGGATGCAATCCGCCCCTGCCAGCAGGGATCTCACCGCCCGGACGGGCGTTCCGTCGCGGGCTTCGTGCACTTGGCCTGAGCCTATGTCTGCTGCTGGTTGTCACGCCCGCCATGGCGGCCAAGCTCACCTATCAGATCAAGGGTCTGAGAGGGGATAACAAGAGCAACGTTGAAGCCTACCTCAATGCCCTGCCTGTCTATCAGGAACGCCAGTTCCGCCCCGCGCGCGCCAAGATCACCGAGAGCGTGCAAAAAGCCTTGCAGGTCTATGGCTACTATCAGCCCAAGATCACCCTGAGCCGCGACAAGCAGGCTCCCTCCAAGGTGGTGATAGAGGTGGATCCGGGCAAGCCTGTCATCATCTCTCGGCTCGATATTTTGCTGGAAGGGGACGCGGGCAGCGACGAGGTTTACAGCGAGCTGCTGGACAAGCTGCCCTTGAAAGAGGGCGATGCCCTCAACCACGGCAAGTACGAATCCATCAAGGCGGATCTGGGCAACCTGGGGCTGGCCCGGGGTTATTTCGATGCCAAGATCAGCAAGAGCCAGGTCAAGGTGTTCCCGGATCAGGGCACGGCCGAAATCTTCATCCTGTTCCGCTCCGGCCCCCGCTATCACTTTGGCGATATCCACTACGACGCCACACCGGAGGCGCTGCGCCTCATTCGACCGCTCATCAACATCAAGCGTGGCGACCCTTATCTGGCGATCCGGATGGCCGAGATGTCGCAGGATGTCTCCTCCACCAAGCTGTTCAAGCAGGTGGATATCAAGCCCATGATCAGTCAGGCCGAGGGCAACCGTGTGCCTGTGCAGGTCACCTTGTCCAACCGGGTTGACCACGAGATAGAGACGGGTGTCGGCTTTGCCACCGACGTGGGCCCGCGCATGAGTGCCACCTGGGAGAAGCCCTGGGTCAACCGCTATGGTCACCGTCTCAACGCGACCGCCAATGTATCCGCCCCTCAGGCCGATCTCAGCTTTGATTACCAGATCCCGGTGGGCAACCCGCTGCGGGATTACTACTCCCTGCAAACCGGTTATCGCTATACCAACAACAATGATACCCGCTCAGATCTCGCCACCTTCAGCGTCCACCGCTGGACGCGGCGTCCGGAGACATGGGACCGTGACGTCTTCATTCGGCTTGAAAACGAAAGCTATGTGCAGGGCAAGGATGAAGGGAACAGCTTGCTGCTGATCCCCGGCGTCTCCTGGTCGCGGCTGCGGGTGCGAGGTGGTCTGGTACCGGACTGGGGTGATCGCCAGCAACTGACCCTGGAGTTTTCCGACCCTTACTGGGGATCGGATATCAGCTTCATGCGGGTGTGGGGCCGCAGCAAGTGGCTGCGAACCCTGGGGGATGATCACCGCTTCCTGCTGCGGGCCGAGCAGGGCGCCATCATAGGGGACAGCTTCTCGCTGGTACCCCCCTCCTTGCGCTTCTTTACCGGGGGCGATCAGACGGTACGTGGCTACGGCTATGAGACCATCTCGCCGCGAGACAGTGATGGCAAGTTGCTGGGGGGACGCTACGTGAGCGCGGCCAGTGCCGAATACAACTACCGGTTCAGCGACAAGTGGCTAGGTGCCCTGTTCGTGGATGGCGGCACGGCAACCGAGGATTACAGCGAAGCCTGGAAGATAGGGACAGGTGTCGGTGTGCGCTGGGTGACCCCCATAGGTCAGGTCAGGCTCGATCTGGCGGTGGGCATTTCCGAGGAAGACAAGCCGCTGCGGCTGCATTTCGCGCTGGGGCCTGAATTATGATTTCGTTTGAACGCACGTTTCTTTGGCCGCTGCGGCTGCATGTTTCGCGGGGGTCTGCACTGTGATCTGGGTAAAACGCATTTTTCTCTGGCTGATGGGGCTGGTCTTCTTGCTGCTCATCGGCGTCAGCCTGCTGGGGTTCACCCACCAGGGCAACAAGTGGCTGTGGTTGCAGGCCAGGGCTGCGCTGCCTTCTCTCAAGGGGGAGCTGGTGGCTGGCCAACTGGGCTACGGCTGGACCCTGGAAGGGGTCGGCTGGCAGGATGAACTGGTGGATGTCACTGTGGATCGGGCCGTGCTCGACTGGGATCTTGGCAAGCTGCTGCAGGGCAAGCTCTGGATAAAATCCCTGTCGGTTACCCATCCTGTGGTGAAGGTTGCCGAGTCTGAACCGACACCGGAAACGCCATCGGAGCCTTTTGTCTGGCGGCCCTTGCCGCTGAAAATTCAGATCGACAGCCTCAAGGTGGCAGATCTGGATCTGGCGGTACCCGGGGTCGCGGTAACCCTCACGTCGCTGGAAATCGGTGCCTCCCTCAATCGCAAGGGGCTCATAGTGCGTGGGCCCGTGCTCGATGGTCTGAGCGTGATCCTGGCCGAGACACCGCCTGCCAATGCAGCCAAGCCAGCTGCAGACAAGGCTGCCAGAGAGAAAGCGACCAAAGACAAGGCGACTGCAGACAAGGCTGCCACCCAACCCATGCTGAGCGCCAAGGCGCAGCAGGCGGGCAAGGGCAAGGCAGAGCAGACAGCACCCATAACCTTGCCTGCCATTCACTTGCCATTCCCGATCCAGCTGGAAGGTTTGCATGCCACCAAGCTGCACTACCAGCAAGGGGAGCTGATCGAAGGGCTCGATTTTCTGCGGTTGTCGGCCACGGCAAAAGAGGAGCGCATCGAGGTGCGCGAGCTCTCCCTGCGCCATGCCATGGCGGATCTGGCGCTCAAGGGCCATGTCCGGCTGACCGAGGATTATCCGCTGGCGTTGACCCTGGATGCCAAAGCCCGCAAGGGGTTGCTGGATGGGGAACTGAAAGGGGAGCAGGCGACCCTGACCCTGGGTGGCTCAGTGGGCAAGCTGGCGCTGGCACTGCAAGCCAAGGGGCCTGTGGCCGCCAACCTCAAGGGGTCATTGGCCCCCCTCAACCCTGACTTGCCGTTTGACCTGGCGCTGGAGTGGAAGCGCCTCGGCTGGCCCTTGCACACCGTCACCAAACAAGCAGCCAAGGACGAGCCCGGCTATCAGCTGGACAAGGGCAGCCTGACCGCCAAGGGCAAGCTCTCTGCCTACCAATTTGCCTTGAATACCGCCGGCAAGGGCACGGATGTGCCCCCCTTCAAGCTGGCGCTGACGGGCAAGGGGGATCTGGAACAACTCAACCAGATAAACCTGCTGCTCAACGCCCTGAAGGGGGAGCTCAAGCTCGATGGCAAGCTGGCCTGGAACAAGGGGGTTCGCTGGCAGGGCACCACCGAATTCAAGGAGATCAATCCCGCCGAACTGGTGCCTGAACTCAAGGGCAAGCTGGCGGGCAAGATAGTCAGCCGTTTCGAACTGAGCGAGGCGGGTCACTGGCAGTTGCAACTGCCCGAGCTGAAAGTCGAGGGCAAGCTTAATCAGTATCCGCTCGCCATCCAGGGCGAGCTCAGCGGCAACGACAAGATGGAGTGGCAGATCCCTGCTCTGGCGCTGCAAAGCGGTCCCAACCGGTTGCAGGCCAAGGGCAGCCTCAGCCAGCAGGCGTGGCGACTGGATGCGGATCTCAATGCCCCCAATCTGACGGGGCTCTATCCTGGCCTGAAAGGGGACATAAAGGGACAGGTGCGTCTGACCGGTAACCAGAAAGCGCCGCGGGTCACTACTGAACTGGTCTCCAGCCGTCTCTATTATGCGGGCACGGATCTGAAAGGGATCGCCATCAAGGGCAATGCCCTGGTCGGTGACAAGCCGGCCGGTGAACTGGCGCTGACGGTGGCGAGTCTGGCGCAGGGAAAAACCACCCTCAGTCAGCTGGCCCTGACGCTCAGTGGCGACCTCAACCAACATGTGCTGAGTCTGACCATGAAGGGCGATCCGGTTGCGGCCAACCTCAACCTGAGCGGCGGGCTGCGCGGAGATCGCTGGCGTGGTGCCTTGTCGGAGCTCAAGCTGAAGACGCCGTTGCGGCGCTGGGAGCTGACCGACCCCTGGGCCCTTGATCTCGATCTGCCACGCCAGCGGCTGACCATGGGGGATCTCTGCCTGACTTCCCAGGGGGCCAGCCTCTGCGTCAAGGGGAGCCAGGTCTCGGCCCAGCAAGGAAGCCTGGAGTTTGCCCTAAGCGAGTTTGATCTCAAGCGCCTGCGTCCCTGGCTGCCGGAAAACTTCCGCTGGCAGGCGGTGCTCTCTGCGGATGGTCGCGCCAGCTGGCGTGGCAATCAGCCGACACTGCATGCCAATGTACGCACCACACCGGGCACCTTCGTGGCTGACGGGCTCAAGACCGATTATCAGCGCCTCGAACTGGGGGTGGATTTTGAACGCCAGCAGGCGGCGATCAGGCTCGACTTCGTCTCCAAACAGATAGGTCATATCGATACCGATCTGCTGATCAAGGATCCGGCCGGTCGTGGCACTCTGTCGGGCCAGCTCAAGTTTGATGACCTCAAGCTGACGACGTTTGCACCCCTCATTCCCGAGGTGCGCTCCCTGCAGGGAGTCATCTCGGCCGATGCCCGCTTCGATGGCACACTGGCGTCCCCTCTGCTGTTCGGTCAGCTCAACCTGCTCGATGGAGAGGTGCAGACCCACTCCGACATGGTGACCCTCTCCAAGCTGGTGACCCACCTCAAGATAGAAGGTAACCGGGCCGAGCTTGACGGTACCATGCTGGTGGGCAAGGGCCCGCTGGCGCTGGGTGGTTGGCTGAGCTGGGCCAGCATGCCGGTAACGGGCAGTCTCACCATTCAGGGCAAGGAACTGGAAGCCCAGTATCCGGGCATGGGACGGGTACGGCTCTCCCCCGACATCGCCATCTCGCTGGGAGAGGAGACCCTAGTCAGTGGTCAGGTCGATATTCCCTGGGCGCGGATCCTGGTCAAGAGCCTGCCGGAGAGTGCTGTCTCTGTCTCCGACGATGTGACCGTGATCTATGACGACCTGCCGCCTGTGCCCAAGGCGGCGCCGCTGCCGATGGCCATCAAGCTGGCCATTCGGCTCGGGGATGACGTTCGGCTCGATGCCATGGGGCTCAAGACCCGGGTGGGCGGCGGCATCAATATCAGCCAGCAGCCTTCCCGGCCACTGGCGGGCAATGGTCAGCTGGTGCTCAACGATGGTCGCTTCAGGGCTTATGGCCAGAACCTCATCATCAAGGATGGCCGCATCCTCTTCTCCGGCCCGCTCGATCGGCCCTTCCTCAACATAGAGGCCTATCGGGATCCGGATACCATAGAGGACAAGGTGACGGTCGGGGTACGGGTGACCGGGCCGGCGAGCAAGCCCAAGATCACCGTCTATTCCGAGCCGCAGATGGCACAATCCGAACAGCTCTCCTATCTGCTGCGCGGCAAGGGCCTGCAGACCAGTGGTGAAGATGGCGGTTTCAACGGCCTGCTGGTGGCCGGTGCCGTCAGCCAGGCCAATGGCGTGGTCTCCAGCCTGGGGGAATCCCTCGGCATGAGCGATGTGGCGCTCGATACCGCCGGCAGTGGCAACAACACTCAGGTGACCCTGTCGGCCTATCTGTTGCCCGGTTTGCAGTTCCAGTACGGGGTCGGTGTGTTCAGCCCCATCGCCGAGTTCAAACTGCGTTACGAGCTGATGCCCAGGCTCTATCTACAGGCCATGAGCGGCGTCGCCCAGGCGGTGGACATCTTCTACCGCTTCACCCTGTAGGGCTGGGGGATGCAAAACGGGAGGCCTTGGCCTCCCGTTTTCATGGGGGCAGTGTGAGGGTGGGTCACACGACATCCTGATGGCCAGAAATGCGAAAACCCGGCGCCAGGCCGGGTTTTCTGAAGAGTGGTGGAGGGAGAAGGATTCGAACCTTCGAAGGCAGAGCCGTCAGATTTACAGTCTGATCCCTTTGGCCGCTCGGGAACCCCTCCACGGGGTATTGCATACGTTTATTGGCCTGACTTGCGTACTGGCTGCACTTGAAATGGTGGAGGGAGAAGGATTCGAACCTTCGAAGGCAGAGCCGTCAGATTTACAGTCTGATCCCTTTGGCCGCTCGGGAACCCCTCCACAAGTGCGAGGCGCATACTAACAGATCTTCTGTCGTTGTGAACCCCTTGGCAGGATTTTTCCTGCTCAAAGGATCCGATTTGCGGCCGATAAGCAATGAAACCACTATTTCCAAGAGTTATCTCATGTTACCCAGCGCGATTCGTGATCAGCTGTTGGTTGACGAGGCCCAGCTGGGGCAGCGTCTCAACCGTGATCTCCAGCACGGAGACAGGGCCGACTTTCGTCTGCACCTGGCCCTGCTGACCGATGCTGTGGAAGAGCAGCCCTGGTTCGATCCGGTGCGGGTTTCCAAGCCAGATAGCCGGGTCTGGCGTAGCCATTTTGAACTACCGGCCGTGACCCCCTTGCAAGGAGGCGAGGATGATGGGGGATCTGCGTACCTCAATGAGCGGTTGCAGCAGGGGGGATCCATGGTGGATGTGAGGCTTTGGCTGGCGCTGCGATCACCGCCTTTGCTCGGCCCGCAAGCTGCGCTGGATCCTGCCGTCTATGACAACCTCTCGCCCCTGGGTCGCGAGCGCTGGCAGCACAAGCTGGCGGATCAACCAAGGCGTGACGATCCCTTGCTCATGTTGCCAGTCCTCAATGCACTGCAAGAAGGGGTGGATACACGGTTGCACTGGTTAAGTTGAGGGCAGCGGCACAAGCATCAAGGGGATCGTACAACAGTCAGCATGCAAAAAGGCGGGAAGATCCCGCCTTTGAATTCAAATTGGTGTGATGTGATTGCGGATTATGCGTCGGCTTCGTCCGGCTGGGGAATTTCCTTGGCACTGGCCGCCGCCCGACGGGCAATGGGTTTTTCGATGTGACGGGTGAGCTGACGCTCCAGCTTTTGCCCCAGTTCAGTGATGGCGGCGTAGAGATCCTCGTGTTCTGCCTGGGCAAACAGTTTGCCGTTGGGGATGCCAGCAGTGGCTTCAATGATGAACATCAGACGCTCTTTGGAGACAATCACATGAGGTGTGATGAGAGGCACCTGAAGACGTTCGAGCTTTTCAAAGCGGGATTCAATGCGCTCGCGGATAGCCGGGGTAATGTCGATGATTTTGCTGGTAATTTCGATTTTCATATTGGCCCCCTTCGGGTCGTCTTGCTTGTGTCTTCACCTTCAGATTACTCATGGGGGAATAATGAAATGTGATCTGTGTCACGAAATGAGCCCTTTACTATCACGGGACATATAAATTGTGATCTTTTCCCGTTCTGCACCAAAAAGCGCTTGAGCTCCATGAAACAGGCAGGCAGTATGGGAAAACTTGGATCGTTTCTGTCCCTTCTTGGCAGCGCCGCATGTCGACCTCATGTCCGGTTTCCACCGCTTAGTCTCGCATCTTTCGCACTTCCCGCCGCACCTCGTCATGCCGTAGTGCGACCTGTGAATGTGGGCGCTATCAAGTTATTCGGGCATTGAACGTGGTTGTTGTGGTGTTGGAGTAGTACATGAAACAGCAGGCCACTCAAATGATGTGGTTTTATGATCGACAACAGGAGCAGTGGAGCCTGTCCGATCATGCCTCTTACCAGCTTTGGCAAGGGGAGGGCGCACACCCCTGGGCCGGTCAGCTGGCTGCAGATGATGAACCCGGATTCTCCGATTTTCTCTCCAGACTCTATCACTCGCACCAACCGGCCCAGTTTATCGGCCATTTGAACGATGAAGAGGGGAGCGTGCGCCACGTGCTCTGGAGCGGTCAGTACATCCCCGCCCAGCAGGTTTGCTGTGGCTGGCTTGCGCCGCTCGATACCACCCGCAGCACCCCCTTGCCTGCCGAGTTATCCCAGCAGCTTCCTCTGTTGCAAGATCCCCTGCTGGCCCAGCTGGCCCAGGCACTTTCCGCCAGAACCGGGCTCGATTTCTTCGATACCCTGGTCAATCAGCTTGCTCATATTCTGGTTGCGGATGCGGTCTGGCTGGCAGAGCGCACCGGCAGCGATCGCCTCAAGGTGCTGGCCTGTCACGGCATCGACCTCAAGGAGTACGAGCTCGCTGGCATGCCCTGTCAGCAGGTTTATCGGCGCGGTGAAGCCTGTGTGGTCACCATTGAATCTCATTGTCAGCTCAACCCCCAGCTAAAGGCGGGGCAGCGTTATTACGCCCAGCCGCTGTTTGACCGAAATGGGCAGATCCTGGGTCATCTGGCCCTGCTTTTCTCCGGCGAGATTGAGATCCCCAATCTGGACTCAGTGCTGACCATCTTCTCCGTGCGTATGGTGGCCGAGCTGGAGCGACTGCAGAGCGACGCCCAGTTGCGGCTCTCTGCGGTGGCGTTTGAAACTCATGAAGGCATCATCATCACGGATCCTGACTTCAAGATCCTGCGGGTCAACCATGCCTTCAGCCAGATCACCGGTTTTGACAGCCAGCGGGTGATAGGTCTGCATCTGGGCAATGAGCTTTGGTCAGGGCTTGATGGCCTTGGCTACGAGCTCAATACCCTCAACCGCTGGCAGGGGGAGACTCAGCGCTTGCACTTCGATGGGCACACCTATCCCCAGTGGGAAATCGTCACGCCTGTGCAGGATGACAAAGGCGTTATCAGCCATTTTGTCATCTGCTTCGAAGACATCTCTGAGCGCAAAGCGGCTGAGCGCCGCATTCAGGATCTTGCCTATTACGACGAGCTGACCGGCCTGCCCAATCGCCGCCAGTTGCACGAAACCCTGGCGCAGGCATTCAGCGAAGCGAGCCGTGACAACCTGATCGGGGCCCTGTTGTTCATCGATCTGGACCACTTCAAGACCATCAACGACTCCCTCGGTCACGCTACCGGCGACTGGTTGCTCAAGGAGGTATCCAGCCGCCTCAAGCGATTGGTGCGTCAGGGGGACTGCCTGGCCAGACTCGGCGGTGACGAGTTCGTGCTGCTGCTGCCCTCCCTCTCGGCCAGCCCGCCTCAAGCGGAGATGCAGGCCGACCTCATCGCCGAGCGGCTCATCAGCGAGATTGCTGCGCCTTACAACCATGGTGTGCAGGTGCTGCACATAGGTGCCAGCGTCGGTATTACCCTTTTTCCTGGGCGTGAGCAGGGGGTGGATGACTTGCTCAAGCAGGCTGATACCGCCATGTATCAGGCCAAGTCGGCGGGCCGCAAGACCCGGCGCTTCTTCGATGCCTCCATGCAGCAACAGGCGGATCGTCGCTTGCTCATTCATAACGAATTGCGCAATGCCTTGAGCCAGCAGGAGCTGACGCTCTATTACCAGCCCCAGCACATGGTGGAAGGAGGCGATATCATAGGCGTTGAGGCGCTGATCCGCTGGCAACCGCCGGGGAGGGCACTGGTCTCACCCGCCGAGTTCATTCCTATCGCCGAGGAGACGGATCTCATCGTCGACATCGGCAACTGGGTGCTGCACGAGGCGTGCGCCCAGTATGTGCTGTGGGAGGAAAACGGCATCCATATCCCCCAGCTGTCGGTCAATGTGAGTGCCAAGCAGTTCCATGCCACCGATTTTGTCGAATGCATTCACGACGTACTGGCGGCGACCGGCATGGACCCCGCCTGCCTGAATCTGGAGATCACCGAGTCGGTGGTGCTGGGGCATGCGGAAGACACCATCAGCAAGATGAGCGAGCTCAAGGCCATTGGCATCAGCTTCGCCATCGATGACTTCGGTGCCGGCTACTCCTCCCTGAGTTACCTGAAACGGCTGCCGGCCGATGAGCTCAAGATCGACCGCTCCTTCATTCAGGACATTCCCAAGGATGGCGACAACATGGCCATCGTCGAGGCGGTCATCGCCATGGCGCGTCACATGGGTTTCAACGTGACGGCAGAGGGGGTGGAATCCCGCCAGCAGCTGGAGTTCCTGCAAGCTCAGGGCTGCCATTTCTATCAGGGCTACCTCGCCTCCAAACCGCTGCCTGTGCCCTATCTGGAGCGCTATGTCCGGCGTCTGACCCACAACGACCATACCTGTGTGGTGGCAGAAAAATAGTATCGTGGGCGAGCTGTAGCCCTTGATGTTAACGGGTAGAATGAGTGGACATGACACCACCGCCAGCGGGCGGTGGCATTGCTGCTCAATGGAGACGTCTTTGGTGAAAGCCGTGCAGGGAATCATATTATCGGCGCTGTTCGTGCCAGGACTTCTGATGCCAGTCGCGGCACAGACAATGGATCAGTCCCTCTATCGTCAGGCCTATGACGCGGTACGTGCCAACGATCAGGCTCGTTTCCAGCAAATTCGTGCCCGTTTGACCCATTATCCGCTGTTGCCCTATCTGGATTATTACCAGTTGGCCTTTCGGCCCGGGGCGGCAGATTATGACAAAGTAACCCGCTTCATTCGCGAACACGGCGATACGCCGCAATCCAATCGCCTGGAGCGCAGCTACCTGACCCATCTGGCCCAGAGCCAGCAGTGGTCCCAGTTTCTGCGCTTCTACCCGGCCAAGCCGAGTTCCACCGATCTGCTCTGCATGCACTATCAGGCCCGCTACTACACGGGGCAGCAGATCCAGGCCTTGCAGGAGGCGGGCAAGCTCTGGTTGAGTGGCCAATCCCGTCCCGATGCCTGTACCCCTTTGTTCCAGCTCTGGCAGCAGGCCGGATTGCGCACTCAGGAGAAGGTCTGGACCCGCATGACCTTGGCGTTTGAAGCGGAAAACCCGAACCTGATCCGCCACCTTGGTGCCCAGCTCGGCAGCGGCATGCAGCCTTATGCAGACCAGATGATCGCCTTGTTCGAGCAGCCTGCAAGGGCGATGAATCCGGCTTACTTTTCCACGGCAGCACCCTCCCGGCGACTGCTGTCACTGGGACTGGCCCGTTATGCCAATCAGCAGCCCGAATCCGTGTTGCACCAGCTTGCGCAAGCTCGCTCCCGCTTTGGTTTGACACCTGCCGAGGTGGCGCCGGTGGAGCGGGCTGTGGCCCGTCGCCTGCTGCTGGATCGATCCATTTCCCAGCGCAGTTGGGTGGATGCCACTGTCGTGCGGCTCGATGACCCGGATCTGCTGGAGCTCAGAGCCCGCCTTGCCATCTGGGAACAGGACTGGCGCGGCCTCTCCGGTTGGGTCAAGCGCATGCCGATGGCCTTGCAGAAAGAGGACCGCTGGCGTTACTGGCTGGCCCGCTCGCTGGAAGTGCAGGGGCAGAAGAAACCGGCGCGGGATCTCTATCTGGAAACGGCCAACTTGCGCGGCTTCTATGGCTTCATGGCGGCTCAGCGTACCGGCGTGCCTTATCGCATCAAGAACCAGAGCGCCGGCACCAAGGTGCCTGACTGGCGTACTGCAACTCACCGCTGGCCCTTCCTGCTACGGGTGCGTGAGCTGCTGGACATGAACGAGATCACGGCGGCGCGCGCTGAGTGGGTCCACAACATGGATCGCAACCCGGTTGCCCAGCGCATCGAGTTCGGTCATATAGCGCTTAATCAGGGCTGGCATGAGCTGGCTATTCTGGCCAGCATCCGCGCCGAAGCCTGGGATGCGATCGAGTTGCGTTTTCCCAAACCCTACAAGCAGACCTTCAGCCAGATGGCGCGGGAGCGCTCGGTCGATATGAGCCTGCTTTATGCGGTGTCGCGCCAGGAGAGCGCCCTCTACCCGCGGGCAGAATCGCCGGTGGGTGCACGCGGTCTGATGCAGTTGATGCCGGGTACCGCCAAGGAAACAGCCAGCAAGCTGGGGGTGCCTTATCGCAATCCCGAGCAGTTGTTCGAGCCTACCCTCAATGTCAGGTTGGGGAGTGCCTACCTCAAGCGCTTGCTGGATGTGTATGACGGCAACCGTATTCTGGCGACGGCGGCTTACAACGCCGGGCCGGGGCGGGTGAAACGCTGGCGGGAGCAGAGCCGCAATCGGCCAATGGATGTCTGGGTCGAGAGCATCCCCTACAAGGAGACACGCAACTATGTGCAGAATGTGCTGTCGTTCGATCTCATCTACCAGCACAAGCTGCAACAGCCGTTGCGCTTCATGTCCGAACGCGAGCTGAGTCACGCTTATTGAGACGGCAGCCGCCCTGGCGGCTGCCCAATTCCCTTTCCTTCCCCAAAATGGTTATTATCCCACAAGGTTTTGTTACAAAAGGAAACCTGTCAGGTGATCGGGCGCCACGTCTTGGTCTGACAGGTTCGATATAATCGCCCGATCAACACAGACAGGCTTCCCCAACAAAGGAATTGATAGTGGCAACGATTAAAGACGTTTCTCGGTTGGCCAATGTGTCCATTTCAACTGTGTCGCGGGTGATCAACAACACGGCACAAGTGGCACCAGAAAAGCGTGTGGCCGTATTGGCGGCCATGAAGGAACTGAATTTTCGTCCCAACAGTTTTGCCCAGGCGCTGGTCAGCAAGCGATCCAACTGCATCGGCGTACTGGTAGGGGACCTGTGTGGTGGCCCCTTTTTCGCCCAGATGATGCGCGGCATCGAGACCATGGTCGACAAGGCGGACAAATTCACCATCGTCATGTCCGGCAACCATGATGCGGCACGTGAGCGTCATGCCATCCAGGCGCTGCTGCAGCGCCAGTGCGATGCCTTGATCTTGCACAGCAAGGCACTGCCGGACGAGGAGCTGAGCGAACTGGTGGCAGGCAATACCCCCATTGTCTTCATCAACCGACAGGTACCGGGTGCAGAGGATCGCTGTGTCTGGCTGGATAACCAGGCCGGTATTACCACAGCGTGTCAGCATCTACTGGATGCTGGGCATAGCAAGATTGCCTTCGTGACCTCGGATGACGAAGAGTTTGTGGATGGCTTGCAGCGGATGGCGGGTTACCGCTACGCCCTGCAAAGGGCGGGCATTGAGCTGGATCCTGCACTGATTGGCCGTGCCTTCGCCGATGAAAATGGCGGTTATGTGGCCATGGGCGAGCTGCTGGAGCGGGGCGTAGAGTTCACTGCCGTGCTCGGTTTCAACGACGCCATGGTGGCGGGAGCCATCTCCTGTCTGCTGGAGCGTGGCTACAAGATCCCGCAGCAGATCTCTGTGGTGGGTTTTGATGACATCCCTTATGCCCGTTACATCTACCCCAAGCTCACGACAGTGCGCTATCCCATCGAGGAGATGGGTGGCCGCGCGGCCGAGCTGGCCTTGCGTCTGCTGGATCACAAGCCGGTTGACGGGCTGACGCTCAAGTTCGAAGCAGAACTAGTCCGTCGCGAATCTGTCGCCTGATGAGATGAAATTGGCCCTGAATGGGCCATTTTTTTGCTGACTCCGCATTAAAAATTGAAACCGTTTTCAGAAATCCTTTTCAACTGTGATCCGCTTCAAAGCTTTTTGGCCAGCCTGCCACTAGCATAGCCCCCACGAATTAGGAGCCTGCGCTCCCGATTTTCCCGCTGTGGGAGGTAACTGGTCAATCCAGCTATTTCCTTCGTTACTTTCGACGGTCATCATGGATGGCCGTTTTTTTTTGCCAGGATTTTTGCCAATGACAACAGAATGCAGGAACCAGACGGGAATAGTGGGAGCCGGTTGGCTGGGATTGCCGCTGGCGCGGGCGTTGCAGGCGCAAGGCAAGGCCGTGGTAGTGACGGTCAGCTCGGCCGAGAAGGCCGAGCGCTTGACCGCCGAAGGCGTGAAGGCCTGGCCGCTGCAATTGTCGGCCCGGCTGGATGTTTTGCCACTGGTCTGCCGCGAGCTGGTGATCTGCGTGCCACCGAGCAAGACGGAGGATTACCCTGCGGCCATCGCCCGGCTATGCCAGCTGGCAAAAGCTGCGGGTGTGCAGAGAGTGCTGTTCGTCAGCGCCACTTCGGTATGGGCGCCAGGGCAGGGGGAAGGGGAGCAGCCCAGACCCGGCCACGCCAGAGGGGAGCGAATGCTCGCTGCCGAGCAGGCTGTGTTGACCGCCGGTTTTGAGTGCGCCATGGTGCAGCGCCCCGCCGGTCTTTACGGCCCGGATCGCCATCCCGGTCGTTTTCTGGCGGGCAAGACTCTCGATGGCGGAGCCCAAGCGGTAAACCTGGTGCATCTGGATGATGTGGTGGCGGCTTGTCAGCTGATGCTGACGCACGCAGAAAACGGGGATGCCTATAACCTGAGCGCTCCCGTGCATCCGCGCCGCGAGCAGTTCTATCCATTTGCGGCTCGCCTGCTCGGTTTGCCGGCACCCAGCTTCATCGAGCCAGCCGGGACCTTTGCCCCCATCGAGGGCCAGCTTATCTGCCAGCGCCTCGGTTTTAGCTACAGTTGGCCCGATCCGGCCCACTGGTTTGCCGAGCAGGCCGCACTGGGTCACTGAGGCTGCCTCGCCTTCGTTCAATCGTGTTTCCCTGCCGGGTAACATGCGGCTCCAAAGGCCCATTTTGGCTGAGAACGCAGGGCAATTGAGGTTTGCCAAGGCGGGGCTCGCCCCCTATCATGCCGCCATTCATGATAGAGAGAGCGGTAATGATGGTAGATACAAAACGTCACCCTGACGGGGAACTGTTGCTGAGAACCCTGGCGATGCCAGCCGATACCAACCCCAATGGCGATATCTTCGGGGGCTGGATCATGTCCCAGATGGATATAGGTGGGGGCATCATGGCCAAGGAGCTGGCAAAAGGACGTATTTGTACCGTTTCCGTCGAAGGCATGACCTTTCACAGCCCGGTCAAGGTCGGTGATGTGGTGTGTTGCTACGGGCGTTGCCTGAAGATTGGCCGCAGCTCCATGCGTCTGAAGCTGGAGGTCTGGGTCAAGCCGGTGCTGCGTGCAAACGAGGCTCAACGTTACTGCGTGACCGAGGGGATTTTCACCTATGTTGCCATCGACGAGCAGGGTAAATCCCGTCCGGTACCCGTCTGATCCGGCTCAGACAAGTCGGGCGTTGATGATGGATATTTCCTGCTCAAAGCCGGTTTTTTGCCGTATCATGCGTTCCAGCATCTCTTCCGAGCCGACACACTGCTCGGTGTCGAACAGGCAGAGATCGCACTGGGGATCCCGTCTGATCTGATAGACGGTGGAAAGCTCCACTTGATGACAATTTCCTTGTTGATCATAAAATGTCACGCGGTACTGGTGCTGTCTCGCCATCGTTGAATTCCTTCTGGATGAGCCGGGCCGGACACGAGCTATGAGCCTAGTCGGCAGCGGTGACGTTTGTGATGGTCATGACACAATGCAGAGGCAGGTGGTTGTTAGCCAATGAAAAATAGTTATCGCATTCTGGGTACGTCGCTGTTGACGTTGGGGTTGGTTGGCTGTTTCGAGGTACCGGATCAGGATCATATGATCACGGCGCAGGGCATCATTCCCGGCGTCAACTGCCAGAAGCCGCCACTGGTGGCGCTGGCCTCCACCGCCTTGCCCCGCGAGTTTGGCATTACCGTCTGGAACCTCTACAAGGGTCAGCGTAAAAACTGGCGCGAGGGGCTGGACGAGTATGCCAAATCCCAGGATCTAGTGTTGTTGCAGGAGTCGGCGACCCGTCCGGACATGCTGGACTGGCTCAAAGCCGGTGAGTTTCAGTGGCAACAGTTGCAAGCCTTTACTCAGGGCGGCGTTTCATTTGGTGTCATGACGGTCGCCAAAACACCACAGGCTTTCGTCTGCGGCGTTCGTTCCCCCGAGCCTCTGCTACGCATTCCAAAATCTGGTCTGGTCAGCCTGTACCCCTTGCAGGGCGATCCTGACGGTGTGCTGGTGGTAAACCTGCATGCGGTCAACTTCGAACTGGGCATGGCCACCTTCCGCGAACAGCTCAATGACCTGACGGCTCTCATTCGCCGTCATCAGGGGCCCGTCATTCTGGCCGGGGATTTCAACACCTGGAGCGACAAACGGGAATTCTGGTTGAACAAGCTGGTGGGGGAGCTGGGGTTGCAGGAAGCCATTCCTGTGCCGGATCTGCGCCGTACCGCATTTGGCCGTCCGCTGGATCACCTCTATTACCGCAATCTGGATCTGGTAGAAGTGAGCAGCCCGGCCACCGATGCCTCGGATCACAATCCCATCATGGCGCGCTTTTCGGCCCAGGCCATCACCCCCTGATGGATGCTCCCGGATAGGAGCAGCAAGACGTGATAAAAAAACACCCCGCACTTGGCGGGGTGTTTTCGTATTGAGTGGTGAACAATCAGCTGCTGTTCTTCACGAACAGGGTCAGTTCCTGACCCGGCTTGAGATAGTCACTCTTGCCAAGTTGATTCCAGCGCATCACATCCATTACGGCGACCTGAAAACGGGCGGCAATGGCGGAGAGAGAGTCACCGCGGCGTACCTGATAGACCATGGACTTGTTGCTGCTCTTGCCCTGCTTGGGCCAGATCACCAGCTTCATGCCGGGTTTCAGGGACGATTTGGCATTGAGACCGTTCCACTTTGCCAGCTCATCATGATTGACCCCGTGAGCCTGGCTGATGCTCCAGAGGCTGTCGCCGGAACGCACCTTGTACTGGAGCTTGCCACCGCTGCGCTTGGCGACTTGCTGCGGCTTGCTTTGAACGGCCGGACTGACAACAGCCTTGCTGCTGCCGGTCGGGATCATCAGGGTCTGGCCACGGCGCAGATTGTTGCCACGCAGGTTGTTGGCCAACTTGAGCTGTTGCACACTCACCCCGTTGTTCTGGGCGATGCGGGAGAGGGTATCGCCACTGGTGACCTGATAGGAGCGGGTGCGTATACGCTCGCTCTGCGGCAGATCGGCCAGCGCCAGCTCCAGGGTATCGGCATATTCGACCGGTACCAGTAACCGATAGGGGCCCTGGGGAGATGTCGACCAGCGGCTCAGGGCCGGGTTGACCTCTTTCAGCTGAGCCGGACGCAAGCCCGCCAGCTGAGCGGCCACGTTCAAGTCGATCTGGCCTCCGGTATTGACCACCCGCAGCTGCGGTTTGTTGGCCAGTACCGGCAGGGTGACATTGTAGTTGTCCGCATTGCGGATCATGTCAGCCATCGCCAGGATCTTGGGGACATACATCCGGGTTTCGCGCGGCAGATCGAGAGACCAGTAATCGGTGGGACGACCGGCCTTCTGGTTGCGCACAATGGCGTTTCGCACGCGCCCTTCACCGGCATTGTAGGCAGCCAGAGTTTGCAGCCAGTCGCCATCAAAGAAGCGGTTCAGGTATTCCAGGTAATCCAGCGCTGCATTGGTGGAGGCCAATACATCGCGTCGGCCGTCATACCAGCTGTCCTGGCGCAGACCGAAGTTCTTGCCGGTCGCAGGCACGAATTGCCACAGGCCGACCGCATTGCTGCGGGAACGGGCGTGGGGATCGAACATGCTCTCGATCATGGGAATGGTAATAAGCTCCATTGGCAGCTCACGCCGTTCGATTTCCTCTACCATCAGATACAGGTAGGGCTCAGCCCGGCTGGCAATGGTCGCCAGATGCTTATCGTTGCGCAGTAACCAATCACGCTGTTGGCTGACACGGGCATTGTCCTGTGGTTCAAACTGCATATCATCGCTGATACGCACCCACAGGTTATCCGTGTCATCCAGTGCGTCGATCTGTTCGTCACCGAACAGGAAGCGCGTCGAATGTTTTTTATACGCTTTTTTGTTGACTTGGGGGGACTTGATCGGCTCGATTGCCGTTAGCGCCCGGTCATCCTGATGGCTCAGGTTTTGGCAGCCGCTGAGAAACAGCGCCGCCAATAAGGCCGTTCGTACCTTCATCTCGCTCAGGTCATCTCTTGAAAAACAGCTGGCATCATAAGGGGCAATGGCCCCCTGATCAAGGTTCGTTCAAAAAACGTCCTTCCAGCTGCGCAGGACGGCGAAGGTATCCTCTGGATTTTCCAAGCATTTTAAGGCGTGTTTTTCAGCAGAAAATTTCACGGAATCCTGCTCGCAACGCAGAAAAACGTTGAAATCGCGCTCATCGCCCAGGCGAGAAGGGAGACTCGGCAGGCCCTGCTGGCGCAGTTTGCTGATCATGCCGATCCGCTGCTGGATCGCCTTGTTGTCGGGCTCGACTGCGTAGGCGAAGCGCAGGTTGGAGAGAGTGTATTCGTGGGCACAATAGATGAGGGTGTCGTCAGGCAGGGCCGCGAGCCGTTGCAGCGAGTCATGCATCTGGGCCGGGGTGCCTTCGAACAGGCGACCGCAACCGCCGGAGAAGAGCGTATCACCGCAAAACAGCATGCCATGGCCGTGGTAGGCAATATGGCCATGGGTATGACCGGGCACATGAATCACATCCAGGCTCAAACCATGCCAGTTGATCTGATCCCCGTCATCGAGCCACTGGCCATGGTGATCGGGCATGGGGTCATGTTTGGGGCCATACAATCTGGCATGGGGGAAATGCTTGAGCAGGGCGGTGACGCCGCCCACATGATCCTGGTGGTGGTGAGTCAGCAAGATGGCATCGAGCTGCAAGTCCAGGGCAGCCAGCCGATCCAGCACGGGGCCCGCATCGCCCGGGTCGACCACCAAGCAGTGATTTTCGTGTCTGATCAACCAGATGTAATTGTCGGTAAAGGCTGGAACTGTGATAACGGTATACATGAGTTAGCTTCTCTTTAGGGAGGGTATCTTATATAACTGGATGGCGTTCGCACCCCAAGTTGAGCCCCATTATGCAGTTGGCACGTACCGAACAACAAATCGAGGTCCCGACCAGCTGGTCGGCGTTACCCATGGGGGACTGGGTGGCTGCCGAGATCCAGGAGCGGCTCGATAGCTGGTGCCCACATCTGTTTGGTTATCATCTGCTTAAAGTGGGCGCCCTGAGCGCAGAGCTCTCCTGTGGTTGCTCTTCCATTCGCCACCAGATAGGGGTGGCGACCAGTGGTCGCTTGCTGGATATCAAGGGCGATCCGCTGGCCTTGCCGGTACGCGCCGGCAGTGTGGATGCCTGTCTGCTTGCCCATTGCCTAGATTTCTCGCCCGATCCCCACCAGGTACTGCGTGAAGCAGAGCGGGTGCTGACCGACGATGGCTGGCTCATCGTCAGCGGCTATAACCCGCTCAGTCTGGTCGGTATTGGTCATTGTCTGCCTTTCCTGCGCCAACGTCTGCCCTGGTCGGCACGAATGTTCACCCCGGCACGGGTCACCGACTGGTTGCAACTGCTCGGTTGTGAGGTGATGTTTGACGAACGCTTCGGCTATTCGTTCATGAGCAAACAGAGCCGGATCGGCTGGTGGCGGGAGAGTGTGGGGCGGGATTACTGCAGACCGTTTGCATCCGTCTATGTTATAGCGGCGCGCAAACGGCGTTTTCCGCTCATCCCGGTGCGTCGTCGCTGGCGTTTGCCTGAGTCGATAGCGGCACCGGGCATGGCACGTCAGGGCTGGTAGCCGGTATCTTCGGCGAGTTCCTTGCCGCTGGCGGCATCGCGCGCCAGTTCATCGCAGCGTTCGTTCTCGGGGTGACCCGAGTGCCCCTTGACCCAGAGCCACTCGATCTGATGGCGGGCCACTTCGGCATCCAGCTCTTTCCAGAGATCGACGTTCTTGACCGGCTGACGATTTGAGGTCATCCACCCCTTTTTCTTCCAGCCGATGATCCATTGGGTGATCCCCTGGCGCACATACTGGCTGTCGGTGGTGAGCCGTACCTGGCAGGCGGCATTGAGGGTACGCAGCCCCATGATGGCGGCCATCAGCTCCATCCGGTTATTGGTGGTCAACCGAAAACCGCCGGAAATCTCCTTGCGGTGATCGCCATAGACCAGGACGGCGCCATAGCCACCCGGGCCGGGATTACCGAGGCAGGAACCATCCGTGTATAAATCAATGTGTTTTAACATGAGCAATCGATCTTTTTTAGCGTGAGTCTTGGGGTAAACTAGCGGGTAAGGCCGAAGTTTGACATAGATTGGATCATGAACACACCCCAACTGAATCGCCAGATCATTCTGGATACTGAAACCACAGGTATGAACACAGCCGGTGGCCCCATCTATCTGGGACACCGCATCATAGAGATTGGCTGTGTGGAGGTGATCAACCGCAAGCTGACCGGTAATCACTACCACGTCTATATCAAGCCGGATCGGCTGGTGGATCCCGAGGCCATCCAGGTGCATGGCATCACGGATGCCTTCCTGGCAGACAAGCCCTCGTTCAGCCAGATCGCCAACGATTTCATCGAGTTCATTCGTGGTGCCGAGCTTATCGCCCACAACGCCCCCTTTGACGTGAGCTTCATGGACTATGAGTTCGGCAAGCTCGGACTCAACTTCAAAACCAGGGATATCTGCAGCATCACGGATACCCTGGCGATGGCGCGGGATCTTTTCCCGGGCAAACGCAACAACCTGGATGTGCTGTGCGATCGCTACGGCATAGATAACTCTCACCGCACTCTGCACGGCGCCTTGCTCGATGCGGAGATCCTGGCCGACGTTTACCTGCTGATGACGGGTGGCCAGACCAAGCTGAACCTGGCCACCGAAAGCAGTGAGAGCGAGCGCAATCAGGACACCAGCATTCGTCGACTGGAGAGCAATCGCCCGCCGCTCAAGGTAGTGCGCGCCGGCGCCGATATCGAAGCGGTGCACGAAGCCAGGTTAGACCTGGTCCAGAAGAAGGGAGGTGCCTGCCTGTGGCGGCAATGAGCAAGCTATGGAGTGGCCTGCTGCTGTTGACTTCATTGACGGTCACGGCCAACGAGGTGTTTGCCCCCTCTGACATTCCCCTGCTCGATAATCGCTTTCGCATCGATTATGGCGTGAAGGAGATTACCTTCATCGTCACGCGCAAGCCGGGCACCTCCTCCGTGATCCTGGTGCGTCCCGATGGCAGCAAGCTCTATGTCGGCAAGGTCACACCACCCGAGGTGGGCTGGCTGGCGCTCAAGGATCATGATCTCATCACCATTCGTGATCCCATGCCAGGTCCTTGGCAGGCCATCGGCGAGGTAGACCCTGACAATCGGGTGCGGATCCTGTCGAACATCAAGCTTGAAACCGAGCAGTTGCCGACCCAGCTCTATCAAGGGGAGGTGATCAAACTCAAATCCTGGCTGTTGATTGACGATGCGCCGCCCAAAGACGGGTATTACCTCACGGATCTCGGCATGACGGTGAAGTTGCAGCGTTTCAATGATGATACCCAGCAGGGTGAGCCCATTCTGGATGAAGTGCTTGGCCGCTACCTTGATGATGGCAAGGGGCTCGACGAGGTGCCGGGAGATGGCGTCATGACCGCCGAGGCTCTGCTCGATGTTCCGGCCGGCAAGTATCGGGCTTTGTACAGCACCGGCAATCAGGTCTTCTCCCGGGCCCGGTCTCAGGATGTGCTTGTCTATCCGCTCCCCGTCAACTTCACCTTGACGCCCCCGTCACAAGAGGCAGGCGCCCTGCTCTCATTTTTGATCGACGGTGATGAGCTGGATCCCGCCTCCGTGGTTGTCAAAGGCAAGGCGATGAACACGACCAATGAGAGTCTGCCTTTCAGTGCTGTGGCAACCGGGTTCAAAGTCGAAGTTGATCTGTCGGCGCTCAAGGCGGTTGGTCAGTATGAGGTGAGTGCGACTCTGTTTGGGACAACCCGGTTGGGCCGCGAGATCCAGGTCATACTGCCGGTCAAATCGTTCAATATTTTCCCCGTGCAGGCGGCCCCACCTCCGGTTACACCTGTGGCATCGGTTGCGGTACCGACCCAGGTCAAATTTGAGGAGAAAGAGAGCAGCGGCTGGTTGATATGGTTGCTAGGCGGGGTTGGGATACTGGTTGTCCTGCTCGGTGGGGTGGGATTCATCTTGCTGCAAAAGCGCCGTGCGATGAAGAAAGCGATGGCCGCGCACAAGGCCGAAAGCGAAGGGGCCAAACCCGAGGCCAAACTGGACCTGAACCTGCCCGAACAGTAACGAGCAGGCCTTCACTAAAAAGCCGCCTGTTGAGGCGGCTTTTTTATATGCAGCAGTTGGTGCACGGGTGTGAAAGGGGTCAATGATCCCCGACATAGATATCCTTGTGCTGATCGCGGATCTCGAGGAACTTGTCCAGATTGGCCAGCATCAGCTCCACCAGTTGGGGATCGAAGTGCTGTCCCTTCTCTTCTTCTATCAGCGCCAGTACCTTGTCCAGCGGCCACGCCTTCTTGTAGCAGCGATCCGACCCGAGAGCATCAAACACGTCGGCCAGCGCCACGACTCGTCCCTCCAACGGAATATCGTCTCCCTTGAGACCGCGGGGATAACCGCTGCCATTCCACTTTTCGTGGTGGTTACCTGCTATGGTGGCACCTATCTGGAACAGGGCCAGGTCGCTGCCGGAGAGCATGTCCTGCCCCAGTTGGGCATGGGTCTTCATGATCTCCCACTCTTCCGGGGTCAGTTTGCCTGGCTTGTGCAAGATGGCATCCGGGACCCCGACCTTGCCGATATCGTGCAGGGGAGAGGCGCGCTTGATGAGCTCGCTCTGCTCCTCGCTCATGCCAAGCAGCTGGCAGAGCAGCTCAGTGTAGAGGGCGACCCGTTTGACGTGCAGGCCGGACTCCTTGGAGCGGGTTTCCACCAGCTCGCCGATGCGATAGATGATCTCGCGCTGGTTATCTGCAATGACCTCGTTGAGCCGGATGTTCTCCAGCGCCACTATGATGTTTTCGGTAAACAGGCTCAGCAGCCCCATGTCCATCTGGCTGAGCTGACGGGTGGTTTCGATGTGAAACAACAGGTGATGGCGGGGATTCTGACAGTAGAGCACCATCTGGTTGCCATCATAGACGTTGGCGCGATTGGTCATGGCCTGACGCAAAATAGCAGGAGCATCGACAAGCCGCACGGACGGGTGGCCGGGCAGCAGAGGCTCCAGGATCTGATCCCTCACCTCATAGGCAAGCTGCTTCACGTCATAGATCTGGGACTCTTCCAGATTGAGCAGAGCGCTGAGCTGTTCCTGCGCGCCCTCGACAAACTGGCGTAGCGCCCGTTTTTCGAAGATCCCCTTGGAAGCCTCAATGACCTTTTCCAGTCCCTGGCGATTGCTCTCCAGGGTACGGATGTCGCGGTATGAACGCAGGCTGGCCCGCAGCAGGGTGCGCAGCTTCTGGGAGGTGAGCTCTGTCTTGTCCTTGTAATCGTTGATGTCGTAGTTGGTGACCACATCATCTTCCGGCGCTTGTCCCGGTTGCCCGGTTCGCAGCACGATGCGCACCATCTTGTTTTGCAGATCTTCGCGCACGAATTTGACCACATCGAGACCGGCGTGATCGACTTCCATGACCACATCGAGCAGCAACAAAGCTACATCCGGGGTCTTGGCGAGCAACTCCTTGGCCTTGGCAGCTGAATAAGCATGCAAAAATTCAATGGGTTTGTTATCGAATTCAAACTTGCTCAGGGTGATCTTGGTGATGCGATGCACTTCGGGCTCATCATCCACAATCATCACCTTCCATCCAGCTTGCTGCTGTTCCTGAAGGGGCAGATCGTCATCGTCAATAATCAGGATTTGGTCATCCATCATGCAATCCTGTTTGGGATCCTGTGCTTACATTAACTGCTTCACTAAGGATAGGAAACTTATTGAGAAATAAAATTTGATCTGTGAAATCTCTTTGTTGTCATCGTGATCCAGGTCCATAAAAAACGCCTCCACATGGGAGGCGTCAGGTTCGTTTTCTGCGTATCAGGCAGCTCTGTGATAGGCCGATGGTTCGAACAGGGCCTTGTTGGCAACCAGGTCGATGGGGTCGAAATCATCAACGTTGATGGTACGCAGGCGGCTCTCTTCGGCCCGGCGCAGCAAGTCGGCCTCATTCTGGTTGAGTACACCGAGCGCCAGACCCGCATCCGCCACCTTGTCCAGTTGCATAAACAGACGCTTGATACCGTCAGCTTTGCATACTTTGTCAAACAGCGGTTCGGCCGCCAGCACGTCATCCAGCGCCTGTTCCAGCAAGCCGAAGGGGTTGCCCTCTTCGCGGGTCAGGTATTGACCTTGTGCCAGTCGGCTGCGAGTCTCGCTCGGCGTTTGCAGCAGGCGGGCCACTTGCTGGTCCAGCTTGTCGCTCGGGCGCTTCATGTCACGGCCAAGGGGCAGCACTATGACGCGCAGCGCAAGGCCAATCCAGCGGTTCGGGAAGTTGCGCAGCAGCTCGTCGATCGCCTCTTGCGCCTTGAACATGGCATCTTGCAGTGCCCAGTGCAGCAGTGGCAGATCCGCCTGCTGACGACCCTCATCCTGATAGCGTTTGAGGGCACTTGAGGCCAGATAGAGCTGACTCAGCACGTCACCGAGGCGAGCGGAGACGCGCTCCTTGCGCTTGAGCTCGCCGCCCAGGGTGCCCATGGCCATGTCTGACAGGAACGCCAGGTTGGCCGAGAGGCGGGAGAGCTGCTGGTAATAGCCCTTGGTCTGATCCTTGTAAGGGGCTGCGGCGAAGCGAGCACCGGTCAAGCCCAGCCAGAAACTGCGCACCAGGTTGCTGATGGCAAAACCGACGTGGCTGAACATGGCCTTGTCGAAATCCTTCAGCGCCTGCTCCTTGTCCGGATGGCTGGCTGCCAGCATCTCCGGCAGGACATAGGGGTGGCAGCGGATGGCGCCCTGACCGTAGATGATCATGCTGCGGGTCAGGATGTTGGCCCCTTCTACTGTCACTGCGATCGGGGCACCCTGATAGCCACGGGCCAGATAGTTGTTCGGGCCCATGCAGATGGCCTTGCCGCCGTGGATGTCCATGGCATCTATGATGCACTTCTGGGCACGGTCGGTGAGGTGGTATTTGACGATGGCGGAGATGACCGAGGGTTTTTCCCCCAGATCGATACCGGTCACTGTCAGGTTGGCGGCAGCGCCCATTATGTAGGCGTTGCCACCGAGACGGGCCAGCGGCTCTTCAATGCCTTCCATCTTGCCGATGGGCAGCTTGAACTGGCGGCGGATGCGGCTGTAGGCGCCGGTCGCCAGGGCCAGCATCTTGACGCCGCCCGTGCTGTTGGAGGGCAACGTGATACCGCGGCCAACCGAGAGGCATTCGACCAGCATGCGCCAGCCCTGACCGGCCATGGCCGGGCCACCTATGATGAAGTCGAGCGGTACAAACACATTGTCGCCACGGGTCGGACCATTCTGGAACGGCACGTTGAGCGGGAAGTGACGACGGCCTATCTCTACCCCCTTGATGTGGGTCGGGATCAGGGCACAGGTGATGCCCAGCTCCTCTTCGTCACCCAGCAGGTGATCCGGGTCGCGCAGCTTGAAGGCCAGACCCAGCACGGTAGCAATAGGAGCGAGCGTGATGTAGCGCTTGTTCCAGGTCAGGCGCATGCCAAGCACCTCTTCCCCTTCCCATTCACCCTTGCAGATAATGCCGAAGTCGGGAATGGAGCCGGCGTCGGAACCCGCTTCCGGGCTGGTCAGGGCGAAGCAGGGGATCTCTTTGCCTACCGCCAGGCGGGGCAGGTAGTGGTCTTTCTGCTCATCGGTGCCGTAGTGTTGCAGCAGTTCACCCGGGCCGAGGGAGTTGGGGACGCCTACTGTGGAGGCCAGCACGGCGCTGGCGCCACACAGTTTTTGCAGCACACAGGACTGGGCATAGGCGGAGAATTCCAGACCACCGTATTTCTTCTTGATGATCATGGCGAAGAACTTGTTGTCCTTCAGGTATTGCCACACCTCGGGGGAGAGATCGGCCCGCTCGTGAGTCACTTCCCAGTCGTTGACCATGCGGCAGACGTTTTCAACCGGGCCATCCATGAAGGCTTGCTCTTCGGCTGACAGAACGCTGACCGGGATGGCGTGCAGCTTCTTCCAGTTCGGGTTGCCGGCGAACAGGTCCGCTTCCCACCAGGTGGTCCCGGCTTCGATGGCTTCCTTCTCGGTGCGGGACATCTCCGGCATGATCGACTTGTAGATCTTGAACAGCGGCTTGGTCAGCTGATTGCGGCGAAAATCCACCAGGTTGAGGGGGATGGCAATCACGGCAAACAGTGCCCACACCAGCAGGGGGACATGGCCATAGAGGGTGCCAGCGACCAGGGCGGCGGCCGTGGCAAGCGTGGATGTGAACAGAGACGCCCGGCGATAAGCCATGGCGCCGATCACCAGGATCACCCCGAGCAGAGTGAGGGTCGTCGTCATTTTTCGCTCCTTGCATGAGTTGCCGAAGTTGGCTAAGCAGTAGATTGACTGATCCAGAGGTCTGACCTGTTGGATATGGCCCCTGTTGTAATTCATACGCACAAACTTATCAAGCTGTTTACAAGCTCGTTACCTTCACGCTGTGAGCGGCATAACGTCCTGCAGGCGGCATCTTGGCTGGCTGGGGGGCGACGATTGGATTGGCTTGTGCGACAATGACGCCGCCCACATTTTGGAAGAGACATCATGTACCAAGAACTGATCCGCAATGAATTGACCGAAGCTGCTGGCGTGCTCCAGGCGTTCCTGGCAGATGAGCAGAATCTGAAGAACATAGAGGCAGCCGCCAAACTGCTGGCAGACTCCTTTAAACAGGAAGGCAAGGTGCTCTCCTGTGGCAATGGTGGCTCCCACTGTGATGCCATGCATTTTGCCGAGGAGCTGACTGGCCGTTATCGCGAGAACCGTCCAGGCTATGCCGGTATTGCCATTTCCGATCCCAGCCACCTCTCCTGCGTCTCCAACGACTTTGGCTACGACTATGTGTTCTCCCGTTATGTGGAAGCGGTCGGCCGTCGCGGTGACGTCTTGCTCGGCATTTCCACCAGTGGCAACTCGGGCAACATCCTCAAGGCCATCGAAGCCGCCCATGCCAAGGGCATGAAGGTGATAGCGCTGACCGGCAAGGATGGTGGCAAGATGGCGGGTCTGGCCGATGTCGAGATCCGGGTGCCGCACTTTGGTTATGCCGACCGCATTCAGGAAGTGCACATCAAGGTGATTCATATCCTGATCCAGTTGGTCGAAAAAGAGATGGCCAAGTAATAAGGAGTCCGCTGGTTATGTGCGAACTGCTCGGCATGAGTGCCAATGTGCCGACCGATATCTGCTTCAGCTTTACCGGTCTGATGCTGCGCGGCGGCAAGACGGGGCCACACAAGGATGGCTGGGGGATCACCTTCTATGAGGGGAGGGGGTTTCGCACCTTCAAGGATCCCGAGCCCAGTGCCCAGTCGCCGATAGCCAAGCTGGTACAGGCGTTGCCCATCAAGAGTCGCGCCGTGGTCAGCCATATCCGGCAGGCGAACCGCGGCTGCGTGTCGCTGGAAAACACCCATCCGTTCACCCGTGAACTGTGGGGCCGCTACTGGACCTTTGCCCATAATGGCCAGCTGACCGGCTACAAGCGACTTGCAACCGGGCGGCACCGTCCGGTGGGAGACACCGACAGCGAACATGCTTTTTGCTGGCTGCTCAACCGACTGGAGCAGAAATATCCCAAGCGTCCCGCCAATTTCCCCGCCATGTTTCGCTATCTGGCGACCCTGTGCGATGAATTGCGCGGACTCGGGGTATTCAACATGCTGCTGTCGGATGGGGAGTTTGTGATGACCTATTGCAGCAACAACCTGCACTGGCTCACCCGGCGTGCTCCGTTTGGCGAGGCCCGGCTGCTGGATGAAGATGTGGCCATCGATTTTCAGAGCGAGACAACCCCGGATGACGTGGTCACCCTGGTGGCGACCCGCCCGCTCACTGGCAATGAAAATTGGGTCAAAATGGCGCCCGGCGAGTTCAGCCTGTTTCGCCTTGGTGAGCGAGTATGCGGCAGTTAGATTCGGTAATCGTCTGATTTAAATGTAAAAAAATACCAGGGTAGAATCCTACCCTGGTTCTTCGCAGCAGCCATACAGGCAAAAAGGGATGAGAGAGGTGTTGCTGAGCTGCATCATTCTCACGGCCTTTATTGTTATTTAAATGTTAATTTATTGGCAATGTTTATATTTCAATAACGCCTGCCTCTCACCAAATTAATAGAGCTCGATCACACTTTCCTTCTCTCCACCGTTTGCCGGTCAGCAAGTGAATATGGGCGAGGGATGACGCTGTCACGTTGGGCATCTATAGTATGGTCTGTTTGAATACCACCAGAGAGGGCTGAGGGATGGAATGGTTGGATCAGAAAGTGTTGCGACAGCTGGCGGAAGATATAGGTCAGGAGATGATGCCGGTCGTGATCTCGGTGTTCATCGAGGAGGTGGGTGAGCAGCTCACCCAGCTTCGGCCTCTCTACGAACGGCGGGACTGGCCCGCGCTTGCCCGGCTTGCCCACAGCATGAAATCGTCCTGCGGCAGCTATGGTGCCCAGCTCAGCTATCAGCAGGTGGTGGCACTGGAGCTGGCCTGCAAGCACGAAGATGCCGACGAGGTTGCCCGCTTGCTGACCCAGCTGGAGCAATCCCTGCCTCAGGTCCTCTCCCACCTTGCCAACTATCACTGAGCTTGTTGCGCAGTGGCCCCGTGTTCATCGCTGCGCGTCTTTGCCAGTTACTAGCGTTGATTGATTAGTTGCTGGATAACCCTATCCAGCGCCAATTTTAGTTTCAGCCGATCGTGGCGATGGGGGAGGTCAGCCTCACCCAGTTCGGCCTGGATCAGCTGGCTGGCCAGCTCGACAGGATATTCCCCTGCTGGCGCCAGAATGGCATCGACACGGCCTGCACCTACCCGTGATTCCAGCCAGCGCCATTGATTGAGCAGACTCAACTGGCTGGCAGGTCCATTTTCGGCCACCAGATTGCAGATGAATACCAGCATGGCATCGCTCTCGTTGATGGCTTGTGCCACTTCGGCCAGCAGCAGGGGCGGCATGATGGAGGTGAGGAAGCTGCCGGGTCCGAGGATGATCATGTCGGCCTGAGCCAGGGCTTGCACCGCCTCGCGGGTCGCCGGCACTTCCGGGCTCAGGCTCAGGGAGAGGGGAGGCGTATCGAGTTGATCGATGGAGACCTCTCCCAGGATCTGGTTGCCACAGACGGTGTGGGCACACAGATCGGTGGGAAATTCTGACATGGGTAACAATTGTGACTCTATTTTCAGCATGTCACTGATGAGCTTGATAGCATCAAGAGGGCGTACGCAGAGGTTATCGAGCGCCAGCAGCATCAGATTGCCGAGGTTGTGGCCCGCCAGCTCGCCGCGGCCGGCGAAGCGGTATTCGAACAGCAGGCTGCCAATACTGGGGTCGGTGACCAGTTGATTGAGGCAGTTGCGCAGATCTCCCCAGGCGATGCACTCCTGGCTCTTGCGCAGCCGTCCTGTGGATCCGCCGTCGTCCGTGGTGGCGACGATACCGGTCAGGCGCTGGCCGAGAAACGAGAGTGAGGAGAGCACACGGCCCATGCCGTGCCCACCACCGATGGCGACGACCCGGTCAAAGTCATTGATATTTTTCTGCCACATGCAGCTGTCCTGTGGTTGGGCTCAATCGAGGGCTATTCTAGCCGACGAAACGGGATAATTGTTTGATTAAGGTATGATTTTTGCTTACCTCCAGCATCATGAACAACTAGGAGATGGTGTTGAACTTTCTGACGGCTCACTCTCTTGAAGAGACCTCCCTGCTGGCTGCGCGGCAGGTCAGTGAGCGGCTGCTCGCTCAAGCACCCCATTCCCCTTCGCTGTTATTGGTCTATTTTACCCAAGCCCACGATGCCGAGGAACTGCGTCGCCACCTCAAACAGCAGTTTCCAGCCACTCGACTGATAGGTTGCAGCTCCTGCGGCGGTGTCATGACCCAGACAGGGCACCACGCTCGTCAGGGATTCGGGCTGGCGGTGGCGGCTCTCTATGATGACAAGGGCGCCTACGGGGTGGCCGGGCAGACGGGGGATGACGTGGATGTACGCCAGTTGCTGCGCAGTGCCATCGCCGATGGCGGGCGCCCCGGCGAATTGCCCCAGCTCATCTTGTTGCACGCCAGCCCGGGTCAGGAGGAGGCGATGCTTGCCAGCATCGAAGCCGAGCTGGGCACGACCGTCCCTGTCGTGGGGGGCTCGGCGGCGGACAACAGCGTCGGCGGTGACTGGCAGCTGTGCTGGGATGAGGGCAGTGCCCGCGAGGGCGTCGCGCTGGCCGTGCTCTATCCTGAGTGCCAGCTGGCGTTCCAGTTCCACTCCAGCTATGTCCCTACCGAGCATCGTGGCACCATTACCGCCCTGGCAGGACGGGAGATCCTCACCATTGATCATGCGCCTGCCGCCGAGGTCTATGCCCGCTGGATTGGACGAACCACGCCCTGGCCTGTGGGGCCCATACTGCGGGAGACAACGCTCTCGCCGCTGGCTCGTCAGGTGGGCACTCTGGACGACATGCCCTACTACAAGCTCTCCCACCCGGAGGCGGTGACAGAAGGGGGCGGTTTGCGCCTCTTTACCGATACCCAGATCGGGGAGAAATTGCTGCTGATGTACAGCAGTCAGGAGGGGCTGTTGCAGCGGAGTCTGAACGCGACCCGCATCGAACCCGAATACGGCATGACCACAGAGATGCGGCCGTTTGGGGCCCTAGTGATCTTTTGTGCTGGTTGTCGCTTGGCTCTTGGTGATAGCTTATGCCAATTCGTCGACCAATTTCACACACGGCTGGGGGATATCCCCTTCATTACCCCGTTTACCTTCGGTGAGCAGGGGCGTTTACCCCACGGTGAGCTGGCACACGGCAACCTGATGGTATCGAGCGTGATCTTCCTCGACAGCTGATATATGGCGCTGGAAACAAGATGATAGGTAATACCGAACTGGAAGCCCTCGGGGACAAGCTGCAGACCACGCTGGTGGAGCTGGTGCGTTGTCGGGAACGCGAGGCCAAATATCGCCAGGAGTCGCAGACCCTGCTGTGTGGCGTGGCTACGCTGGCCGATGCCCAGACCCTGGAGCAGGTGCTGGACAGTCTGATCCAGGTGCTCAAGCCCTTCATCGGTTTCGAACATGCAGACGTGGTGGCCTGGGAGGGGGATGTCGGCGTCACTTACCTCAGCACCCAGGATGGCGAAGTGGGTCGGGACTGGCAACTGACGCCCCTCTTCTCCCGCGCCATTGAGGGGGAAACACTGGTCATCTATGATCCCACCCAATTGCCTGAGCTGGCGCCGCTGGCCCACGTATCCGGCTGGGCCAGTGTCATGATGACGGGGCTGCGCGCCCCCGGTTTCTCCGGTGTTCTCATCTGCCGTCACGCCGTCATGGGTACCTTCGATCTCAAGAGCAAGGCCGCGATGCAGCGCTGCCGCCCGCTCATCTCCCAGGCCCTGGTCAACATCGCCTATCGTGCCCGGCTGCAAGAACAGGTTGAACTCAAGACCCTGGCGTTGCAGACCAGCGAACAGCGTTTTCGCAGCTTTGCCGGCATGGCCTCCGACTGGTTCTGGGAGACGGACACAGAGCACAGGCTCAGCTATGTGTCGGCGCCCGGCTATCACGGGGACGTGCTGGTGCATCAGCCCGGCCAGAGCCTCTACGATTACGCCTATGACAGACGGGATCCCGAATGGGGCAAGTACCGTCGTCTCATCGCGCTGCATCTGCCGGTGCGGGCGGTACGGGCCCAAGTCAGCCTGGTCAAGGGCCCCTGCTGGATGGAGATCAATGCCGAGCCCTGCTTCGATTCCGCCGGTGTATTCATCGGCTATCGGGGGACTGCGCGGGATGTGGGCAACCAGATCCGCCGCGAGCAGGAATTGGCACGGGCACGAGATGAGGCCGAGGCAGCCAACCGCGCCAAGTCGCAGTTTCTGGCCATGATGACCCACGAAATTCGTTCCCCCATGAATGCGGTGCTGGGCATGCTGGACCTGTTGCAGCACGCCCAGCTTGAACCCCAGCAGCAGACTCTGCTTGGACATGCCACCCACTCGGCACGCCTGCTGCAAACCATCATCGACGATGTGCTCGACTTCTCGAAAATCGAATCCCATACCCTGGAATTTCATTGCGAGACCCTGCACCCGACCCAGCTGTGCCAATCCCTGATCGAGCCGCTGCAAGCGCGTGCCAGTAGCAAGGGAATTATCCTGCGCTGGCTGGTGGATGAGGCAGTACCCCCCCAGTTGCAGGGGGATCCGGTACGCCTGTCACAGGTCATCAGCAACCTGCTCGGCAATGCGGTGAAGTTCACCAGTCAGGGCAGCGTATCCTTGCAACTGGGTTGGCGCCATGAGCGGCTGCGAGTCTCTGTCACCGACACCGGCATCGGTATCTCGGCCGAAGATCAGGCGCTCCTGTTCGAGCCTTTCTCCCAGGTCGACAGCTCGGCGACCCGCCGTTTCTCCGGCACCGGCCTGGGGCTGGCCATCAGCAAACGGCTGGTGGAGCTGATGGGCGGCGAGATCCGATTGCAGAGTGCCCCTGGTCAGGGCAGCTGCTTCTGGTTCGAGCTGCCCGGCATGGCGCGGCCATGCGAGTGCAGCAGCCGGCCCGAGCCGGATCAATTGCCCATTCAGGATCTGGATGTGCTGGTGGTGGAAGACAGCCCGGTCAACCAGCTGGTGGTGTCCCTCATGCTGCAAAAACTGGTGACCCGGGTACGGCTGGCGGCCAATGGTCTGGAAGCGCTGGCCCAGGTGGCGGAGCAAAAGCCGGATCTCATCCTGATGGATATGCGGATGCCGCAGATGGATGGATTGGAGGCGACTCGCCGCCTGCGGGAGCTGGGCTGCAAGATGCCCATCGTCGCCTTGACGGCCAATGCCATGGCCGAGGACAGGGCTCGTTGTCTGGCTCAGGGAATGGATGACTTTCTGGCCAAGCCCATCAGCCTGATGCGGCTGAGAGAGTGCCTGCAACGCTATTTTCATCCCGAACTGCCGGATCGCAGGTAAAAAAAATGGTCAACCTGGGTGGTTGACCAATTCTTCAGCAAATACTGAAGAGAGCACGGGATAAATCGGGTTGTACTGTTCTATATGAAAAAGTCGTGCCAACTTTTTCAGAACCTGTTTATGCGGCTTGCAGCGGTATTGTCTGTTTTTATTGCTATCCGCTGTTTGCAAAATGCGAAATTGTTATTTTCATTGTGGGAATATTCGCATTTTGCAAAGACTTTTTGACTCACTGTGCGATCAGTCGGCGCAAGAATTGACGAGCCGCTTCGCTATTTTGTTTGGCAATCAACATCTGTTTTTCATAGATCGGCATGGGCAGGATCTCGAGCCAGCGTTGGCAGAGCCAGGCCGCATCGTCAAACTGCTTGTCCGGATAGAGCTCATCGAGCTCGGGATACTGCTCGAACACTTCCCGCAGCCGGGTGACCAGCGGCTTGTCACTGAAGTCTGAATGGGCGCTTGGCCAGTTCGGCAGGGCTTCGACCCTGGCACGGCGCAATCCCATCTCGTCCGTTTCCATCTCATGAATGCAGAAGCGTTCCATGCCGAGCACAGTGACGCCGAGCAGACCATCATTCAGGGTATAAAAATCGGTCACCTTGACCCGGGTGCCGACCGGCAGGATCCGCCCGGATTTACCCGTGGTGGTCGCCTCTTCCATCACTATGCCGAACCCCTGGTCATTGATGAATGACTCTTTGAGCATCTGCAGGTGGCGCGGTTCAAACAAACGCAGCGGAAGCTTGCCACCAGGCAGTATGTGGGAAGGCAAGGGGAACAATGCCAAAGGTTGAAGTTTCATGTTCCGTCCTCCATTGAGTAGTTGCTGAATAGGACAATGCAGCGACTGTGCCAGAGGATGAAAAAAGCCACCGAATGGTGGCTTTTTGTGGGGAAGGGGGAGGTTAGTTGCGCTGCTCCAGGTACATGACAGCCGCTTCCACGCGGCTCTGGGCCTCGAGTTTCTTCAGCAGGCTCTTGACGTGAACCTTGACCGTGCCTTCGGAGATATGAAGCACGGAAGCGACCTGTTTGTTGGAGAGGCCCTTTGCAATTTCGCGCAGGATTTGCATTTCGCGACGCGTTAAGCTTTCCAGCTTCTGTTGCAGGTGGTCCAGCTCGTAGATGTTCTCGAGGTAGGGACGCAGCGGCTCGCTCAGGATCTGCTTGCCGGTCATCACGTCTGCCAGCTGGGCCAGCAACATCTCTGGCTCAGTATCTTTCAGCAGGTAACCATCGGCGCCGGCCTTGAGCAGGGCGACCACGTCCTGGCGAGCGTCGGAGACGGTCAGGATCACCACGCGGGAGGTGACTTCCTCAGTGCGCAGCGCCTTGAGGGTATCCAGACCGGAGAGCCCCTTCATGTTGAGATCGAGCAGGATCAGATCCGGTTCGGACTCTTTGGCCATGGCGACGGCATCGGTGCCGTTGGACGCCTCGCCAATCACCTCTATGTTCTCTTCCAGGGCCAGCAGTTGCACAATCCCTTTGCGCATGAGGGGATGGTCATCCACGACCAGAACACTATATTTCATCTCGTCCATCAGGCATCTCTTGTTAGGCTGGTGGGAAAGGTCAGATGTACGCAGGTGCCTCTGGGCGGCTGTTCGCTGATGGTCAGCAGACCATGCAGCTTGCTGGCTCGCTCATTCATGATGCTGAGGCCATAGTGGTTGACCGCCGAGCTTGCGATCCCTATTCCAACACCGTCATCTGAAATCTGAACCTGAATGTTACCATCGGCGAGGGTCTCACAGCTAACATCAATCACTTGCGCGCTGGCATGTTTGATGGCATTGAGCACTGCCTCACGGATCAGCTGCAGAATATGAATGTGCTGACCCGCTTCAAGATCCGTGTCAGCCAGACCGTAATGGAGCCTGATCTCGGCCTGGGTCTGAGGCTTGAGCTGCTCCAGCATCACCTTGATGGCTTCCCCCAGATTGGCATCGCCAATGCTGAGGCGGAAAGTGCCCAGCAGCTCGCGCAGCTGGGTGTAGGCGCTGCTGAGTCCCTCGTCTATCTGCTGCATGGCCGCCTCTGCCTTGGCGTTATCGCCCTTGGCAAAAGAGCGTTTGAGCAGAGTGGACTGGATCTTGAGGTAGGAGAGCGCCTGGGCCAGCGAGTCGTGCAGCTCGCGGGCGATGACGGCTCTCTCTTCCATCAGCAACAGCCGCTGATGTTGCAGCAGGGTCTGATCCTTGTGCAGCACTTGAGCCAGCAGCATGGAGAAGTTTTTCATCAGCCGCTCGTCGATGGGGTGAGTGCTTATCATGTCGAGCCGGCCGTACTCCTGCTCATCCATCTGCAGATGAAAGCTCACCACTGAGTCGAGATCGCCGGGCCAGCCCTTGCGGCCTGTGATGTAGTCCGGCATGGCGTTGTGTTCAAAGCGGGTCAGCCGGATATGGTCTATGTGCTGATGGGCTGCGGCCCGCTCCAGCAGTTTGAGCAGAGTGCGCCGACTCAGCGGCGCCGCATGCAGCTTCTGGGCGGTGGAATAGAGAAAGGAGAGGGTGTCGTTGGCCTGTTGCAGCTTGGCCGTTTTCTCTTCTACCTTGCTCTCCAGCTCCCGATAGAGCTTGCCGAGCTCATCTGCCATGGTGACGAAGGCAGCCGACAATTCTCCCAGTTCATTCTCGCAATGGGGAGGCAGGGTGAGATCGAACTCCTGGCGCTGGATCTGGCGGGCGCAATAGACCAGCTGGTTGAGCGGGGCCACCACCTGCTGACGGGTGAAGCGTACGGTAAACCAGGCGATGGTGATGATGGAGAGCAGGCCCAGCCCCTCCGCCAATGCCAGCATGCGCACCTTGAACTCCACGTGGTACTGCATCTGATTGACGAAATCATCGATGGCCGCGACAAACTGTTCCGTATTGTCGGTGTAGCGTTTGGGGGTGGCGTTCTCGATGTGCTCGCGCATCATCTGCCATTGCAGCAATACCTCGCCATAGGTTCGGCGCAGGGAGGCCGGAGTGATCCAGCGCTGTGTCTCTTGCAGCTCGCGTGCATGCAGGGTCTGTTCGAACTGATCGAGCCGTCCCAGCACTGGCTGGCCCTGCTCTATTTCGTAGGCCATGCGATAGGCCTGCATCCGCAGCGAACCCGACAGGTTGATCGCCTTGGCATCGGGCACCGAGTAAAACAGGGTCACCATGGCCACGACGGCGATCAGGCTCGCCATGAACAGAATGAGCACCATGGAACGCCCGATGGCGCTGCTGACCGAATTTACTTTGAACCATTTTCCCATGCTGGCTGGCGTCCCCGACCTCTGGCAATAACCCCATAAAGTTGCGTGGGAGTGTACTCCAACTTGTGCTAGCATCGAAAAACTAGATGAACTCCGAGCTGTTTTGCCTAAGTCCTTGGGATAAGGGAAAGCCGCCGTCAGCCGATGTTCGAGCTGTAAGGGTCAGGAAAGAAATGCCCTGGCCTCCCGTATTTGGAAAGGTGTTTATGTTGCCACTGCAAGATGGTTTTTCCCGTCGTTTTTACTATTTGCGCCTGTCGGTTACCGACGTGTGCAATTTTCGTTGTACCTACTGTTTGCCCGACGGTTATCGTCCCGAGGGTAGAAAGTCGTTCCTGTCTCTCGATGAGATCCGCCGCATTGTCTCCGGCTTTGCCGCCATGGGTACCCGCAAGGTGCGTCTGACCGGGGGGGAGCCGTCACTGCGCCGTGATTTCACCGCCATCATAGAGACAGCGGCCAATACCCCGGGTATCGAAAAGGTGGCCATGACCACCAATGGCTATCGCTTGAAAGAGCGGGCCCGGGAGTGGTTCGATGCGGGTCTTACCGCCCTCAATGTCAGCGTCGACAGTCTGGATCCCCGCCAGTTTCACCAGATAACCGGTGAGAACAAGCTGGCGGAGGTGATGGATGGCATTGAGACGGCGCTGGCCGCCGGCTTCAAATCGGTGAAGATCAATGCGGTGCTGCTAAAGGGGCTCAATGACCATCAGCTGGATGCATTTCTGGCCTGGATCAGGCACAAGCCCATCGAGTTGCGTTTCATCGAACTGATGCAGACCGGCGAGATGGACACCCTGTTTCGTGACCACCACGCCAGCGGCGAGCTCATCAAGCAGCGGCTGCTGGATGGCGGCTGGGTACAGCAGTTGCGCGGTACTGATGATGGTCCGGCGCAGGTGTTCATGCATCCGGCTTCGTTGGGGGGAGTGGGGCTCATCATGCCCTACAGCAAGGATTTCTGCGCCGGTTGCAACCGGCTTAGGGTCTCCTCGGTGGGCAAGCTGCACCTGTGTCTGTTCGGTGATAACGGGGTGGAACTGCGTGACTTGCTGTCAGCCGACAGCCAGCAGGATGCGTTGCAACAGCGCATTCGTCAGGCCCTCATCGGCAAGGCGGCCACTCACAGGTTGCATGAGGGGAATGCCGGTATGACCCCTCATCTGGCTTCCATCGGCGGTTAAGCCGCCAACCCCTCCGCAAAAATAGCCATCGATTAATAAGCAATCCTCAAATGGGGGTATTTTGACCTGCCCCCATTCTTTGTTCCTGCGCCAAGGGTTTGATCCAGCGCAATAATCCCCCCTGTTTATCTCCCTGGTGGTATATCCCTGAACTTGTCAGGGCCGCAATATACACCCACTCTTATAATAGGTATTGAAAATGCCTGTCATGAGACTCGCTTGTGCGCTATATGACACCAGACGTTACCACCAGGAAGGAGTCGATATGCCGGATAGGGTCAACCTGTCACGTCGTGGTTTGTTTCGGGGACGCCTGACATCGAGCGAGCCTCAGGTGCAGTTGCCCTGGTCCGTCGCCTGGCCCGATTTTGTGGCCGACTGTACCCGTTGTGGTGACTGTCTGACGGCCTGTCCGGAGCAGATCCTCATCAAGGGTGACGGTGGTTTCCCTGCGGTGGACTTCCTGCGTGGTGAGTGCACCTTCTGCGGTGACTGCGTCACAGCTTGCAAGGCGCCGGTATTTCGTTCCGTGACGGAGGCGCCCTGGCAATACATAGCCCATATTGAAGCCAACTGTCTGGCCAGTGCGCAGGTCTTTTGCCAGCGCTGCCAGGACAGCTGCGAAACCCGTGCGATCCGCTTTTCTCCCATGCTGGGCCGCGTGCCGACTCCCAGCATAGATACCGCCTCGTGTACCGGTTGTGGCGCCTGCGTGATGGATTGCCCGGTGGGCAGCATCCGGGTTGGTGCGCCCAGAACCGAGGCTCCAACATGAATCATGTATGTGTGAAGCAGGAGCCACAATGAACCAAGAGTTCCATGTATCGAGCCTGGTGGTGCTGACCCAACCCCCCTTTCGTCACCAGCTCGCGCAGCAGATTGCGACCCTTGAAGGGGCCGAGGTCCACGCTGTCAGTGACGAGGGCAAGCTGGTGGTGACGCTGGAAGGTCCCAGCCAGCGCCCCATCATGTCAGCCATTGATGCGATACAGGCAATGCCGGGCGTGCTGTCCGCTGCCTTGATTTACCACCAGTTCGATGAGCTCGATGTCGAATGCAAAGAATAGAAACGCCGTGAGGCCGGAGCCGCGAGGTTCACGATGCCCGATAAAAGCAATAAAGCGCCATGAAGCTGAGCCAGCGCGGCTCGTCACAATGGCTGTCATTGATGTGATTACGCAATGCGAGGAGATGTCATGAAGCTGAGTCGACGCGACTTTATGAAGGCCAACGCGGTGGCAGCTGCCGCAGCCGTGGCCGGTGTCAGTGCCCCCACCCTGGCGGCGAACCTGATCACCAGTACCGACAAGACCGCCATCAAGTGGGATAAAGCCCCGTGCCGCTTCTGCGGTACCGGCTGTTCCGTGCTGGTGGGTTCCCAGGATGGACGTGTCGTGGCGACCCAGGGTGACCCGGATGCGCCGGTCAACCGTGGCCTCAACTGTATCAAGGGCTACTTTCTCTCCAAAATCATGTATGGCGAGGATCGTCTGACCCAGCCCATGCTGCGCATGACCAATGGCAAGTTCGACAAGAATGGTGACTTTGCCCCCGTCAGCTGGGATCAGGCATTCGACATCATGGCCGAGAAGTTCAAGGCGACCCTGAAAGAGAAGGGCCCCACCGCCGTCGGCATGTTCGGATCCGGTCAGTGGACTGTGTGGGAAGGCTACGCCGCCGCCAAGTTGATGAAGGCGGGTTTTCGTACCAACAACCTGGATCCCAATGCTCGTCACTGCATGGCTTCCGCCGTGGTTGGCTTCATGCGTACCTTCGGCATGGATGAGCCCATGGGTTGCTATGACGACATCGAGCAGGCCGATGCCTTCGTGTTGTGGGGATCCAACATGGCCGAGATGCATCCCATCCTCTGGTCACGGATGTCCGACCGTCGCCTCTCCAACCCGGATGTGCAGGTGCATGTGCTCTCCACCTTCGAGCACCGCAGCTTCGAATTGGCAGACAACGGCATGGTGTTCACGCCCCAGACCGACCTAGCGATCCTCAACTACGTCGCCAACTACATCATCCAGAACGACAAGGTGAACTGGGAGTTCGTCAACAAGCACACCCAGTTCCGCAAGGGCACCACCGACATCGGCTATGGCCTGCGTCCGATGCACCCGACCGAAGCCAGGGCCAAAAACCCTGGCAATGGCGACTCCACGCTGATGAGTTTCGATGACTTCGCCAAGTTCGTGGCGGACTACGATCTGGAGTCTGTCTCCAAGCTCAGTGGCGTGTCGAAAGAGAAGCTGGAAAAACTGGCTCAGCTCTATGCCGACCCGAGCAAGAAGGTGGTCTCCTACTGGACCATGGGCTTCAACCAGCACACCCGTGGCGTCTGGGCCAACAACCTCTGCTACAACATCCACCTGCTGACCGGCAAGATCTCCACTCCGGGCAGTGGTCCCTTCTCCCTGACCGGCCAGCCCTCTGCCTGCGGTACCGCGCGGGAGGTCGGCACCTTTGCCCACCGCCTGCCCGCCGACATGGTTGTGACTGATCCCAAGCACCGCGCCATTGCCGAGAAGATCTGGAAACTGCCGGAAGGCACTATCCCTGAGCAGGTGGGGTATCACGCCGTGCTGCAAAACCGCATGCTCAAAGATGGCAAGCTCAATGCCTACTGGGTGATGTGCAACAACAACATGCAGGCCGGCCCCAACATGAACGAAGAAGCGCTGCCCGGTTATCGCAACCCGGCCAACTTCATCGTGGTGTCCGACCCTTACCCGACCGTCACGGCGCAAGCGGCCGATCTTATTCTGCCTACCGCCATGTGGGTGGAGAAAGAGGGTGCCTACGGCAATGCCGAGCGTCGCACCCAGTTCTGGCACCAGCAGGTCAAGCCGCCGGAAGGAGCCAAGTCCGACTTGTGGCAGCTGATGGAGTTCGCCAAGCGCTTCACGGTGGAAGAGGTGTGGCCGGCCGAGCTTATCGCCAAGATGCCGGAAGTGAAGGGCAAGACGCTATTCGACATGCTCTACGCCAACGGTCAGGTCGATCAGTTCCCCAAAGAGCAGAGCAAGGGCGAGTTCAATGACGAGTCCGAGTCCTTCGGTTTTTACGTCCAGAAGGGGTTGTTCGAGGAGTACGCCAGCTTTGGCCGTGGTCATGGTCACGATCTGGCCCCCTTCGATCAGTATCACGAGGCGCGAGGTCTGCGCTGGCCCGTAGTGGATGGCAAGGAGACGCTGTGGCGCTATCGCGAGGGGTTCGACCCCTATGTGAAGGAGGGCGAGGGGGTGCGTTTCTACGGAAAGCCCGATGGTCGCGCCGTTATCTTCGCACTGCCTTACGAGCCGGCCGCCGAGGCGCCGGACAAAGAGTACGACATGTGGCTCTCCACCGGTCGTGTGCTGGAGCACTGGCACACAGGTACCATGACCCGTCGGGTGCCCGAGCTCTATCGCGCCTTCCCGGATGCGGTGCTCTTCATGCACCCGGAAGATGCCAAGGCCCGTGGCGTACGCCGTGGTGAAGAGGTGATCGTCTCTTCTCGCCGTGGCGAGGTGAAGACACGGGTCGAGACCCGTGGTCGCAACCGTCCGCCCAAAGGCCTGGTGTTCATGCCCTTCTTTGACGCAAGCCAGCTGGTCAACAAGTTGACCCTGGATGCGACGGATCCGCTCTCCAAAGAGACGGATTACAAGAAGTGCGCCGTCAAGGTCGTCAAGGCGTAAGGCGGGGGAGCGCGAGATGAGTCGTAGTCGCCGCCAGTTTCTGGCCGACATGGCCAAGGGGGCCTGCGGTGTGGGCCTGCTTGGTGTGGGTCTGGGCGGAATGGCGCGTCAGCAGGCAGCGGCGGTGCCCGCCCTGGCACTGCGTCCGCCGGCAGCCCTCGACGAGGCCGAGTTCCTCAGTGCCTGTGTGCGCTGCGGGCTCTGCGTCGACGCCTGTCCCTACGACACCCTCAAGCTTGCCCGGCTGTTTGAACCCGTCACCACGGGCACCCCTTATTTCCAGGCGCGCGCCGTGCCATGCGAGATGTGTGACGACATCCCCTGCGTGGTGGCCTGTCCAAGCGGAGCCCTGGATCAGGGGATGACCGACATCGATCAGGCACGAATGGGGGTAGCTGTGCTCATCGATCACGAGACCTGCCTCAACTATCTGGGTCTGCGCTGCGATGTTTGCTACCGGGTCTGTCCCTTGATTGACAAGGCCATCTCGCTCGAACTGGTGCGCAACCCGCGCACCGGCAAACACGCCATGTTTTTGCCGACGGTGCACAGCGACATCTGCACCGGTTGTGGCAAGTGCGAGCATGCCTGTGTGCTGGAGGAGTCCGCCATCAAGGTGGTGCCGCGCCAGCTCGCCAAAGGGGAGCTTGGCCATCACTACCGGCTCGGCTGGGAAGAAAAGCGCAAAGCGGGCAAGTCACTCATCGGTGAGCGGCTCACACTGCCGACCCGTAAACCGGAGGAGTTATGAGTCGTTATCCGGGAGCCGAGGCCAGCGCCAGGCTCGGCTGGTGGCGCGCCCACCGCTTCTTGCTGCTGCGTCGTCTGACCCAGTTCAGCGTGCTGGGGCTCTTCCTGCTGGGGCCGCTGGCGGGTGTCTGGATCCTCAAGGGCAATCTCTCCAGCTCGTTGTTGCTGGAAACGGTGCCGCTGAGCGATCCCTTGACCCTGCTGCAGTCGGTAGCGGCGGGTCATTGGCCCATCACCACCCTCTGGATCGGGGCTGTCATTGTGCTCTTGGGGTACTGGCTGGTCGGGGGGCGGGTGTTCTGCTCCTGGGTCTGTCCGGTCAATCTCGTCACGGATGCCGCCGCCTGGGTCAGGGCCAGACTTGGCCTCAAGGGCAATGGCCAGTTCAGTCGCAATACGCGCTACTGGTTGCTGGCCATGGTGCTGGTGGCCCCGGCCATTGCGGGCGTGCTGGTGTGGGAGCTGGTCAATCCGGTGTCCTTGGCCATGCGCGGTCTGCTGTTTGGGATGGGGGCTGGCTGGGCACTGTTGGCGATGATCTTCCTGTTCGACTTGTTCGTGGTGGAGCGGGGCTGGTGTGGTCATCTCTGTCCTGTGGGGGCCTTCTACGCCCTGATCAACCGGGTCGGGTTTATCAAAATTTCTGCCAAGGGACGCGAGCGGTGCAGCAACTGCATGGATTGTTATGCGGTCTGTCCGGAGCGCCCCATTCTGCGCGGCCCCGTTCACGGTGCCAAGCGTGGTCACGGGCCCCTGATTGCGGCTCAAGAGTGTACCAACTGCGGCCGTTGCATTGATGTCTGCGCGGAGCAAGTTTTTGAAATCACTGTAGGTTTTGCCGTCAAGGCAGAGAAAATGTCGGAGAACACATAATGAAAAAGCTGATTGGAGCAATGCTGGCCTGCCTGATGGCGGGTTCCTTGATGGCCGCCATCCCCGAGATCACCAATAGCACAGGGGGGATCAAATCCGAGCGGGGGAGCACGGATCTCACCACGGAGGCTGAAGCCGCCCCTTTGAAGAACTTTCGCAAGGACGGGGATCTCTACGATCGCCAGTACATGCATCAGCCGCCGCTGATCCCCCACGATGTTCGCAACTATGAAGTGGACACCAAGGTCAACAAGTGTCTGGCCTGTCACAGCTTCAAGAATGCCAGCAAGATGAAGGCACCCAAGATCAGTCCCACTCACTTTGAGACCCGTGACGGCATGACCCTGGGTGAAGTGTCGCCGCGTCGCTACTTCTGCCTGCAGTGCCACGTACCGCAAGCGGATGCCAAGCCGCTGGTGGAAAATACCTTTAAACCGGTTGAAGCACTGAACTGAGGAGTTCGCAGATGACATTATTCGGCGTTGTTCAGCGAGTCTGGAACACCTTTAACACTCCAGTGAACGAAGCACTGAACTGAGGAACCCATAGATGAAATTACCCGGCTTTATCCAGCGTCTGTGGACCACGTTCAAGTCACCGTCAAAGGCGGCACTCTGGGTGCTGCTGCTGATGGGCTTTTTCGGTGGCGTCATCTTCTGGGGCGGCTTCAACACCGCCATGGAAGCTTCCAATACCGAGAAGTTCTGTGTCGGTTGCCACGAGATGAAAGACAACGTGTTCGTGGAGTACCGCGACACCATTCACTATGCCAACCGTTCCGGTGTGCGGGCCAGTTGCCCGGATTGCCACGTGCCTCACGAGTGGACCTACAAGATCATTCGCAAGGTACAGGCCTCGAAAGAGCTGTGGGGCATGTTGACTGGCAAGGTGGATACCCGCGAGAAGTTCGAGTCGCACCGGCGCGAAATGGCCGAGCGGGAGTGGCAACGCATGAAGGATACAGACTCGAGGGAGTGCCGCAATTGCCATAACTTCGAGTACATGGACTTCTCTTTGCAAGGCAAGCGGGGTGCCCAGATGCATTCCACCAGTCTGGCCAGTGGCGAGAACACCTGCATCGACTGTCACAAGGGCATAGCTCACCAATTGCCTGACATGACGGGGGTAAAGGGCTTTTAAGCCATCTTGAACAGACCGGGGTTGGCCGGTCTGTTCATATTCCCGCCAGCCAGCTTGAAACGGTATTTGTGCCTCCTTTAAATCCCCCCTCTTGCGCGAGTTTTGGTAGAATCGGGCCGCCGTGAGTCGCAGGGAGTGAGCCGGTGGTCAAGGTTGTGCCCGAGCAGGCACTGGCCATCCCGAGAGCAGGTACCGCAAGCCGGGATCCTGACCACTCTCTTCTTCTCTTTTCTCACGGTCTTTTGCTATCAGGAGCTGCCCATGGGACAGAAAAACAGCGCATTCATTCCTCTCAAGATCGCCGTGTTGACGGTCTCCGACAGTCGTACCAGTGCCAATGACAGTTCGGGCGATTATCTGGTGTCTGCCGTGACAGAAGCAGGTCACCAGCTGGCCGATCGTGCCCTGCTCGCCGACAACCTTTATCAGGTTCGTTCCCGGGTCAGCCAGTGGATTGCCGATGAAACCATACAGGTGGTGCTGATCAATGGCGGCACGGGTTTTACCGATCAGAACTGGGTGCCGGAGGCGGTCGGCGTACTGTTCGATCGCACCGTCAAGGGCTTTGGCGAGTTGTTCCGCCAGCTCTCGTTTGCCGAAATCGAAGGGTCGGCCATGCAGAGCCGTGCCCTGGCCGGGCTCGCCAACCGTACTCTGGTCTGCTGCCTGCCCGGTTCTCCCGGTGCTTGCCAGCTCGGCTGGGAGCAGCTTATCCGGGATCAGCTCGATGCCCGTACCCAGCCCTGCAACTTCGTGGCCCATCTCTGAGTCGCGAGTCATTGATCCCAACACTATGTCAGCCTTAAAGGGGAGCGTGATGAACCTGACCCATCTCAACCAAAGCGGCGAAGCCCACATGGTGGACGTGACCGACAAGCAGGTCACCGAGCGTGAGGCCCGCGCCGAGGCCTTCGTCGCCATGGCATCTGACACCCTGGCCCTGATCCTGAGCGGTCAGCACCACAAGGGTGACGTGTTCGCTACCGCCCGCATCGCCGGCATCATGGCGGCCAAGAAGACCTCGGATCTTATCCCGCTCTGCCATCCGCTGGCATTGACCAGGGTCGAGGTGGAGATAGTGCCGTTACCTGAGCAAAACAGGGTTCATATCCGCACCCTCTGCAAACTCTCCGGCAAGACAGGGGTGGAGATGGAGGCACTGACGGCCGCATCGGTTGCAGCGCTGACCATCTATGACATGTGCAAGGCAGTGCAAAAGGACATGGTGATCGAACAGGTTCGACTGGTGGAGAAAAAGGGCGGCAAGTCCGGCCACTTTCAGTTGGGATCGAATGCAGGAGATAACGCATGATCAAGGTGCTGTTTTTTGCGCAAGTAAGAGAGCTGGTGGCCTGTGATGAGCTGAGCCTGCCCTGTGACTACGCCACCGCTGAAGCGCTGCGCAGCAGCTTAAGCAAGCGCGGCGACAAGTGGGCACTGGCGCTGGAGGCTGGCAAATTGCTGGTCGCGGTCAACCAGACCCTGGTGCCCCTCGATACCCCCATCAATGATGGCGATGAAGTGGCCTTCTTCCCCCCAGTGACCGGAGGCTAAGGATGAGCGAGATAATGACCGTGGATCGCACCACTGAGCTGTGCGGTGGCGACGAAGTGGCCTTCTTCCCTCTCCCTTCAGTAACGACCGGAGGCTGAGCCATGTCTCAAGCAACCACGACACCCATAGATCGCATTCTGGTGCAGCGAGAGGACTTCTCGCTGGCAGACGAATATGCCCGCCTCGCCACCCGCGCCGACAGTGGCGCCATCGTCACCTTCGTTGGCAAGGTGCGCGACTTCAATCAGGGGGAGGAGGTGAAGGGGCTGGCCCTCGAGCACTACCCCGGCATGACAGAGAAGGCGCTGGCCGATATCGTGCAGGAGGCCCGCGAGCGCTGGCCGTTGCAGGAGTGCACCCTGATCCACCGCATCGGCGAGCTGTGGCTTGGCGATCAGATAGTGCTGGTGGCGGTGAGCAGCGCCCACCGTGATGCCGCCTTTGATGCCTGCCACTTCATCATGGATTTCTTGAAAACTCGGGCGCCGTTCTGGAAAAAAGAGCTGACCGCCGAGGGTGTACAACGCTGGGTCGAGGCCAAGGAGAGTGACAACGCCGCCGCCGCCCGCTGGCAAGCCTGACCTGTTCATCACGAGGGGCTCAGGTTCAACGGGAACCACGGCCCCGCTTAGGGGCGCGGATGTTCGGGCCCCCATCAGGAGAAAGGGAATGAAACCGCTGTTATCTATTGTCATCGCAGGGGTCTGCGCCGCCACCTTGCATACCGGTGCCGTGCAGGCGGATGAAGTGAAGGTGGCCGTGGCTGCCAACTTCAAGGGCACCATAGAGCGTATCGGCAAGGCGTTCACGGCCAAGACAGGCCACACTCTGGCCATCTCGTCTGCCGCCACCGGGGTGCTCTACACCCAGATCAGTCACGGCGCGCCGTTCGATCTCTTCCTCTCCGCCGATGTGGCGACTCCCGAGAAGCTGGAAAAAGAGGGCAAGGGGAGCGATCGCTTCACCTACGCCATCGGTCAGCTGGGACTGTGGAAGAAGGGGGGCCCGGCTCCTGACGAGGCGACCCTGCGCAGCTGGAAAGGCAACCTTGCCATCGCCAATGCCCGCACCGCACCCTATGGTGCTGCCGCCATGGCGACCCTCACCCATCTCAAGATCGATCCCAAGCAGTACCGGCTGCTGACCGGCGCCAACATCGGCCAGACCTGGCAGTTTGTCGACACCGGCAATGCCGAGCTGGGCTTCGTCGCCTGGGCCAATCTGGTGGAAGCTGGCAAGACCGGCGAAGCCTGGGCTGTGCCTGCCAACTTCTATCCCGCCATCGAGCAGCAGGGGCTGGTATTGAAGAAAGGGGCTGCGGTGGAGGCGCTGGTTGCCTGGCTCAAGGGGCCGGGCCAGCACATCATCAAGGAAGCGGGCTATGCCCTGCCTTGATAAGGGCATGGGATTGGCACGATACCCTGAGTGGTCGGCCTTCGGGTCGGCCACTCTTTGCAATGAGGCATGGACACCATGCCGTTGGCTGCATTCAACCGGGAGCCGGACGATGAGTAGAGATCTGTTGGCGATGGCTTGCCTGACTCAAGATCAGGTCTACTGGGAGCTCAGCTCATTTGCAGTGTCTGGTGCTGAACCAGGCGTTGGGAGTGAGCCCGATGAGTGAAGGGGATCTGCTGGCGATCTGGCTCACCCTCAAGCTGGCCGCCTGTACCACTGGCATATTATTGCTGCTGTCGCCGCCGCTGGCCTGGTGGTTGTCCCATAGCCAGCACAGATTGCGGCCGCTGGTGGAGGCCTTGGTGGCCTTGCCGCTGGTGCTGCCCCCCACCGTGCTAGGTTTTTATCTGCTGCTTGCCTTTTCCCCTGAATATGGCTTTGGTGCCTGGTGGCGTGACACCTTCGGCGCTCCGCTCGCCTTCAGTTTTCTTGGCCTGCTGTTCGCCTCCATCCTCTATTCGCTGCCGTTCGTAGTGCAGCCGCTCACCTCCGCCTTCGTCAACATGGGCAACAAAGAGCTGGAAGCCGCCGCCACCCTGGGGCTGGGGCCGGTCGAGCGCTTCTTCCACATTATTTTGCCGATGACCCTGCCCAGCTTCGTGATGGCGGCGGCCCTCGGCTTTGCCCACACCCTGGGGGAGTTTGGCGTGGTGCTGATGATTGGCGGCAATATCCCTGGGGAGACGCAAGTGCTCTCCATCGCCCTGTTTGATCATGTGGAGGCGATGGATTACCAGAACGCCCATATTCTGGCGGGGGGCCTGATGGGCTTCTCGCTGGTGATGCTGGTGCTGGTCTATGGCGTATTGCAGCGCCGGCAGCGGAGATTGTTCGGATGAGCCAGCCAGCCAATATGTCGCAGGGCAACGCACTGCACCGCCATCCCTTGCAACTTGAGGCTCGGCGCGAGTTTGGCCTCTTTACCCTCGATTGCACACTGACCCTGGAGCTGGGGGGCATTCTCGGTCTGTTTGGCCCCTCCGGCTGCGGCAAGAGCACACTGCTGCGCATCATCGCTGGGCTCGATCGCCAAACAGGGGATCGCTTGCTGTGGCGCGATCGGGAGTGCGCTGAACTGCTGCCCGAAGCACGCCGTATCGGACTGGTGTTTCAGGATTCGCGCCTCTTCCCCCATCTGACGGTGCTCGGCAATCTGCAACTGGCGGCCCGCAAGGGGCGAGGGCGCTGGCAGCCCGAGTCGCTGGCGGCGCGGCTCGGCTTTGCCGATCTGCTGGCGCAGCCTGCTCATGCGCTTTCTGGTGGTCAACGCCAGCGGGTAGCATTGGGGCGGGCGCTGCTGGCTGAGCCCGATTTGCTGCTGCTCGATGAGCCCTTCTCGGCGCTGGACAGCCGCAGCCGCATCCATCAGGCCCACGTGCTCAAGGGGTTGCAGCGCGAAAGCGGCATCCCCATGATCTTCGTCAGCCACGCCATGGAGGAGGTGAGTCTGCTCTGCGATCAGCTGGTGCTGCTGGAAGGTGGCAGGGTGGAAGCGCAAGGCCGGCCGAGCGAGATCTTTGCCCGCACGGATCTGTCGCTCGCCAGTCGCGACGATGCCGGTGTGATGCTGGATGCCACCCTTGCCCACTACGATGACGACGAGCAGATGGCGACCCTGCAGCTCGGCGAGCAGACATTGCGGGTCACCATGAACAGGATGCCGGACGAGAGTGGCCCCTTGCAGATCAAGGTGGCGGGGCGGGATGTGGTGATCGCCACGGCGCCTATCGAGCACTCCAGTCTCTCCAACTGCCTCACCACCCGTTTGATGGCGGTGCGCGAGGTGCGCCCCGGGCAGACCCTGTTGCAGTTGGCGCTGGGTGAGCAGATACTGCTGGCCCGGATCACCAGTCGCTCCGCCACCCGTCTGGCGCTGGCGCCGGAGCAGCAGATATACGCCTATATCAAGGCGGTCAGTCTGGTCAGTGAAGGTTGAATGGGTGGTGATCTGATACATTGTGGTGCGGCATACCCGGCTAGCGCAGAGGATATGCCCGCAAGCTGGCTGGTGACTATCGGGATAAACAGGGCATGGTTCAGGCAATGAGTCGAGAGGCGATGAACTGATGCGTCGCAATCAGGTAATGAAATCCAACGGTCTTGCCCTGCGCAGTGCGGGGGAGGGTCCCTTGCTGTTGCTGTTGCACGGGCTTGGCTCTTCCAGCCTCGACTGGCAGGCGCAGATAGAGCGTTTTTCCGAACACTACCGGGTGGTGGCGCTGGACTTGCGCGGCCACGGCCAGAGCATGCAGGAGGGGCCGTTCGATGTGGCGACCCTGGCGGCCGACGTGGTGAACTGGCTTGATGAACAGCCTGAGCCCGCTTGGGTGGTGGGATTGTCGCTGGGGGCCATGGTGGCGCTGGAGCTGGCCTTGCAACTGCCGCACAAGGTGCGAGGGCTGGTGCTGGTCAACGGCTTTAGCGAGTTTTTGCTGGAGACCCCCAAGGAGCAGGAACGCTACGCCCAGCGCCTCAAGTGGCTGCGCTGGTTCGGCATGCGCCCGCTTGCCTGGTGGCTGGGTCGCGAGCTCTTCCCGGGGCCCGACCTCGCCCAGGTGCGCCACACCTTTCGGCTGCGCTTCGTGCGCAGCAACAAAAAGAAGACCTATCGGGCGCTGCTCGATGCGCTGCCCGGCTGGTCGGTACGCGCACGGCTTGGCAGCATCTGGCAGCCGGTGGCCATCATCTCCACCAGTCACGACTACCTGCCGCTTGCCAAACGGGTGGAGCAGTTCGCCGCCCTGCCCAACGCCAGTATTCATACCCCCAATGGCCACCATGCCTGGCCGGCAGAAGATCCCTCAGGGTTCAATCACCTGCTTCAGCGGATCCTCTCGACCCATTGAACAGATCCTGCCAGATAGCAAAAAGCCGAACCTGCAGGTTCGGCTTTTTTGTGGGTATCAACCGGGTTCAAGGGTGAGAGCAGACCGGGCAGTCGGGGCGCTTTGGCAGCTTCATCTCGCGGAAGGTGCCAGTGAGACCGTCGATCATCAGGAGGCGGCCGCTGTAACTGCGGCCCATCCCCGCCAGCAGCTTGATGGCCTCCAGCGCTTGCAGGCTGCCGACCAGTCCGACCATGGGGGCGAGCACCCCCGCTTCGACGCAGGTCAGCGCTTGCTCGCCAAACAGGGCGCTGAGGCAGGCGTAACAGGGTTCACTCTCCTGCCAGGTAAAGCTGCACAACTGCCCTTCGAGCCGGATGGCGGCACCACTGACCAACGGTACCCCGTGTTTGCGCGCGTATTGGTTGAGCAGATTGCGGATGGCCAGGTTGTCGGTGCAATCCAATACCAGCTGGTGCCGGGGCAACAGAGCATCGAGCAGTGCTTCGTCGGCAACCGCGGCGTGAGTCTCCACTTTGAGCCAGGGAGTGAGAGCGCGCAGCGCCTCGGCCGCAGAATCCACCTTGAGCTGGCCAATGCGCGCATCCGTGTGCAGTACCTGGCGTTGCAGGTTGGAGAGTTCCACCTTGTCAAAATCCACCAGCGTGAGCTGGCCGACCCCGGCCACCGCCAGATACTGGCTGGCGGCGCAGCCCAGGCCCCCCGCGCCAATGACCAGCACGCTGGCCTGTTTGAGCGCCTCCTGCCCCTCGAAATCGAAGGATTTGAGCACTATCTGGCGGTTGTAGCGCAAGAGTTCTGCGTCCGAGAGAATGTCGCTCACAGCAGCAAGCTCCCGAACGGCTCGACGGTGACGGTTTCCCCTGCCGCCACCTTGCCCCGCTCACGCTCCAGCACTATGTAGCAGTTGGCGTGGGACAATGAACTGAACACGGCGGAATCCTGGGAGCCTGTGCTGCGCACTTCCAGGCCGTTTGGCCCCTGGCTCAGGATGCCGCGCTGAAAATCGAGCCGCCCCGGGGCTTTTTTGAGGGGCTCGGCAGCGACGGCCAGCAGTTGCAGCGGACGCTCGAATTGCTGGCCGGCCAGCTTGGCCAAAGCCGGTTGCACCAGCTGATCGAAGGTAACCATGGCAGAGACAGGATTGCCTGGCAGGCCAAAGAACCAGGCGCGGGGCAGGCGGCCGAAGGCGAATGGTTTGCCCGGTTTGATGGCCAGTTTCCAGAAGCCGATCTCGCCGAGCTCCTCCAGCAGCTGCTTGGTGAAGTCTGCTTCACCGACCGACACGCCACCCGTGGTAATGAGGGCATCGGCCTCGCTGTCGGCCCGCAGGAAGGCGGCGCGAAGGGCGACAGGGTCGTCCGGTATGATGCCAAGGTCGAGGCACTCACAGCCAAGGCGCGCCAGCATGGCCTTGACCCCGTAGCGGTTGGAGTCATAGATGTCGCCGTGGGCGAGCGGGGTACCGACCGGCTTGAGCTCGTCCCCCGTGCTGAAGATGGCGACTTTTAGCGGGCGGCGCACCGGCACTGTGGCGATGCCCAAGGAGGCCAGCAGTGGCAGCTCTCGCGGGGTGAGGCGGCAACCCGCACTCAGTACGCTGGCCCCCTCGTGAATGTCTTCCCCGCGGCGGCGGATATTCTGGCCCAGGGTGGGCGGCACCAGAAAGGTGATCTGGTTGCCGTCGGCCTGCGTTTCTTCCTGCATCACCACAGCGTCTGTGCCCACAGGTATCGGAGCACCGGTCATGATCCGCACACAGTGACCGGCGGGCCACTCCCCCTGATAGGGCTGACCGGCAAACGCCTTGCCTGCCATGGTGAGCGGAGTGCCGGAAGCCAGATCCGCCAGCCGCACTGCGTAACCGTCCATGGCCGCGTTGTCGAAGGGAGGCACTGACAGAGGGGAGGCGATATCGCCAGCGATCACGCGGCCAAGGGCGTGGGGCAGGGGCACTTGCTCTGTGTCGCAGCAGCAGGCGAGTTGGTCCAGCATCCCTTGCAGGGCATCGCTCAGGGGGAGTAGTCCGCTGGTATCAAATCCCATCGTCATTACCTCTTTGGTGTGGTTGAGGGCAGATTATCCCAAAAATCAGTGTGGATGGGCAGGCTTATCAAGGGCTGGCACCAGGTTGCCTGACACAGGGTGGTGGTGGAATGGCGGCGGAATAGAGGTCGTTTGTCGCAACCCTCCCCGTATGGGGTGGGTCATCAAGGGGTAAAACCCGACGGATTGGCATAAAGTCAGGAGACGGACTTGAGTTAGCTTGAATTATGGCAATAATCGCCGTTTACTATTGCGCCACAACAAAGTGCCGCCACAGACAAGGTGGCCATTACAGTCCCTGAGCGTGGGAGAGGAACAAGATGACGAGCTTAAGCCAGGAAGCCCTGTTGGTCAGGGCAGCCCTCGAGGCCGAGGGCCTCGAGACACCTCTGGTGGCCAATGCGTTGAATGGTCAGCAGAAGAAGGAGAAGATCGAAGGCCACATGCGCGCCATCATGGAGACGCTGGGGCTGGATCTGACCGATGACAGTCTGGCGGAGACGCCGCACCGCATCGCCAAGATGTACGTGAACGAGATCTTCTCAGGCCTCGATTACACCACCTTCCCCAAGGTGACTGTGATCGAGAACAAGATGAAGGTGGACGAGATGATCATGGTGCGGGATATCAGCCTCACCAGCACCTGCGAACACCACTTCGTCACTATCGACGGGCTGGCCCATGTGGCCTATATCCCCCGTGGCAAGGTGATCGGGTTGTCGAAGATCAACCGCATAGTGCAGTTCTTCGCCCGCCGTCCCCAGGTGCAGGAGCGCCTCACCCAGCAGATCCTGCTGGCGTTGCAAACCCTGCTTGGCACCAAGGATGTGGCCATCAGCATCAAGGCAACCCACTTCTGCGTGAAGGCTCGGGGCGTGATGGATTCCACCTCCTACACCACCACCACCTCCCTTGGTGGTGTGTTCAAGACCCAACCCGATACCCGCGCCGAGTTTCTGGGCGGTTTGAAGGGCTGATCTGTCAGGAGGCATGGCGCCATGGTGGCATGCCTCCTTTCTCCCTTCTTCTCTCCCTCTTCAGTTCATGGGGCCCGTCGGCCATCTCTCCTGTTTCATCCACAAATTCCCTTAAGGGATTGACCGGTGCGGTCGATATACCTCGGTATGGTTCACTTTGGCTCTCTTTTGGGCCCATGCTGAGCCACAAGGGGCGGGCATCCGTGGTTATGTTGGCCGCCGCCATGCCTCCCAGCAGGCCTGAACGGGCTTGTCAGGCAGGCACCCCGCACCTTTGCAAGGTTCTCGCCTCGTTCATGTAAGGATACATATTCATCAGGGCTGGATGAGCCGCCATGGATGGCAGTCACAGATCCGTGCCGACAGGCGCGGATCAAACGGGCGCTATCTGTTCACTCATATCCAGGACATGCCATGAATACCAGTACCATGACTATAGGCAAGAAGCTCACCGCCGGCTTTGCCGTGCTCGGCCTGATGGTGGCCTTTATCGGCGGCTTCTCGCTGCTCGAGTTCAGCAACATGAACCGGGCCGCCATCGGTTTCACCGACAGCATTTTGCCCGCCGTCAACCGCACCAGTGCCATCGGCGAGAGCATCAGCGAGCTGCGCCGCTATGAGCTGGGATTCTTCCTGGTGGCTTCGGATCCGCAGAAAAAAGCGGAGTATCGCAGCGAAACCAGCCGTAGGTTTGAACAGGTCGCCCAGCAACTGGTCGAGCATGACGCCACCATCTGGGCGGAAGATGTGGAAGAGCGCCGCACTTTCGATACCGTCAAGGCTGACTGGGCCCGCTACGCGGCGCTGCACCAGAGGGTGAAGCAGTTGCAGGATAGCGATCAGCTGGCCTCTGCCCAGCAGGTCTTCATGAGCGAGGGGATCCCGCTCTACCTCAACTTGACCAAGTCGGTCAGTGACCTCATTCGCATCAACCATGGCTATGCCAAGGCGTCGCGCAAGGTGGTGGTAGCCGCTTATGACTCCGCCAAGTTGAGCGTCACAGTGTCGCTGCTGGTCGGTCTGGTGCTGGTGGTCGGCCTCTCGGTGGTGCTGACCCGTCAGATCCGGGACCCGCTCATCATGCTGGCCCGTCAAGCTCAGCGCATTGCCAACGGCGATCTGGGCAAGGGAGAGTTGCAGGAGTGGATCCAGGACAACCGCTTCAACCGCGACGAGCTGGGTCAACTGGGCTCGGCGCTCAACCGGATGCAAAACGCGCTGGCCAATCTGGTGAGCGAAATCGCCGGCTCCGTGAGCCAGCTCAGCAGCGCTGTGGAGGAGGTGAGTGCCATCTCCGAGCAGTCTGCTACCGGCATGGCTCGCCAGCAGAGCGAGGTTTCCCAGGTGGCTACCGCCATGAACGAGATGCAGTCCACGGTCAACGAAGTGGCCCGCAATACCACGGATGCCATGAGTGCGGCCAAGGATGCTTCCCATACCTCGGCCCAGGGCAACCAGGTGGTGCGCAGCGCCATCAGCAGCATCGAGGATGTGTCGGTCAAGATTGAACAGGCGGGAGTCGTGGTACAGCAGCTGGAGACAGACAGCGCCAACATCAGCATGGTGCTGGACGTTATTCGTGACATCGCTGGCCAGACCAACCTGCTGGCGCTCAACGCCGCCATCGAGGCCGCCCGCGCGGGTGAGCAGGGTCGTGGTTTTGCGGTGGTGGCGGACGAAGTACGCTCCCTGGCGCAGCGTACCCAGGACTCCACAGCCGAGATCAGCAAGATGATAGAGCTGCTGCAGAGCCGCGCCGCCGAGGCGGGCAGCGCCATGCAGCTGAGCCGTCAGCAGATGCAGGCGAGCGTCGGGTTGGCGCGGGATGCGGGCAGCAGCATAGATACCATCAATGGGGCCGTCACCCAGATCACCGACATGAACACCCTGATCGCTACTGCCACCGAGGAGCAGAATGCGGTGACCGAGGAGCTCAACCGCAGCATAGTCAACATCCACAATGCCGCCGACGAGAACGCCCAGGGGGCGCAGCAGACTGCCCAGGCCTGCGTCGAACTGAGCAAGCTGGCCACCTCGCTGCATCATATGACCCAGCGCTTCACCCTCTAGGGGCTAACCCGTCACTTAACGGGTGACCGCTGTTATAAAACAAGGCCCCGCCAAATTGGCGGGGTCTTGTTGTTTCTGGCGATCTTGAGCATGGAAAACGTCAGCTCAGTCCGACTATCTCGCCGTCCTCGCCGATATCTATATGGCGATAATTGGTGGCAGGCTGCCGAGGTGGTGGCTTGGCCTGCAACTGCTGCCACTGCCATCAACTCAGTCCGACTATCTCGCCGTCTTCGTCGATATCGATATGGCGATAGGCAGGCAGACTACCGAGCCCCGGCATTGTCATGATGGGGCCTGCCAGCGCATAGACGAAACCGGCACCGGCGCACAGCTTCACCTCGTCGATGGGCACCTCGAAATCGGTCGGCACTCCCTTCCTGGCGGGATCGTGACTGATGGAGAGCGGCGTCTTGGCCACACAGATGGGCAGGTGATCCCAGCCTGCAGCCGAGAGCGCGGCCAGCTGTCGGTGCGCCTTGTCAGAGAGGATGACACCACGGCCGCCATAGCCGCACTCCACCAGGGTGGCGAGTTTGGCACACAAGCTCATCTCATTGGGATAGAGCAGCTGGATTTGGCTTGGCATCTCGCAGGCGGCGACCACGGCCCTGGCCAGTTCACTGGCGCCCGCACCGCCCTCTACAAAGGCGGTCGAGATGGCTGCACCACAGGCACCGGCTTGGCGCGCCTCGCGCATCAGCAGATCCAGCTCGGCCTGGCTGTCGGTGGGGAAGCGGTTGACTGCTACCACAACGGGCAGTCCATAACGGCGCGCGTTGTGGATGTGCCAGGCAAGGTTGGCGCACCCCTTTTCAAGGGTGGGCAAGTCTTCCCCCAGCAGGCTCGCAGGCAGCGGCTGGCCCGGGCGGATATCGAGCAGGCCGCTGTTGGCCTTGAGGCCGCGTACCGTTGCCACCAGTACCACGCAGGCCGGCGTGATGCCGGACTGGCGGTGCTTGATGTTGAAGAACTTCTCCAGCCCCATGTCGGAGCCAAAACCCGCCTCTGTCACCACATAGTCGGTCAGTTGCAGCGCCATGCGATCGGCAATCACCGAGGAGTTGCCGTGGGCTATGTTGGCAAAGGGGCCGGCGTGCACCAGCACAGGGGTCTGTTCCGTGGTCTGCATCAGGGTCGGCTGCAGCGCGTCTTTGAGCAGCACCGTCATGGCGCCGGCGACTTCCAGTTGCTCGGCCGTGATGGGTTGGCCCTGGCTGTCGAGGGCCAGCTGGATGCGGCCGATGCGCTCGCGCAAGTCTTTCAGATCGCTTGCCAGCGCCAGAATGGCCATCAGCTCGGAGGCCGCAGTGATGACGAAGCGATCCGTGCGCTCCACCCCATCGGCCGGGCTGCCCTGGCCTATGGTGAGGTGGCGCAGGGCGCGGTCATTCATGTCGAGGGTACGCGGCCAGAGGATGTTGGCGGGATCGATATCGAGCCGTGCCAGCCCGGTCCTGGCGGTGAACTGACTGCCGAGTTTGGTCTCATGGAACAGGCGGGCATCCAGCGCGGCGGCCGCCAGGTTGTGGGCGGCGGTGAGGGCGTGGAAATCACCGGTCAGGTGCAGGTTCATCTCCTCCATCGGCACCACCTGGGCATGGCCGCCACCGGCGGCGCCGCCCTTGACCCCGAATACGGGCCCTAGGCTCGGCTGGCGTATGGTGGCGATGCTGGGCTGGTCAATATGGTTGAGCCCCATGGAGAGACCCAGGGTGGTGACCGTCTTGCCCTCGCCAAGGGGCGTCGGCGTGATGGCGCTCACCAGCACCAGCTTGCCCGCTTTTTTGCCGGGCTTGCTGGCGGTTTGCTTGAGCAGTTCGAGACTGAGCTTGCCCTTGTAGTGGCCGTGAGGGCTGAGCAGATGGGCCGGGATGCCCAGGCGCGAAGCCAGGGCCTGGATGGAGAGACGGGGGGACTGGCGGGAGATCTCGATATCGCTTAGCATCAGCACCTCGTTGGCATGTCAGGTCAAATATGCGGCGCAGTCTAGTGGAATCAACAGGGTTATCCAATGAGTAATAACATTTTGTCCGGCAGTCGTGAGCTGCATCTAACCCCCATACTGCTGGATCTCAATGCGCTCTACCATCCTCCCAAGCGGCCGCTCACCGCCCTTGGCGTGATCAGCGCCTTCATGCCGCTGTTTGGCTATGGCTGGCAAGCGATGACCCAGGATCCCGAGACCCACTTTCGCCATGAGATTGGCAAGCGCATCAACAAGCACAAGACGGATGAGGCCAACCTCATTCTGATATTGCAGCTGGCCGGCATGCTCGATTGCCACTGCCTGCACATCACGCTGCCCTATGCCCTCGGCGAGGAACAAGTCGCCACCTTGCAGCGCCGTCTGCCGCGCTGGCAAATAACGCAGACCGATCAACTGCTGGTGGCCGAGCTGCCGTTGCCCGCCGCACCCGCATCCCCACAGTCCGACTCCTCTGCATCATAAATCCGGCATAGGCTCACGCTTTGCGATCCCAGTAGTGAGGCGCCAGGTAGCGCTCCTGCACGAACTCGATAAAGCAGCGCACCTTGCCGGAGACGAATCTGCGATGGGGGTAGAGGGCATAGAGCCCCACCTGCCCCTTCTCCCACTCCGGCAGCAAGGGGACCAGCTCCCCCGAACGCAGCGCATCCCCGACGATGAAGGTGGGCTGCAAGATAATGCCCTGATGATCGCAGGCGGCCCGGGTCAGGGCTACGCCATTGTTGGCGCGAAGCGGCCCCTGCGGGCGCACGCTCAGCTGTTCTCCTCCCTGCTTGAAGACCCAGTCAGGCTGGGTCAGGGTATAGATGAGGCAGTCGTGCTGCTTGAGATCCTCGGGGCTGTTCGGGGTGCCCCTGCGGGCCAGATAGGTGGGGCTGGCACACACCTCCAGCTTCATCATGGCCAGCGGCTTGGCGACCAGAGAGGAGTCCGGCAGGTTGCCGATGCGCAGCGCCAGATCGAACCCCTCTTCCACCAGAGCCACCCGCCGGTCGCTGTACTCTATTTCCAGTTTCAGATCCGGGAAGCGTTCACGAAACAGCGGCAGGGCAGGGGAGAGATGCAGGTAGCCAAAGTCCATCGGCACCGACAGCTTGAGGGTGCCCTGGGGCTGCTGGTTGTTGCGGGTGAGCTGGCTGTGGGTCTCTTCCAGCTCTGCCAGCAGAGCCTGGGAGCGCTGGTAGTAGAACTGTCCCGCCTCAGTGGGGTTGACCTGACGGGTGGTGCGCGACAGCAAGCGTGTGGAGAGGGACTCCTCCAGTTGCTGCATCAGCTTGGAGGTCATGGCGACCGAGATGCCGAGCTGGTTGGCGGCCTTGGTAAAACTCTGACATTCCACCACCTTGATGAAGGTGCGCATGGCGGCTATCTGGTCCATCTTTCACTCTCAGTTGATAATTATTTTAATAAATCGCTGATTATCTATTCCGATATGGAGGTTAGCATCTTGGTTGTTGTTGTGAACCCCCAATATGAAGGAACGAACGGATGAAAATGACTCAGGCCCTGCTGGCCTCCTGCCTGTTTATGGCGGCTCCCCTGATGGCGGCCGATTACGACGTCGATGCGGCTCACACCACAGTCCAGTTCAAGGTGGGGCACCTCGGCTTCTCCGAGCTGGTAGGCCGTTTCAACACCTTCAGCGGCACCTTTAGCATGGACGATGCCAACCCGGCAGCGGCCAAGGCGAGCTTCGAGATCGATGCCGCCAGCGTGGACTCCAACCATGAAGCCCGCGACAAACACCTGCGCAGCCCCGATTTTCTGGACGTCAAGCAGTACCCCAAGATGACCTTCGTCAGCACAGCGTATGAAGGGACCAAGGAGAAGGGCGTATTGAAAGGTACCCTGACCCTGCACGGCGTTGCCAAGGAAGTGGCGTTTGACCTGGTCAAGATTGGTGAAGGCAAGGATCCCTGGGGCGGCTATCGCAGCGGCTTCAATGCGTCTACCACCATCAAGCGCAGCGACTTTGGCGTGAACTACATGTTGCCGGGTATCCCGGACGAGATGAGCATCAATCTGTTCGTCGAAGGTGTGCGCAAGTAATGGGCGCAGCACTCTTGTTACAAACCCTGGCGGCCCCTTTGGGGGCCGCTTTGCTGTCATGGCGCTGGCCACGACTCGGGTATCTGTGGGGGGCCCTGGCGCTCTGGCTGGTGGGCTGCTTGCTGGGTGGCGTCTATGGCGTGCCGGTCAAGGCGTGGCAGTGGCTGCCACTGGCCTTGCTGGTGCCAGCGATTGCTGCGCAACTGGCAGACAAGCGGGCCGCGTTGTTGCTGTTCGCGGGGCTCGGTGCCCTGGTGTGGTGGCAGGGGCTCGCCTCTGTGCTGACCAGTGAACCGCGGATCTGGCTGGCGCTGCTGCCTGCCATCGTCTGGGTTGGCTGTACTGATCTGCGTGGTGACAGCCGGGAAGGGCTGGGCTTTGCCCTTGGCTTTATCTGGTTGGCGCTGGTGATCGGTATCGATGGCAGCCTGCTGATTGCCCAGCTGGCCGGGGCGCTCGCTGCCTTTGCCGGTTTCCGTGCCCTGATCGCTGTGTTTGCGGGTGTGACCGCCACCCCTGCGGCCCTGGCCCTGGCGCTCGCTTTTATGCAGATGCTTGCCTGGCAGTATGTGGAAGTACCACTCACTGTCTTGCTGCCGGTCTGGCTGCTGCCCCTGCTGGAGTGGACCCTGCGCAACAAACCTTGGCTACAGCGCTGGCTTGTGCTGATCCTGCTGGCGGGTGCGGGCACGGGGTTGAGTCTGTGGAAGGTGTGGCCCGAGGCCTCTCTTTACTGATTTTTAGCATAAAAAACAGGCTATTAACGCTAAAGTTGCCGACCTCGTCATAGTCTGTACAGATAAAGATTGAGCCACTTGGTGGTTTCAGATAAAAAGGATTTTCAATTATCTGGACACACACAGAACCCGGTCATGCCGGGTTTTGTTTGCCTGCATGTTTGCGGCGCGCTAAGGAGGCCACAGTTGCGCAGTCAAGGATCTGAGCATCTGTTTTTTCGCCATTTCACCGAGCAGGGACGTCTCGACGGTCTCTGCATCCTGCTGGTTACCCATCTGCTTCCCGATCGCCCCCAGTTTATCCAGGCCCTCGCGCAAATCGGGCGGATCGGCGCCATCTTGCCCAAACCCAAGTCAGTACACGGACCGACTCTGACCTGGGCCCAGCAGCACTATCCCGTGCTGCCATTGAACCGGCAGTGGACCAATGCGCCGCAGGGGGTGATCGATCATATCGCCCCCTTGGTCGCCCCCCACGAGCGGCTCATCATACTGGATATAGGTGGCTACTTTGCCAAGACCCAGGCGACCCTGAGCGAGTATTTCGGTCCCCGTTTTCTCGGTGTGGTGGAGATGACCGAAAATGGTCATCAGCGCTACGAGCAGGAGGTGCTGGCCACCCCTGTCATTTCGGTGGCGCGCAGCCCCCTCAAGCAGGCCGAGGATATCCAGATTGGCCTGAGCGTTGTCTATTCCGCCGAGTCTCTGGTCCGTACCCTCAACCGTACCTTCAACGTCTGCCAGGCTGCCCTGTTTGGCTATGGCAAGGTGGGGCGCAGCATTGCCCGCGAGCTCAGGTGCCGCAATTTGCACCTGGAGCTGGTGGAAACAGATGTGCTGCGCCAGGTGGAGGCGCTCTCCCACGGCTTCAAGCTGGTGGGAAAAGAAGAGGCCCTCAGCCGGGCCGAGCTGGTGATCTGCTCCACCGGCAACGGCTCGCTGGACCTGGCCGATTTGCAGCGATTGCGCCCCGGCACCATGCTGGCGTCGGTCACCTCGGCGGATGACGAGTTTGCATTTTGTCTCTCCCAGTTGCCCTGGCCAAGCCAGGAGGTGTGCCCCCATGTACTGGCGCTGACGCGCCCGGATGGCAGCCAGATTTTTTTGCTCAATCGGGGGGAGGCGGTCAACTTCGTCCATGGCGCCGTCATCGGCGAATATGTCTATCTGGTGCTGGCGGAGATCATCGAAGGGGTGCGCCAACTGGCGCAGCAATCCATGGCCCCCGGCCTGTTCGATCTGCCGCAATCGACCATGCGCACCATAGCCCGCCACTGGTTGGCCGATTTTCACGGGGTCAGCCAATAAGCGAGGCAGGTCGTGCATCTGCTTTTTGAGCAAGGCATGGCGGGCTGTTATTGGTTTATCATCCGCTGGCCGATTTTTATGGAGTGATTCAATGACCGACGTACAGAGCCCCATCAGCAAGCCCCGTATCGAAATTCGTTACTGCACCCTCTGTCGCTGGATGCTGCGCGCTGCCTGGCTAGCCCAGGAGCTGCTATCCACATTTGACAGCGATCTTGGCGAGGTGGCGCTGGTGCCTGCCAGCAAGGGGGAATTTCGCATTCTGGTGAATGGCGTGCTGGTGTGGGACAGGGTAGCCGACGAGGGTTTTCCCGAGGCGAAAGAGATCAAGCAGCGGGTGCGCGACATTATTGCCCCGCAGCGGGATCTGGGTCACTCGGATCGCAAACCCGCCGGTGAGTGATAGCCGGGGATCGAATATAACAATGTGGATATGAGCGATTCGGATACAAACAGGGAGGCGGCGGCCTCCCTGTTTGTTGTCTGCCCGTCACTGTCTGTGGCGTATGCTCAGGCGCGCGCCGCTGTGGCAGCGGGTGTCCTGTCTTGTTCATCCTGATGGGGGCCGTCGGGCTGGTCGCCAATCTGCTGGCTGCCGATATAGCGGGCCCGCTTGTGGGGTTTGATGCGGCTCACGTCCACCCACACCAGGCCATCGATGCAGTGGTTGAAATCGGGGTCGATACCAAAATCCATAAACTGCACGCCCCCCGGTTCGCACAGCTCGGAATACTGCTTGTAGAGGGTGGGGATGGCACAACCCAGGTTGTCGAGCCTGGCCTTGAGCGCCTTGAGATCCGTCCCGTAATCCTGCCCCTCAAATAGCGGCAGCGTCTCGGGATAGGGGCGACGGGAGGGGGCCAGCGTCAGCTCGGGAGCAAAGTGCTGGCGATAGAAGCTCACCAGCAGATCCTTGGCCGCTGGCGGCAGGCTGCCGGAGAGTGAGACGGGTCCGAACAGGTAGCGGTAGTGGGGATAGCGGGCCAGATAGGCGCCGATGCCGAACCAGAGGTAGTCCAGCCCCCGTTTGCCCCAGTAGGCAGGCTGAATAAAGCTGCGGCCCAGCTCTATGGCCAGCTCAAGTCTTGGCAGCAGCCTGGCTTCAAAGCCGAACAGGGTGTGGCTGTAGAGGCCATCCAGCCCCTTGCTCGCCATCAGCTCGGCCACAGGGGCGAAGCGATAGGCGCCTATGATCTCGAGCCTGGCCGGATCCCACAGGATCAGGTGGTGATAGTCATCGTCGAAGCCATCGAGGTCCCGCCGTTTGCCCGAGCCTTCCCCCACGGCGCGAAAGGCGATCTCCCGCAGACGGCCGAGCTCGCGCAGTATCACCGAATGGCTCAGTTCATGGCGCCGGTAGAGGTAGATCCCCTGACCATCGGGGGTGTGGCCGAGGGCTTCACACGCCTCTATGGCCTGCTTGAGCTGACGGCGCTCCTCCGGCTGGGCAATGGGGGCCTCGGTCGCCAGCTTGCCCTTTTTACCTCTCCCGATGCGATAGAGGTGGCTGCGCACCAGTTGCGCCGCCGTCTTGGCGGGGAGGTCGCGAAAGCTGTCGACGGGAATGCGTGCCCCTATGGTGACGGGGATGCGCCCCCCTTGCTGGCGAAACAGTTGCTTGACCAGCAAGAGCCCTGCCCAGGCGTTGTTGAGCCAGGCGCCGAAATAAAATCCCAGGCCATTGCGCCCGCCGACGTGAATGGGCACCAGCGGGGTGCGGGTGCGTTGGGCCAGCTTGATAAAGCCCCCTTGCCAGGGGCCATCCTTCACCCCCTTGATGCCGAGTCGCGACACTTCGCCGGCGGGGAAGATCACCAGGGCCCCCTCGCTGGCCAGATGCTCGCCCATGGCCAGAATGGCGCGCCTGTCCGTCTTGCCATTCAGGTTGTCGACCGGCAGCAGCAGCGGGCGCAGCGCCGTGAGTTGTGCCAGCAGCTGGTTGGCGACTATCTTCACATCCGGCCGGATGCGACCGAGCAGGCGCAGCAGGGCCAGCCCGTCCAGCGACCCTATGGGATGGTTGGCCACTATGATGACCCGGCCGCTGCTGGGTATGTGCTCCAGCTCCGCCTCGCTCACCTTGTAGTCAAAGTCGATCTGTTGCAGCGCCTGCTCGACAAAGTCGAGGCCGCGCAGATGGGGGTAGCTGCTGGCAAAGTGCTGGAAGGCCTTCTCGTGCAGCAACCAGCGCAGGCCCTGGCCAAGCAGGGGGCGCAGCACTGGGTTGTTCGAGAGATGGGGGAGGTGCTGTCTTAGCAGGGTATCGACGCTGAACATGGGGCTGGGCTCCGGTGATCCTTTGCCCCAGCATGTGCCGCCTCTGTTCCCGCTGTGTGTCGGCGGTATGACAAATTTGTGGCAGTGGCTGCTTGTTACCCCGGTGCTCGCATTTCCTGTTCCCCCTTTTCTTGGTGTGGGCAGGATAACAATTTTGTGGCAGTGGCTGCCTGTTACCCTCGTTCCCTCTCTTTGCTGGCCGCGAAATGACCGTGTGATGGCGGGGCGAGCCCATTGTCTCGCCCCGCACGAACCCGGGTTATCCTCGCCAGGCGGAGGTCAGCCGTACCAGCGCCACCAGGGTGGCGACCGCTTTTTCCATGGATTGCAGCGGGATGAACTCGTGCTTGCCGTGGAAGTTGTGACCGCCGGTGAAGAGGTTGGGGCAGGGCAGCCCCATAAAGGAGAGGCGGGCCCCATCGGTGCCGCCACGGATGGGTTTGATCTTGGGCACCACGTCGGCCGCCAGCATGGCGACCCTGGCCAGCTCGACGATGTGCATGTGCGGCTCTATCTGGCTGCGCATGTTGCGATAGCTGTCGGTCAGGGTGAGCTCGATGCGGGCCTTGGGGGCATCCAGCTGCAGGGAGGCGACCCGCTCCTTGAGCTGGGCCTTGCGGGCGGCGAAGGCGTCATCATCAAAGTCGCGGATGAGGTAGTGCAGGGTGCTCTCCTCCACAGTGCCGTTCATCTGGGCCAGGTGGAAGAAGCCCTCGTAACCGTCAGTACACTCCGGAGTCTGCTCGGGGGGCATGGCGGCATGAAAGCGGGCGGCCAGGGTCTGGCTGTTGATCATGTTGCCCTTGGCGGTGCCGGGGTGAACATTGTTGCCCGTGATGCGCACAGTGGCGCTGGCGGCGTTGAAGTTCTCGTATTCGAGCTCCCCCAGCTCGCCACCATCAACGGTATAAGCCCATTTGGCCGGGAATCTGTCCAGGGGGAACAGATCGGCGCCACGGCCTATCTCTTCATCCGGGGTGAGACCGACCCAGAGATCGCCGCGGGGGATGTCGGGGTGGGCCAGCAGATAGTCGATGGCGGTGAGGATCTCGGCGATCCCTGCCTTGTCATCGGCCCCCAGCAGGGTAGAACCGTCGGTGGTGATGAGATCCTGCCCCAGGTAGTTTTTCAGGCAGCGGTATTGGCGAATGGCCAGTACCTCGTCCCCCTTGCCAAGGCAAATATCGCCTCCCTGATAGCTTTCGATGATCTGGGGCACCACCTGCTCGGCGGCGTAATCGGCTGTGTCCATGTGGGCGATGAGGCCGATGGCAGGGGCATCCGGCTGGTTGCCCGGCAGGCAGGCAGTCAGGTAGCCGTGCTCATCCAGGGTGACCCGGGTCAGTCCCATCTGCTCCATTTCATCTCGCAGGGCCCGGGCAAAGATCAGCTGCCCCTCGCTGCTGGGACAGGCGGGATTGGTCGCATCGGAGCGGGTATGAAAAGTCACGTAACGCAGAAAACGCTCAAGCAGGGTATCCATTGGCAAGCCTCACACTTCAAACCGGTAATGAAGGGCCATTTTGGCCAATCAGGTTGCGTGTCTTATTGCGTCAGCGCAGGTTTTCCCCATTTTCTGACGCAGCGGCCAGGGAGGTATTGAGTCGGAGGGGGCAGTTTGTTGCCATTTTTCATGCATAAAAATAGCGTTTTTATTGATACGCAGTCATCGCCATAACGACAGGAAATCCCCTGAACTGCCCCCTGACAAGGCATGCAGCCTGCCATGCCCCGACAGCAGGCTTTTCATGGGGGGCAACCGCAGGGGAATATTCTGCGCCATCCCAGAGCCAGCCTGCCTGGCAGCAAGATTTGATCACCTTATTAAAAGCAGTTTTTGAACACTATTTTTTATTGTCACCGCTGGCGGTAAGTGTGTACACTCCGCGCCGATCCAAGGGTAACTCTGAAGCAGGCAGACGCCACCAGAAACCTGAAAGATCATACGCCTATAGGGCGAGGCACGCAGAAACGACAGACACTGCTGGGGTATGGTTTCTTTAATACCGGTTAGGCTCCGGTATCAGGGAGAACAACGGACACTCATTAACCATCTGACCGAGTGAGCCAGCGGCTCATCATCTTCCCTTGTCATGGGCGGTCACTGGTGTTGGGTAGGCTGTGGTTGTTGTCGTCTATCAACACGCTTGCGTGCTGACGCCTTCGCTTCTCTTCCTTGAAACCTCCCTTGTCGTTGTGATGGTGCCGAATGATGAACTGACGGCGTGGCTGATGCTGTCTGTCATCAAAGTACCGCGGCGCCCCATTAAGGTGGCACCGCATACCGTTGAGCTTGATGTAAAGCCACCAGCCCCACATCAAGACTCGTTACTTCCCAAGATCCACCAGGCAGCCTTTGGCTTGCCGCGATGTGCAATAGCTGGATGTGATGGAAGGTAACAAGTGGTGAAACGAAGGCGGTCATCCGTCGCGCTTTCATGACTCGTTGCTGTTCAGATCCCACCAGGCAGCCTTGGCTTGCCGCAACTTGCAATCGATGGTCTGGATGTGATTGAGGGTAACGAAGGCGGCCACTGGTCGCTCATTTGCGAGGCATAGCCCATGACTAACTGGTCCAGCAAGGACTCCTTGAAGGTCTACAACGTTCCCTACTGGGGTGCGGGTTTTTTCAACATCAATGACGCCGGTCATGTGACCGTCGCTCCCGACAAATCGCGCCCTGATGCACACATTGTCATCTCTGATGCCATCGAACAGTTGCGCCAGTCCGGTTTGACCACTCCCGTGTTGCTGCGTTTCCCCGACATCCTCAAGAGTCGGGTCGATGCACTGTTCAACGCTTTTGGTCAGGCCATCGAGAAGTCAGGCTATGAAGGGGATTACCTCTGTGTTTACCCGATCAAGGTAAACCAGCAGAGTCGAGTCATCGAGACCATCAGCCAGTCTTACAGCGACAAGCCACGGCTTGGCCTGGAAGCGGGTTCCAAACCGGAGCTGCTGGCCGTGCTCTCCCATCACCATGAGCAAGGCTCGGTGATCGTCTGCAACGGTTACAAAGACCGCGAATATATCCGCCACGCCCTGCTCGGCAACCTGATGGGCCACAAGGTCTACATAGTGGTGGAAAAACCCTCCGAACTGGAAATGGTGCTGGACGAGTCAGCTCGCCTCAACATCAAGCCCAATATCGGGGTGCGTGCCAAGCTCGCGTCCACCGGCTCCGGCATGTGGGAATCGAGCGGCGGCTCCATGTCCAAATTTGGTCTCTCCGCCTCCCAGATCCTGGCGCTGGTCGAGCGTCTGCGCAGCCTGGACAAGCTGGATTGCCTGCAACTGCTGCACTTCCATCTGGGCTCCCAGATCGCCAACATCCGTGACATTCAGGGCGGTATCCGCGAGTGCGGTCGCTTCTATTCCGAGTTGCGTCGTCTGGGTGTGCCCATCGACGTGGTCGACGTCGGCGGTGGCCTGGGTGTGGACTATGAGGGCACTCGCTCTCAGAGCCATTGCTCCGCCAACTACAGCCTGTCCGAGTACGCCAACAACGTGGTGTGGGGCATCGGCGATGTGTGCCGCGAGTTTGATCTGCCTCACCCGACCATCATCAGCGAGTCTGGCCGTGCCCTGACCGCTCACCACGCCGTGCTGGTCACCAATCTGATTGGTGCCGAAGGGGTGGAGATGAGCGACATCAGCGCGCCGGATGAGGATGCGCCGACCCTCTTGCAGAACATGTGGCAAGGGTGGCTGGACCTGCGTGGTGAAGATCCCTCTTTGCTGGAGATCTTCCATGACTCAGTGGCTGATCTGGGCGATGTAAACACCCAGTACACCATGGGCTTGCTCAATCTGGAGCAGCGCGCCTGGGCCGAGATGCTGCACCAGAACACCTGTCTGGCACTGAAAGAGATGCTCAACCCGGTCAACCGCAACCACCGGGCCCTGGCCGACGAGCTCTCCGAGAAACTGGCCGACAAGTGCTTTGCTAACTTCTCCCTGTTCCAGTCCCTGCCGGATGCCTGGGGTATCGGTCAGGTGTTCCCCGTGATGCCGCTGACCGGGCTCGATCGTCCGCTCAGTCGTCGTGGCATCCTGATGGATATCACCTGTGACTCCGATGGTCAGGTTGAACACTACGTCGACGGTCTGGGGGTCGAGAGCACGCTGCCGATGCCGCAGTATGAAGAGAACGAAGTGTGCTACGTCGGTTTCTTCCTGGTTGGTGCCTATCAGGAGATCCTGGGGGATCTGCACAACCTGTTCGGTGACACCCACTGCGCGGAAGTGTGTCTCGATGAAGAGGGCAAGATGGACATTCGCAATGTGGTGCGCGGCGATACCGTCGACCAGCTGCTGCGTTACGTCAACATCGACCCCTCCGTCATTCGCGAGAACTACCAGCGTATCGTCTCCCACCCGGCGCTGGATGACGCGACCCGCAAAGCCCTGCTCGATGAGCTGGAGCTGGGTCTGCAAGGCTACGCCTATCTGGAAGACGAATAAGCCTCTGGCTTGTTCGCCCCGTCGGTGGAAACAAAAAGACGGGAATGAAAAAACGGCGCCTTCGGGCGCCGTTTTTGTTGATGGCATCTCATCCCCTTCACAAGAGCAGGGAGGCGGACAGCCATCTTCATGAGTGGTGGATGGCGGTAGTGCGCGGCTCAGGGCCCGGATCCGGCAGATATCCGCCTCAGCCAGCCTCTTCCCTTGATCTGCATCAAACCTGTGGTGGGCGGGTTATTTTACGGTCAGGAGTGATGTGGGTGGTATGTAACAAAAGGATGTGATTATGGAACTGGAAAGGGACCCGAGATGCTATACCGACCTTTGTATCGACGGTAAGTGGTATCACTATGACCACTGCAGCACACATGTCTACATGCTGATGGGAGGTGCGGCCCCGAGTCTGGAGCTGACCCACGAGCCCCGCAGCGAAGAGGAGCTGATCGAGATGCTCCAGCAACTGGCCCGCTTCTGACGCAGGTTGTCTGCTGCTCGTCACATGGCCATCGGACACCTTGCCGCGATGGCCACTTATCGTCTCTTGCTGGTTTTCTGCTAACGATGCCTGCTGGCGACTTCTGTCAACGAGTCTTGTCAGCGCGTTTTGCCGCCCAACAACCCCTTGCCGACGTCCATCAAGGCGATCGCCGCAGCGTAGCCACTGTCTGATTTGCCCATCTCGTCCGCCACGTAGAGGAAGTTGGATTTGTATTTCTCGACGGCCTCACTGCGACTCGCGGCATCGATAAAGTCTTCCTGCACCTCGAATCCCTGCGCCAGCAGCGCCTCTTTCTCGGTCAGAAAGGTGGGGGAGGCCATGTCGATAAAGGTGTACTGCTGCCGGTTGGATGCCGGAATGGAGAAAAACTGGTATCTAGCCATGTGCGATTCCTCGCCTGAACGGGTGATAAATGATGTGACCTTCTTCTCGTCGAACTGTCCCCTTGGGCGCTATGACAAAGTGACCATAAAAAGTAACGTTCGAGTCTTATATTTTGCTCGAGATTACCCTGACCCAAAGCACAGCACAACGAAAATATGCGACTTTTTTCGCCAAGAAAAAAATGAAGTGATCTCATCCTTCTGACAGTGAAAATCAGGCCCACTCTGGTCAGGTTTTCATGGCCGCCCTGTTTCAGCGCGCATAGCTTGGGGGATTGCCCCGGGCGATTGAAGCCTGGGTCCTGCTCGTCTTGTCCCGTTTGTATCTGTGTCCGTACGGCACATCTGTTATCATCATGGCCTTTCATGCCACTTATCTAATTGAACTTGCTGGAGAAACCATGTCTCGAACCCTCTATCTGCTTCGTCACGGCCAGACCCGCTATAACGCCGAGCAGCGGTTACAGGGGCGCTGCAACTCCGACCTGACTGACAAGGGGGAGGCGCAGGCCACCGCCATGGGGGCTCGTCTGCGCGATGTGCTGGACGAACCCGCACGCTGGACTCTCTACGCCAGCCCCCTTGGCCGAGCTCGGGAGACGGCGCTGTTGGTGTGCCAGCAGCTGGGGCTCGATAGTGAGCGCATCGTCTGGGATGAGCGACTGGTGGAGTTGAACATGGGGGAGTGGGAGGGCTGCCGGGTATCGGATCTGGTGGCAGCTCACCCCGAGCTTGATATCAGCCAGCCGGACTGGTATCTGCAGGCGCCTGGTGGTGAAGATTTTCAATGCATACAGCGCCGGGCCCAACAGTGGCTGCAGGATGAGGGCATTGCCGATCGTGCTATCTTGGTTTCCCACGGGTTGTTTGGCGCCATGCTGCGCGGTGCCTATGCCGACATCGACTACACCACCACCTGGTCACAAGACCTGCCGCAGGATGCTTTCTTCAAACTCAGCGGCGGCCAGATCGAGCGGATTGAGTGCTAACTGTGATCTCTCTGTAGGTTGTTCACTCGGGGCATTCCCGGAAAACTGGAGGCGCCAACCAAACCAATCATCCGAGGTGCCCCAGTGAACAACCATAAAAATGCCCGATTAACCGTCTTTGGTCGACA